>JBGPJN010000147.1:0-7585 GCA_041485445.1 Dehalococcoidia bacterium
AGACACATAGAGCCTCCCCCTACCTTTGGGGAAAATGAAACGACCCTGCCGCTGAGACAATTGACTACCAATCCTAAACTCTCTGCGTCCTCAGTGTTCTCTGCGGTTATCAGGATAGGCACTAACTACCTTAACACTGCCTCGGCCACGCGCTCCAGCTCCCGGCCCATCTCCCGCTCGGTGCGGCAGAACTCAGGGCGCACGATCACCCGGTTGGCGCCGGCGTTGACCAGGTCCTGACATAACTGGCGGTCGGGGTTCTGGCCGAACACCGAGATGCTCAGCGCCGCCGGGTCCCGGCCACCCTCGGCGGCCAGGGTATCGAGAATGGCGCGGCTATCCTCCACCTGCTGGGGGGTAACCCGGTTGGGCATCCAGCCGTCGGCCCAGGAGGCCACCCGCTTCAGCACGTTCTTGGCCATGCCGCCCAGGATTACCGGCGGGTGGGGCTTCTGCACCGGCTTGGGGTAGGACTTCACCGGCGGGAAGTCGTAGTAGCGGCCGTGGTACTCGGCCTGCTCCTTGGTCCACAGCTCCTTCATCACCAGCACCGACTCCCGCACCTGGGTCCAGCGGTGGTCGAAGTCGCCGCCCATGATCTCCGTCTCCTCCCGCAGCCAGCCGGCGCCGATGCCGAAGAGGAACCGCCCGCCGCTGAAGTGGTCCAGGGTGGCGACCTCCTTGGCCAGGAGCAGGGGGTTGCGCTCCGGCACCAGGGTGATGCCGGTGGCCAGCTTGATCTTCTTGGTGACCCCCGAGGCCCGGGCCAGGGCGATGAAGGGGTCCACGAAGTGGGAGTAACTGTCCGGGATGGGCCCGCCGGTGGCCGGGAAGGGGCTGTTGCTGTGCACCGGGATTATGGGGTGCTCCGCGTACCAGATGGACTCAAAGCCCAACTCCTCCGCCTTGCGGGCGATGTAGGCCACGTCCACCGCGTAGGCGGGCAGGGGTACCGACGTGCCGATGTCCATGGTGTGCTCCTCTCTTGCCGGGCTGTGACTGCCGAGAGTCTAGAAGTGCGTGGCAATCCTATTTCTCCCCCTTACCAAAGGGGGAGATTAAAGAGGGGGTGGTCTCCGCCCAGCGGGTGGGAACGACCCCTCCCTTCGACTGTGCTCAGGGCAGGCTCTAACCGCCCCTTGGTAAGGGGAGGAAAAGGTCACCTCCCCCCTTAGTCATCCGCCCCAACCGGCCGGGGCACCGCCAGGGCGCGGCTGCGGAACAGGTCGTACCGCTCCCCGGCCTGGGTCACCAGGCGCTCCACGTCCTCTTCCAGCAGGTATCCGCCGGACACCAGGTCCTGGGCGGCCAGGCGTATTCGGAACGTGTAGTCCTTCTTGGAGGGGTAGCGTTCGTCAATGGAGCGGCGGGGGTCCCGGGCATCCTCCCGGTCCACCCGGTTGGCCGGGAAAGGTATGGTTGACCCAAGCTGGCGCAGCATCTGGCCCTGGCCGCCGATGTCGGTGTGGCGCAGGTTCCAGCCGGTGTGGGTGGCCAGCGGCACGGAGATCTCGGGCATACGGATGCCGGCCACGTCGTTGCCGTCTCGGTCCACTGCGGAGACCAGGTTGGGGTAGGGCTTGCCGATGGTGGGCGGCAGTTGGGCAATAACCCCTTCATCCGGCCCAAAGTCCAGGCGATGCAGGCGGCGCAGCTGGGCTGGGAACTCCACCCCGGGGATAGCCCGGAAGGTGGTGGCCAACCGCTCGGGGCGGATGGCGGTGCCATCGTCCACGCGGGGATGGCGGCTGGGCGGCGGCGGTTCTCCCGTGGTGACCCAGCGGTCCAGGCGCACCAGGGCGGCCCGCAGCAACGGCTTGTAGTCCACGCAGTTGAACAACTGACGCCCGTGGGCGCCGTTGTTGGCGTCCTGGTCGGTCAGGGGGTAGGTGCCCGAGGCGTGCTGGGTGCCGGCGAAGTAGTAGATGCGCACCGAGTCGAAGGGTTTGAGGTCCTTGGCGCCGGCCAGGTCAACGTGGGTCAGGGCGGCGTGCCCGCCCCAGTACTCCGCCGAGGAGTTGGTGAACATAACCTTGGGCAGCTTGTTCCGGGCGGCCAGCCGGGCCAGCAGGCCGTCGGCCCGCTTGGTCTCCGGGTCGGTCTGGGCGATATCGGCGAAGGGGAACAGGCTGCTGGTGCTCTGCTCCACTACGCTGGAGGGCTGGCCGAACCGCTGGTTGAACTCGCCGCGACGCCCGCCGGCGATGTGGGCGATCAGGCCATCGAACACGGTGCGGTCAGCCTCGTCCTGGTTTAGCCCCAGGTGGAGGAAGTGGCGCAGGACCCGGCCGCTCTGGGACGCGCCGAAGGCGTAGGCATACTGGATGCCTCCGGCGCAGGGGTTGGCCGCGGCGTCCTCTTCGTTGCGCAGGAAGGAGACCAGGTCCCGGGTGGCCAGCAGGCCGGCGCCCACCACCGGCGCGCCGCTGGTGGTGTAGGTTACCCGGTAGACCTTGCCCGCCTCGAAGCCCGCGGCCAGGTGGATGTGGGACGCGTCGGCCTTGGGCCGACCCCGCTCCAGCCGGGCGAAGGACCACTGGTCGCGGGGGATGATGCGAGGGGGCGCGTCGTCGTGGTCCTGCACGGTGAGCACGGCGTCGGGGTCCTTGGTGTTGCTGGCCGAGTACGGCTGGTGCTGGCGGTCGCCCAGGAGCTGCACCTGGGCCGGGGCGTTGAGCTGGAAAGTGAAGGCGATGGGCCCCGACACGGGGCCGTCGGCGGTGCGAGCTTCGGGCGCGGCCACCCGCATGAGGCCGGGCGTCTCGGGCACGTCGTGCTGCCAGCCGCACCACACGGTGGTGTAGCCGTGGCGCATGAGCAGGCCGTCGCCGGGGTCCTGGGGCGCGTCGGGGGCGCGGTCCGGCGCCATGTTGAAGTAGGCCAGGGCCCGCTGGCGGCCCCGGTTCAGCACGTCAAACAGAAGCTTGTGGTTGCCTTTGGGCAGCTCCACCGGCTTGAGGATGCGGAAGTCCGCGGTGAAGGTCACCTGGCCCTGGCCGTCGCGGGGGGCCAGCTTCAGGTCGGTGATGACGCCGTTGGCCAGGTGCTCCGGGTCCACGGCGAAGTGGGCCGTGCCGTCCAGCTGCTCGTAAGCGCCGGTCTTGCCGAAGCTCTTGCCTTCGGCAAAGGGTTGCCGGGACTTGATCTCCAGTTTGGTTACTGCCATGTGTCACCTCGAAAATTGGGGCTTAGCTATCAAACGTTGAATGATCTGCGGTTTACTAACAGTATTTCACCAGGCGGATTTTCTCCCCCTTACCAAGGGGAGATACAGAGGGGGTGGTCTCTGCATCGTAACATGGAACGACCCCTCCTAACCTCCCCTTATCAAGGGGAGGGACTTATTAACCGACGCTGTTGGCGCAGCTTTTTCCTCACGGACTCCAGCTCCCGCGGTTCTTCAGCCCGCTGACGGGCCAGCATCATGTCACAGAAGTCTTCCCAAAGCCCCCCGAGCTGCTCCCAGTCTATCAGTACGGCGGTCCTTTTCCCCTGGTCGGTGATGACATATCTGATGCCTTCCATGCCGCTTTACCTTCTACCCGCACTGTTTTGACAATTTGGGGGTCCTGCGCTGTCACAGTATCCCGCTGGTGTCCACGTCCAGGTCGGTGGGCGGGTCGCTGCCCACGGAGCCGCGCCACCACGTCTGGAAGTTCTCCAGCCCGTACTTGTCCCGCAGGCGGGCCAGGTGGGCCTTCACCTGAAGCGACAGGTCGGCGCCGATGCCCTGGCCCGCGTAGTCCAGGGCCAGCCGGTAGGTGCGGGCCGCCCAGTCCAGGGCGTGGGGCAGGTCGCCGCGCTCCTCGGCCACCATGGCCAGCTGGCCGTAGGTCCGGGCGGTGCGCTGCACGTCCCGCAGAGACTCAAAAATCTCCCGCGCCCGCTGGTACCACTGCTCGGCCTCGGGCAGCCGCTTCTGCTCGTGGAACAACACGCCCAGCTGGCGGCACTCGTCGGCCTCGCCCCGGCGGTTGCCCAGCTGCTGGTGCTTCTCCAGGGCCGCCATGTACCAGCCCTCGGCGTCATCGTAGAGGATGCCCCGGGTCTGGGTCAGCAGGCCCAGATGGTGCATCTCCACCGCCATCCTGGGCTCGTTGTGCAGGCGGTCGCTCAGGGAGAGGGCCTGCATGTACCAGCTCTCGGCATCATCAAACAGGTACTGGGCGTGACAGAGAGTGCCCAACTCATGGAACACCTGGACCGCGGTCTCCTCGTCCCGGCTCTCCTCCACCATCTCCCGGGCCCTGGTGTACCAACTATGGGCTTCTTCGTACTCGAACTTCATCTGGCACATCAGCCCCAGAGCCCGGTAGTCCTTGACCATCTGCTCCTGGTCGGGAATCCTCTGGTGGAGGTCCAGGGCCTTCTTGAACCACTCCTTGGCCTCGGTGTAGCGGCGCTGGTGCTGTTTGACCTGTCCCAGGGAGGAGTAGTCGTCGGCGGCGGCGGCGGGGTCCTCCCCGCCTTCGATGATGCCCAGGGACTGCTGGAAGAACCCCTCGGCGGCGTCAAGCTGGCCGCGACGCAACGCGATGGCGCCCAGTTGGTGGTACACCGCCGCGGTGCGCGGGTCGGCGGCGCCCTCCGGCTGGGCCGACAGGTGCGCCAGGAGCTGCTGGTTCAGCGACTCACCGTAGTCCAGCTCCAGCAGGTCCACCGCCTCGCTGGCTTCCGTGCCCACCAGGTAGAGCCATAGTTCCCCGGCGCCGCGGCTGGTGGCCTCGGCGGCGGTGTGACCGGCGGCGTCCAGAAGCTGGCGGCGCAGCCGGCGCAGCTCGGGGTGCCGCTTCTGCATCCGGTACACCTGGGCCAGGGGCTGGACCACCAGTTGGGCCTGCTCCCACTGGCGGCTTTCCAGGGCCAGGGCCAGGGCCTGGGTGAGGTTCCCCTCCTCGGCCAGCACGGCGGTGGCGCCGGCGTCCTGGTTCTCGTACAGCGACTCCATGAAGTAGTCGGCGGTGTCGGCGTAGACCCGCAGGAACTCCTGCTCCAACTGGCGGAGGGCCGCGGCCGGCGCCTGCTGGTGGAGCTTGCGGCCGTAGAACCAGGGCATAGCCGGGTGTATCTGGAACACCGATGGCGAGACGGGTTCCAGAAACCCGCCGGTGAGGGCCGTGCGCAGCAGGGTGCGGCAGGCGCCCCAGCCCAGCTCCTCGCGTATGGCGGTGCGATAGGGCCGCTCCTGGGTGATGTGGGTCAGGATGTCCAGCATCACCCGACGCTGGAACAGGGACAGGAAGGGCAGGTGGGTGCGGTTCCGGTGGGACATGTGCCCCCAGGAGCACTCCATGGCCGCGGTCAGGCAGGGAGAGCGGGCCTCCTCCTGGGAGCTGGGCGGGAGCTTGGCGATGCCGGCCTTCAGCTCGCCCAGCAGCACGGAAGGGAGCGTTTGCTTAAGCAAGGGCAGGGCAATCTGCATGGCCAGGGGGTTGCCCTCCAGCACCTCCAGGACCTCCAGGTACTCGGCGGTGAGCCGGCCGGGGTCCACCTCTGCCCGTTCCAGCACCTTCTGTCCCAGCTCGATGCGGTCATGCCCCCGGAGGCCGGTCAGCGCCAGCACCGGGTCGCGGCCCGCCGGTCGCCACGGTTCCTCCCGGCGGCGGCTGACCAGCAGCGCCCGGCTGACGCCGCCCTGGGTCACCTCAGTGAGGAAGGCGGCCAGGTCCGTCTGCTCGGCAGGTTCCAGCACGCCCGGCGCGCCGGCCGGGAAGCCGGCCACGCCCTCCACGCCGTCCCAGATCAGCAGCGATGGCTGCTCTTGGAGATAGTCCGCCACCCAGCGGCGGCGGGCCTCCGCGCCCAGGTCGGCGAACGCCAGCCCCGCCACGGCGGTGCCGATCTCGTGCACCACCCGCTCCACGCCGGCTCCCCAGTCAAAGGTGGTGTAGAACACGCCGCCGGGCATGGCTCCGGTCTTCTGCAGCCAGCGGGCCAGTCCCAGCGCCAGGGCCGTCTTGCCGGTGCCGGTGCTTCCCACCAGCCGCACCACCGGTCCCTGCTCCAGCAATCGCTCCAGCTGCCGCAGCTCTCCCCGGCGTCCCACCAGGCCCAGCGGCCCGGCGGCGGGGAACTGAACCTGCGGCCCCGCAGGCTCGTGGGGCGCCTCTCCCGGCGGGGCCAGGGGGTTGGGCTTCTCCTCCGCGATGGCCGGCGGGGCGTACTCCTGGGACTGGTAGACCGTGGGGAGCGGCCAGTCCCAGAACACCGCCTTGCCCGCGGGGGTTGGCCGGTGGGGCTCCTCCAGCAGCGTACGGCGTGCCGCGGCGACGCATCCAGGCACACCGGCGCCCTGGACCAGGGCCAAGTAGAAAGCACGGAGGAACTTCTCCCGCGCCGGGCCCTGGAGGGTGTAGGGCAGGCTGACCACCACGGGAAGGCCGCTGCCTGCCAGGGCGCTGCCCAACGCGGCCCACCCCATCGGAGTACGGTTGGGGCCGGCGGATACCAGCGCCACCGGCACGCCGGCGGCGGCCAAGAGCTCCGCCAGGCGACGAGCGGGCACCGCCTCCTGCCCATAGTCCGGGGACTCAAGGAGCAGGTCGCCGGAGTCGCCCGATAGGCAGACGCCGTCCAAATGGACCAAATGGTAGTGGCCGGGGCGCTGAGATAACCGGCTGGCCAGGGCCTCCAGAGTGGGGGGCCGCAGGTAGTCCAGCTCCGCCTGGATGGGCAGGGACTCCAGGGTTTCCAGGGTTTCCTGGGCCAGGCTGGCGGTATCGGCGGGGTGTCCGTCTGCCGGAGACGGCATGGGTGCAACCAACAGCACGTTTAGCTGCTGGCCGGACGGCTGGCCGGCGAACCTGGGCAGAGGGCCGGGGCCCGGCTGCCGGACCACCCCGGCCAGCCGGGGCGCCAGGAAACCCAGGTCGGGGTCGAACAGCAGCTCCCATGGCAGGCCCAGGAACTGGGGACGGCGGGAGGCGATGACCAGTTGATGTGCCGCCAGCCCCTGGGCGGATGCCTGGGCGTAAAGGGCCTTGGACTGCGGGTTCCCTGCGAACACTGCCTGGAACATCCTTACCCCCAGGATTCGCAGGCCCTGCTCTACCGCTTCGGCCCTGGCCTTGGCCGCGCCAAAGGGGTTGCTCAGGTAGTTCTGGTAATACCACGCCAATTCCTGCTGGTCCGTTGCCTCCAGGGAGCTATCAAAGGCCGTAGGGGGGGCTGCGGGGGGCGCCAGTCCCTGGCCCGCCTCATGCCTCCAGGACAATTGCACCTGGCCTGAGTCAGCCAGGTCCACAATCTCCAGTCTTCCGGTCACCCCTGCCTCCTGTGGTCAATGCCATGCCCGCGGGCTGCCATCGGCTCGGTTCCCGCCGGGACCTCGCGGCTGGCCTGACTTAGTCGCCCACCGATTGCCCGCCCGAGATCGCTCAATCGGGTCTCAATCGGGTGTCGTTGGGATTATACTATATCCTCAACTGTTCCCGCTCACCGCGCCGGGCGGGGCAGAATTCCCCGGCGAGGCTGGGGCGTCTGGGGCATTGGTCCGGGCTATTTTCCGGGGTGTTTTAAGGAGGTAACGGGTGATTAACCTGTCCGACGAGATGCGCGAGCTGATAGACCGGAACCGGGCCGACGG
>JBGPJN010000148.1:0-7540 GCA_041485445.1 Dehalococcoidia bacterium
CCACCCCTCCTAACCTCCCCTTGGTAAGGGGAGGAAACGGGCAGGCACGCGTTAACCGCAAGGCTGATAACATGGGCTGGACGTACATCCTGGAATGCGCCGACGGCACCTACTACGTGGGCGCCACCGTTGACCTGGCGCGGCGCGTCAGGCAACATAATGCGGGGATGGCCGCCAAGTACACGTCTGGACGGCGCCCGGTGAGGCTGGTGTACGCTGCCCAGTTTTCCAGCATTAAAGAGGCCTACCGCTGGGAGCATCAGGTGCACCGGTGGGGGCGCGCCCGGCGGGAGGCGCTGATCCGGGAGAACCTGGGCACGCTGCCCAGTTTAACGCCGGCCAGTCCCGCCTAGCTGAATATCAGGTTGCGAGGCACGGGAGACCTGACCTATGGCAACACTGTACATCGTCCGCCACGGCGAGACCGAGTGGAACGCCGCGGGCCGCATTCAAGGACACACCGACGTGGCCTTGTCGGAGAAGGGCCGGCAGCAAGCGCAGGCCCTGGCCCATCGCTTGGCCCGCATCCCCTGGCACGCCGCCTACGCCAGCGACCTGCAACGCGCCAGCGAGACCGCGCGCATCATCCTGGGGGAGCGGGATGTCCCGCTGGCCACCACGCCCCAGCTACGGGAGTACGGCAAAGGGGTCTTCGAGGGGCTGACCAATGCGGAGATTGAGCGCCGCTACCCTGAGCAGTTCGCCGCCTCGGTGGTCAACGACCTGGACTTTGCGCCCACGGGGGGCGAGAGCATCCGGCAGACCACCGCCCGCCTGGCCGCCTTTATGGCCCACCTCCAGGAACACCACCAGGAAGGCAACGTCCTGGTGGTGGGCCACGGCGGGTCGTTGCGCTCGGCGGTGGTGGCGCTGCTGGCGCTGCCCCTGGAGGCCAACTGGAAGTTTGTCATGGGCAACTGCGCCCTCTCCATTGTGGAGACCTACCCCGACAACGCCGTGCTGCGCCTGTACAACGACCGCTCCCATCTCAACGGCCTGAGGTGACCTCACCATGAACGAAATCTTATTGACCGTCAATGTGGAAGAACTGCCCGAGGGTGGCTTCCTGGCCACCAGCGAGGAACTTCCCGGGTTGTTGGCGCAAGGCCGGACCTTGGCCGAAACCCTGGAGATTGCTCAGGACGTGGCGCGCAAGCTGATTGAGTCTTATCGAGAACATGGCGACGAGCTCCCCTCAGCCCTGAAGCTGGCGCCCGGCGCCGTAATTGAACTTCGCATCCCAGTCAGCATCAACTGATGGGGAGGCTGGCCGGGTTAACTGCCGCAGACGTTATCCGTAAGCTGAGGGGGCAGGATTCGTTTATGACCGGCAGGCCAAGGGCAGCCATGAGGTATGGTTGAACCTCGTCACCGGGGCGCGGACGACAATTCCCAATCATCCGGGTGATTTGCCGGAAGAGAAGGGCCTTTCGCTTATTTCCACAAAGTTTAAGTCCTCGTTGATTTGGTAGTCCCGACTTGTCGGGACGTATCGAAATCCTTGAAGCCACCCCGAAATTCACCTCGGGGGAGTGCAGAGGGGCGAAGCCCGTCTCTGCTGGGGGTCTGGGGAACCCCCCAGATTCAAACTTCTTCCCCTCTCCCGCACTCGGGAGAGGGGGAAGAGGGGGTGAGGGTTTTTGGGATAGCTTCATTAAAAAGGTCGAAAAATTAACTTACTAAAAAAGGAGAAGCTATGATAGAGATAAATATGTTACAGATCAATGTTGTTGCTGTACTGGTGGCAACAGTTGTGAGCTTCATTCTCGGATTTATCTGGTACGCAAAACTTTTTGCGAAGCCGTGGATAAGAGAAATGGGCTATGACCCCAACCAGAGACCTGATGGGAAAACGATGGCAAAAGGCATGGCTCTGATGGTCATTGGAAATTTCCTTTTCGCGTGGGTCCTTGCGTTCTACTTAGCGGGCTGGCAGTTTATTCCGGGCACTGCTGAACTAGGGACACTACCCTTTGCAATCAATTCTGCACTCTCTGTGTGGATTGGGTTTTTTGTACCCGTTCATTTGAGTAGAGTTGTCTGGGAAAAACATTCATGGAAGTTATTCTTCATCAATAGCGGATATCATTTGGTTGCGACAGGAGTTGTCGCATTGATTCTTGCGTATTGGATATAAAAATAACTATGAAGCTATCCCGAAATTCGCCTCGGGGGAGTGCAAAGGGGGCGAAGCCCCTCTCTGCTGGGGGTCTGGGGAACCCCCCAGATTCAAACTTCTTCCCCCTCTCCCGCACTAGGGAGAGGGGGACTGAGGGGGTGAGAGTTTTTTGGGATAGCTTCTCGGATGGAGCCTGGCGAAATCATCGTCCCGCCTGGTCTAGATACGTCGTCCCAATGGAATCGGGACTCCTACTCTACCAACCCCGACAAGTCGGGGCCGGACAATCGAATGACCCTGTCTGTACGGGCAATCGTTAGACAAGCCCGGCTGACTGTTGATGGGTTTCTTGAGCTGTAAGAGGAGTTAGGCAGGAATTGATAATGACCGGCAAGGTGTTAATGGTCCAGGGCACCGCCTCCCACGTGGGCAAGAGCGTGCTGGTGGCGGCGTTGTGCCGCATCTTCCGCCAGGACGGGTTCCGGGTGGCGCCCTTCAAGGCCCAGAACATGTCCAACAACTCCTACGTCACCCGCGACGGCGGCGAGATCGGCCGCGCCCAGGCGGTGCAGGCGGAGGCCGCCGGCGTGGAGGCGCGGGTGGAGATGAACCCGGTGCTCCTCAAGCCCGAGGCGGACCACATCGCCCAGGTGGTGGTCATGGGCCGGCCCCTGCTGTCCGCCCGCGTCAAGGACTACTTTGCCCTCAAGGCGCAGCTTTGGGAATCGGTGCGCACCTCCCTGGACACCCTGCGCAACGAGTTCGACATCGTGGTCATCGAGGGCGCGGGCAGCCCGGCGGAGATCAACCTCAAGGCCACCGAGATCGTCAACATGCGGGTGGCCCGCTACGCCGACGCCCCGGTGCTGCTGTGCGGCGATATTGACCGCGGCGGGGTGTTTGCCGCCCTGGTGGGCACCCTGCAGCTTCTGGAGCCCGAGGAGCGGGCCCTGGTCAAAGCCCTGATCATCAACAAGTTCCGCGGCGACATCAGCCTGCTGACCGACGGCGTCACCTGGCTGGAGAACTACACCGGCATCCCGGTGGCCGGCGTCGTGCCCCACTTCCGGGACATCCACATCCCCGAAGAGGACGCGGTGGCCCTGGACCTGCCGGCGAGAGAGACCACCCAGGCTGTGCTGGACATCGCCGTGGTGCAGCTGCCCCACATCTCCAACTTCGACGACTTTGATCCATTGGCCCGGGAGCCGGGGGTCTCCCTGCGCTACGTGGACTCGGTGGCCGCCCTGGGGCACCCGGACCTGGTGGTGCTGCCCGGCTCCAAGACCACCATGCCGGACCTGATCTGGCTGGAGCGTCGGGGGCTGGCCCAGGCGATCAAGGCGTTGCACCGGGAAGGGCGCGCGGTCATCGGCATCTGCGGCGGCTACCAGATGCTGGGCGCCAAACTCTACGACCCCGACGGCGTGGAGTCGTCCAATCCGGCCATGGAGGGCCTGGGGCTGCTGCCCATGACCACGGTGTTCGCCGGCACCAAGGAGACTCACCGGGTGAAAGGCCGGGTGGTGGCCAACACCGGTCTGCTGGCCGGGGCCAAGGGCGCCCCGGTGCAGGGGTATGAGATTCACATGGGCCGCACCACCGGTGAGGGGGTCGATCCGCCGGTGTGCATTGACGACCGCTCCGACGTGGCGGTGGCCGCCGGGGGTGACTACGACGGCGCCCTGGACGCCTCGGGCCGGGTGCTGGGCACCTACATCCACGGCCTGTTCCACAACGGCGTGTTGCGCCGCTCGATTCTTGACTGCCTGGCCCGCGCCAAGGGCGCCCGCCTGCCCGCCGGGGGCCTGGAGGTAACCACCGACCAGGAGTTTGACAAGCTGGCGGACTGGGTCCGGGGCAACCTCAACATGGAGCTGATCTACCAGGTGACCGGCCTGAGCCGGGACCTCTACGGCGCCGGGAGCGGCCAGTCCCCTTCGCCCCGACGAGTCGGGAGCGACGGCAACGGCTGATGGCTGGCCAGATAAGCCTGGTGCTGGGCGGTGTTCGGTCGGGGAAGAGCGCCTTTGCCGAGGGACTGGTCCAGTCCCTGGGAGGCCCGGTGCTGTACTTGGCCACCGGCATCGCTGGAGACGCGGAGATGGTGGAGCGGGTGCGGCGGCATCAGGCGCGGCGTCCGGCCCACTGGCGCACCGTGGAGGAGCCCCTGGACCTGGCTGGGCGGCTGGACAGTGTGTGGAGTGCCCATGACGCAGCGCCGGCGGTGCTGGTGGACTCCCTGGATATGTGGGTGAGCAACCTGCTGCTAAAGCGCGAGTCGGACAGCGACGCCGCCCTGGAGTCCCTGGCGCTGGCGGGAGTGGACGGGTTGCTGGAGACCTGCCGTGGCGCCGGCGCCGCCCTGGTGATGGTCAGCGGGGAGGTAGGCCTGAGCCTGGTGCCGCCGTTTCCCCTGGGCCGCCGGTTTCAGGACCTGCTGGGCCTGGTGAACCAGCGGGCCGCCTCCGGCGCCGACCAGGTATACCTGGTGGTGGCCGGCGTGGCGGTGGACCTGAAGGCGTGGGCGCATAGTTGATGGGAACTGAGGGGAGTCGAATGGATGCTCGATTTATCCTGACCAACTACGTGGAACAGGCGCTGGCCCTAGCGGTATACGACAAGCTGAAGGATGGTTCCTTCACTGGGCGGATACCTCCCTGTCTTGGAGTGGCAGCTTTTGGGGGAAGTCTGCGAGGCTGTGAAGACGAACTTCGCTCCGTCCTGGAAGATTGGATTCTGGTGGGTCTGAAGCTGGGTCACCCCCTGCCGGTTGTTGCCGGCATAGATTTGAATCAGGAGCCTCTGTGTGAACCGGTGGAAACCCTGTAGCCGACGAGAGTTCATTTGGAAGCTGCGCGGACTGGGTTTCGACGGCCCGTTTTCTGGTACCCGGCACCAGTTCATGGTTTATCAGAACCATCGGTTAGCAATCCCTTCAAACAACGAGTACTCGGTGCCTCAGTTACGGACAATGCTACGAGAGACAGAGTTCATACTGGAACGGCGAATCACTGCGCGGGAGTGGAACACACTGTGAACACCTCACGCAGGTCCGATTTGACCGACGGCGTTCTTGACCAGTCCCCGTTGGCTGGTGGGTCGCCTGTCCCCCTGGTGGGCCGCGCCACCGTGCGCGCGCCTGGCCACTGCGGCGAGCTGGTGCAGGGGATGCTGGACGGCCACTACTTTCTGGTCACCTGCCCCATAGATTTCTTTGCCCGGGTCCAGGTGGAGCTCTACGAAGGCGCTCCAGGCGTGCAGGGGCCGGACACGTGTCCCAAGGCGCTGGCGGCGGTGCAAGCGGCCCTGGCCCACCTGGGGCGGCCCGACCTGGGGGCGCGGCTGACCGTCCACAACCCCATCCCCCGCAGCAAGGGCATGGGCAGCAGCACCGCGGACGTCGCCGCCGCCATCGCCGCCACGGGTCTGGCCCTGGGCCGCCCGCTTCCCCCGGAGGTGGTGGGGCGCCTCGCCGTGTCGGTGGAACCCTCCGACGGCCTGATGTTCCCCGGCATCGCCTGCTTCGATCACCGCCTGGGGCGCACCTTCGAGCTGCTGGGGCCGCCGCCGCCCATGGAGATCGTGGCCCTGGACTTCGGCGGGCAGGTGGATACCCTGGAGTTCAACGGCGTGGACCGCCGGGAGCTGTGGCAGTCCCTCAGCGCCGAGGCGGGGGAGGCGCTGCGTCTGGTGCGCCAGGGCGTGCAGCAGGGTGAGCCGTCCCTGGTGGGGCGCGGCGCCACCATCAGCGCCCGGGCCAACCAGCAAGTGTTGCTGAAGCCCCAGCTGGACCGAGTGCTGGAGTTCGCCCAGTCGGTGGGTGCCGTGGGCGTCAACGTGGGGCACAGCGGCACGGTCATCGGCGTGCTGCTGGACGCCCGGCCCCGGCGGGGCAAGTCTACCTTCCATCACGCCCGGCGGGCCTTCCCCGACGCCGACATGGTGCAGCACTTCCGGCTGCTGGGCGGCGGGCTGCAAACGGTGCCGGACTAGGTCTTGCTAGCAATTTGGTCCAAGGGCGCTGTGGAGACCGGCCGGCTACTACTCTCTAGTCCGATTGCCGATGCGACACCAGATATTTGGCGACGCGCGCCCCGGCCATGGCTAGTCCCAGTCCGATAAGTACCACAGGGAACCAGGCAATCGCCCTGGTGGGCTGAACCCCGCTGATTCCGGTTACAAATCCAGCGCCCACGAAAAAGGGGATGGTCAGCATTTCAGATACCACAATTCCGGTGGCGAAACGGCGTATGGAGACCCGGCTCAGGCCCGCGATAATGGATGCCGGCAATGCGATGCCAGGCACCAAGCGCGCCTGGGCCACGCTCATAATACCAACCCGGGCCAAACGGGCTTCCGCCTTGGTGAACCATTCGTCCCTCAGCCGGAGTAGCCGCCACACTTTTCTTACGAAGGGCTTTCCCAGCCGCTGCGCCAAGGCATAGACCAGCAACGCGCCCGTCACGGACCCAAGGACGCTGGCCAGCACCATGGCCCCTGGACGCAAATAGTAACCTTGCGCCAGCTCATAGCCGGTGAACAGCAGCACCGCTGACCAGACAAACGGCAGCGGCAAGCCGCCCTCTCCGGCACAGGTCAGGAGAAACGTGGCAACCACCATGTACCAGGCCCCCAAGGGGGGAGTCCACGTCATAAGGCATGTCCAGCGGTACGCCTTTCCGCTTCGGCGCGCTGCGATTCCTGAAGCAGGTCTGAGACCGTTACAAACCGGTAGCCCTCTTGCTGTAGCCGCTCAATAATCAACGGCAGCGCGGCTACCGTATTGGAACGGTCAACGCTGGGCGGGTTGCCCGCCGCCCCGTCGTGCAGCAAAATGATGGCCCCTGGCTTGGCCCCCCGTATCACGCGGCCGGCGAGAACCTCCGCCGGCGGCTGGCGCGGGTCATTGGCTGACACGCTCCACCCTATGGCCTGCATATTCTGCTTTTTGACTTCGGCCAGCATCCAGGGCGTTTTCTGACCGTAGGGTGGCCGGAAAAGTGCCGGACGCACTCCGGTGGCGTGCTCAATGGTCTGCTGGGTTGCCATTATTTCATGTCGGTAAGTTGCGGGGGTAGAGATGCCCTTGTGATCCCAGGTATGGTTGCCGATCTCATGCCCCGCCTCCACCAGATCCCGGGCCAGCAACGGGTGCGCCTCCACGTTGGAGCCCACCAGAAAGAAGGTAGCTTTCACCTGGTACTTGTCCAGCACCCCCATTATTTCGGTGGTGGCTTGGTCATCGGGCCCGTCATCAAAGGTCAAGGCTATGACCTTGTCCGGCACCCGCTGGCGCGCGTAAACCTTGCCGAACATGGAAGAGTTCGGCACGAAATAAGCATAGGCGGCTGCGCTCAACATCATGAGCAGAAGTATGCTCACCGCTGTGACGGCAATACCAGGAGTCATTCCAACCTC
>JBGPJN010000149.1:0-7424 GCA_041485445.1 Dehalococcoidia bacterium
CTGGGCGGTCAGGGGGATGTAGCGCAGCAGCACGCCGGCGTGGATGGTGAAGTAGTCCACCCCCTGCTCGGCCTGCTCGATGAGGGTGTCCCGGTAGGCCTCCCAGGTCAGGGCCGCGGCGTCGCCGCCCACCTTCTCCAGGGCCTGGTAGATGGGCACGGTGCCCACGGGCAGGGGCGAGTTGCGGATGATCCACTGGCGGGTGGCGTGGATGTCCTTGCCGGTGGACAGGTCCATCACCGTGTCGGAGCCCCACTTGGCCGACCAGACCATCTTCTCCACCTCTTCGTCAATGGACGAGGCGACGGCGGAGTTGCCGATGTTGGCGTTGACCTTCACCAGGAAGTTGCGGCCGATGATCATCGGCTCGCTCTCCGGGTGGTTGACGTTGGCGGGGATGATGGCCCGGCCCCGGGCCACCTCGTCGCGGACGAACTGGGGGTCCATGCCCTCCCGCAGGGCGATGTACTCCATCTCCGGGGTGACGATGCCCTGGCGGGCGTAGTGCATCTGAGTCACATTGCGGCCGGGCTTGGCCCGCAGAGGGCGCCGCAGGAGGGCGGGGATGATTTCGCGATCACCGCTCTTGCTATGGCCGTTGGCGCCGTTGCGGGTGTTGACGGCGGCGCCGCGGTACTCCTCCACGTCGCCCCGGTCCATGATCCAGGCCCGGCGCAGGGCCGGCAGACCCTGGCGCACGTCCAGGGTCACGTCCGGGTCGGTGTAGGGGCCGCTGGTGTCGTACAGCCGGATGGGAGGGTTGGCCTCGGGGCCAAGCCGGCCGGCGGTGGGGGTCAGGGTCACCTCGCGGAAGGGCACCCGGATATCCGGGCGGGAACCCTCCACGTACACCTTGCGGCTAGCGGGGAAGGCCGCCTTGCCCTGGACTCCAGTGCGGTCCTGAATTGTCCGTACCATGGCGCACCTCCGTGAGATTGCTAGCAAAACAAATGGGGCCACCAGCTAGTCCGGCGGCCCCAAACAATACACCAGAAACCGCTTCCTACGCTGGCATTACCCAGATCAGGTTCTTGGGGGTCGGCAGCGGAACTAGCTACCCTCTCAGCCGGGATCACCCCAGCTCCCTCGTAGTTCTATTCAATTTTCTGGTGGCAACTGTATCACTATGCGCCCTTAGGGTCAAGGGGTCTGCCAGGGTGCGAACACCCAAATTGCCGGGTGGCGCCCCTCGGTGCCGGCCTTGCGGGCATAGATTGACCTAGGCGTCTATCCTGGGCGTCCCCGGTGCGGCGACCTCAGGGCCGCCATCGCCGCCGGGCGGCGGCACTTCCCCCGGCTGGTTCAGGGCGGCCCACGCCTGGAGCAGCCGCGCCAGCTCCGCATCGTCCACCCGCCCCTGGCCGTAGTGCACCAACTGGAAGTCGGTGACAATCAGGCCAACCGGCTCGGCGGGCAGCACACCCTGCAGCAAGCCCTGGTGCTCCCGGGGCGTCTGCCACTCCCGGCGGGGCCGGCCCAGGCGCTGGGCCAGCAGCAGCAGGGCGTGGTAGACCTCCCGCGGGTTCCGAGGCGCGGCGCGGCTCCTCCCTTCCTCTTCCGACGCTTTGACCAGGTGGTTCCACCAATCGCCCAGCAGCGAGGACAGGTCCTGGCCGGCGCCCGTCCAGGTGAACAGCGATTCGCGGGTCTCCTGCACGTCGGAGACCGCCCGCCACCGCCGGCGGAACCGGAAGACCCGAAACAGGACCCACCCCACCACCAGGGAAGCTCCCAGAAAGGCCAGCCACTTCAGCGCGTTGAGCAGTGCTTGGGGCGGGCCGCCGGGCCCTTCCTTCTCCAGGCTTTCGTGGAACTTCCGGATCTCCTCCTGGGCCGCATCCAGGCTGCTAAGGTCGCCACCGCCCAGGTTGCGGGCCAGCCAGTGGCCCAGCTCCACCAGCAGGCCCACCAGGTATCCCGATACTATGAGCACGGGCCGCAGCACCCAGGTGCCCACGGCGCCCACCACGCGGAGAATGGCCCGGGTCACGTCGTCCAGGCCGCCGAGGCCTAAGGCGCTGATGGCCACCCCCACCAGCAACACGGCGCCGATGCTGACGCCGATGGCCAGGAACCAGTCCCGGGACATTCCCTGGCCGCCTCCGCTCTCGGAGGTAAAGCGGGCTAGGGCCATCCCGGCCAGGCCCACGCCGAAGAAGCTGACGATCAGGAACCCGTTGGCCACCTCAGCCCCGGTGAAGGTGTCGGCCAAAGCCGCCACAAACACCACCACCAAGCCCCACTGGAAGGAGCCCCGCACCGTTTCCAGGTCCGCTTCTTCGTGGGCGATGGAGCTGCCCCGCCACCACACCAGCAGCAGCCCGGCCAGGGTCAGCACCAGGGTGGCCACGGTCACCAGGTCGCCGTTCAGGATTTTCCTCATGGGCAAGAACCCCAGCCCGGTGCTCCAGTTGGCCAGCAACAGCAGGGACGCCAGGCTAAGCACCAGCCCCAGCACGCCGCGCAGGTTCAGGGAGAACCGGACGGTCTGGACGTACATGGACAGCAGGAATGCCCACACCAGGGCCAGGCACACCATCCAGAAGGGCAGGCGCGCCTCCGGCAACTGCACGACGGCAGTGACCATGGAGATGACCAGGTAGAAGGCGGCAGCCTCCAGGAAGAGGGCCGCCCCGGTGATGGCGCTACTTCGCCAGAGCTGGCTCACGTTCCTCCTCCAGGGCATCCAGCGCCCGCCCCAGGCGGTAAACGAGCACGCCAGGAAGGCGCAGGTCTGGCACGCCGTCCCCGGCGTACATCAGGACCACCTGGTAGCCCCGCCCCTGGATCTCGGTGATCTCCTGGGCCAGGGACGGCAGCATCATCGCGGCGACCAGCACCACCGTGGCGCCCGGCGGCAGGGAGTCCCGTTCGCTGCGCAACACCTGGGCCAGGGAGGCCACCACGTAGGGCGCCGCCTTGGCCAGGGTCTCCAGCACCAGGCCCAGTTGGCCGGGAGAGCCTCCCAGAGGGACGCTGAGCCACTTGCCCGAGTACACCGCCACCGCGTTGCTCACCAGTCCGAAGTTGAAGCCCCGGTCGGCGGCGTGCTTGGCCACCGAGGCCGCCGCGGTCACCGCCCGCTCAAACAGCCGGCGGTTGCTGCCCTGCCAGGCGTACTCGCTGGTGGCGGCGCTCAGGGCGATGAGCACGTTCAAGGACACCACCGGCTCAAAGACCCGGGTCTGCAACCGCCCACGGCGGGCGGTGGCCTTCCAGTCAATGTGTTTCATCGGATCGGTGGGGTGGTACTCCCGCAAGCCCCGAAAGCGCGCCGGGTCCTGGTAGATGGGCCGCTGGCCCCGGGTTTGACCCAAGGGGTGGTCGGCGGGCAGGAGCAGTTGGCGCAGCTCCACCACTCGGGGGTAGACCAGCACCTCCACCACCTCCGGCAGGGTGATTTCCGTGGCGACAAAGCCAAAGATGTCGCCGCTGCGCAGCTGCACCGGGCCGATGCGGTGGTAGCCCCGGCTCTGGCATTGCATGGTGTACTTCCAGGACACCCGCTGGTAGGGCAGCAGGGAGGTGGTGATGCGGTGGCGGCGCAGCTGCTCGGCGCCGGCGCCCCGCATGGTGGCGCCGGGCAGCTCCAGCCCCACGGGAAAGGAGTCCTGGATGTCCAGCCAGATGAGGGGAAGGAACTTGTCGTTGGTCAGAGAGACGGTGTACTCGATGGTATCGCCCACGAAAGCACGGCGGCGGGAGAGCGTCCGCTGATAGCTGACGCCGCGGAAGGCGAACCGGTTCCAGAACCGGGTGGCGGCCCACACGATGATGACCAGGGAGCCCACCACCAGCAGCAGCCCCTGGCTGGTGACCAGCCCCAGGAACACCAGGATGCCGCTGACCAGGAGCCACAGGTCGTTCAGCATAGACCCATCAGGGGAGGATGACCCCTTGACCGCGATAATGTCGCGGTCTCGCCATCGGAACATCATGGGTCACCCTCAAAGATAAGGGCACGGGCCCGAGTGTTGGTGGCTGTATCTTAGTCGGAAATGACGATCAAAGCACTACCACCCGGCTTGCCCCGGGCCTCCAGGGTGATGGTGTTGTTGTTCCCTGGCGCCATCGCTGATGAGACGTCCAGGGTGTACGCTTCGTTGTTCTGCAAGTCCCTTTCCTTGAACTTCTTACCATTGACGGTAATGTTCAGTTTCGTCAAGCCCGGCTCGCCGTTAACAATCTTCACCTTGCTCTCTGCCTGGGGAAGGCCGGCAAAGGTTTGGGTTACTGGCTTGCCCTCTTCCCGGATCACCAGTGTAATCACCGGGTCGCAGACGGTCTTGTTGCCCGCCACGTCCTTGACCTCCAGTTGGACCGTGGCGCTCTGGCTCTGGTTGACCTTGGTGGCGGTGACCACCACCGGGCTGGTGATGCCGGGGGCAAATGCAGGAATGCTCATGGTGACGTTGATGGCTTTCAGGGCGATGATGGCGGCGATGCCGCTGCCGGTGTCCTGCGCCGTAACCTCGATCTTCGCGGGTGGGCCCTTGGTCGTCGCAGTCAAGGCGCAGCTAGGCGCCGTGGTGTCGGCCGGGACCACTGCGGTGACTGTGACCAATGCGGTGTCTTCATCGGTGAGGCCGCCGGCGTCCTTGACCCGCACCCGTACGGTGAACGAGCCAGCGGTTGGGTAGGCGCAGTCGAAGGTGCTGCCCGGCTGGTCCACGGCCTCAAAGACACCGTCGTCGGTGCAGTCAAAGGAGTAGGTGAGCACGTCGCCGGCATCCGGGTCGGTGGAGCCGCCGGCGTTGATGGTGATGGCCGCGCCCTCATTGCCCGCATAGGGCCCGCCGGCGTCGGCGAGGGGGGTAAAGTTTGGCGACCCGGCAATGTCTAGGAATACAGTAAATTCTTCACCTTCAGGCGGTATGTCTTCCCCAAAGAGTTCCAGCGTCCAGTTTCCTGGCTCGGGATTAGTAAATTCATAGCCTTCAAAGTTGGAACCAGACGTGTGGCTGGCTCCAAGGGGGAGATTGGAGGGGTCAATTCGTACCCCGCTTGGTGTTACTAATGTGAGCCGTATGGTGCTCCCTATCCAGTGGATAAACTTTCGGGAATGGGGCGACCCGTCTGGAACCAGCGCTGTTAATTGCACCATTTGTGACTGGGCTATGACCTGCCGCAAGAAAGTACAGCTATGTGACTGGATCAAGGCACATCCAATAAGCTCTGCCTTATCTTGTCCATCGCCCGGGCAACTATCAGATGTCCACCCTGCCGGGCGCTCAAACCGACAGTTCCAAACTGTGCCGTGGTTATCCTTCCAATCCAAGGGAGCCGGTTGCGTTAAGAAGCCAGACCTAGCTCCATCCAACGAGGTGCGTTCCTTTGGAACGGCCTCTAGTCCAGCAAAATCTGGGTCAGTAGAGTTCCATGCGTACAGTGGTACAGTCTCACTCCAAAGCCTAGAGTCAGCCATTACGACAGTCTTGACAACTGGACTATTAATCTCCATATCTTTCAGGGCCCCGGCCAGCGTGGGATCATTCCTATCACAGGGGCCTATAAATTCTCGTACGCTAAGCCTCGGCTCTGGCAGGCCACGTAGTGGACTGTCGAACGTAACAATCGATGCTATGCGTTCACGAATGTTCTTGTCGCTCGCTACCAGGTATGTAGATATGAGGCCACCCATACTATGTGCCAAGATAGTAACCTTGGTGTTCAATGTGTTTTCTGTTATTCCCCTAATTAGTTGTGCTAAGCGTTCCGCTTGTTTGGTAAGAGTGACACAAGTATCGAACGCGTTGTAATCTGGTATCTCTCCGTCCTCTCCAGTTCCACTAGAAACAACCCCATCAAGACAATAAAATCCTGAATAACTGAAATAGAAGAAATCCGCTATTGTGACCTGTGAATTTAGCCAGCCCTCCTGCTCCAGATGAGCCCCTCTGAGCCAGTTTGGTGGCCTATTACTGTCCAGGAAACCAATGCCTTCACACTTACCGCTGTCAGGACGGTTGATGCTCTCGCTTGCAATACCTCCAATAAATATTACCGCTCGGCCTGGATTCACCACTGGAAGATTGCCACTCCCAAAAACTTGGATACGATTATCATGGTCGGCGACATATATCTTCTCAGCGCCGTCCACTGCGACGGATAGCGGGAAATCACACAGCCCATCAATCGGTTCATCGTCAGGGCCTAATCTGCAGAATTGCAAAATGAACGCGCCCATCGGGCTGAACTTCTGGATACGGTCATTGGAATCGTCGGCCACGTACACATGGCCTGCACTGTCCACGGCTATCCCATTTGGCCCATCAAACTGTCCATCGTCAGAGCCAGGGCCGCCGAACTTCAAGAGGAAATTGCCCCCCGAATCAAACTTCTGGATACGTGCGTTGCCGTAGTCGGCCACATAGATGTTGCCCAAACCATCAAATGCTACGTCAACGGGCACATCAAATTGGCCGTCGCCGGATTCCAATGGACCCGGTCCATCAGGATCTATACAACCGCCTGAGTAGCCACCCCCCGTGAAGACAATACATCTACTGCCGAACTTACCCAGGAAATTGCCCCCCGAATCAAACTTCTGGATGCGATTATTTGGTGTGTCGGCCACGTACACATGGCCTGCACTGTCCACCGCTACGCCGTCCGGTCCGCCGGCAAGAAACCCACCAAACTGTCCATCGTCAGAGCCAGGGCCGCCGAACTTCAAGAGGAAATTACCCGATGAGTCGAACTTCTGGATACGTGCATTATAGTAATCGACCACGTATGCGTTGCCTTCTGCGTCCACTGCTACGTCATCGGGCGCATCAAATTGGCCGTCGTTCGAGCCATGAGTGCCGATACGCCAAATTTCGCCTCCAACAGGGCTTAACTTGACCAGTTGGTCAGACCGAAGCGAAACATAAATATTTCCGTGACCGTCAACCGCCACGCCTGTGAGTGTCGGCAAATCTGGCTGTCCAACGCGGATGCTAAACAAGAATTGTGGCGGGTTGTCCCCTCTAAGCTTTGTGGTCGGTGTGGCTGCCAACAGCCCTACCAAAATCATCAGTGATACTGCCGTCAGTCTCTTGATGATGGCTATAGGTGGCCGTGTGCCGCGCAGCTTTAACATAAATGAATGCTCCTCGGACTGTCGGTCATGATGGCACCAGCGCCCGCTGAAGTCAACGAACATTTGGTGGGGGGCCGTGCCAAGAGCGTTACAGGGGGTCGCCAGTTCTCCCCCTTACCAAGGGGGAGCTAGAGGGGGTCGGCGCCCGCCCCCGCTACACCGGCACCGGCACCTGGGCCAGCACCTCGGCGATGACGCTCTCGGCGGTGTGCTCCCGCAGGCGGGCCTGGGCCTTGAGCATCACCCGGTGGGCCAGGGCCAGCGGCGCCAGGGTCTTGATCTCGTCGGGGGTCACGTAGTTGCGGCCCCGCAGAGCGGCCAGGGCCTGGCTGCACCGGTA
>JBGPJN010000150.1:0-7396 GCA_041485445.1 Dehalococcoidia bacterium
ATCGCCTACCGGTACAGGCTAAACCTGGGCGCGGCGTTGGTGGCCCTCCATGCGATGGTGCTGGTCCACGTGGCCTTCGTTGACCTGGAGCACAAGCTCATCCTTAACGTGGTGGTGCTGCCCGCCCTGGCGGTTGGCCTGGTCACCTTCCCATTCACTCCCCTGGCCCAGGACTGGGGTATGGTTGAGGCTTACCTGCGGTCCCTGGGCGGCGCCGGCCTGGGCTTCGCAACCATGCTGCTGGTCTATGGAGTGTCGAGGGGCGGGCTGGGCGCCGGCGACGTCAAGCTGGCGGCCTTCCTGGGAAGCGTGCTGGGGTTCCCCCTCGTCGTCGCTGGGTTGCTGGCCGGGTTCATCGCTGGCGGCCTGGTGGGGCTGCCGCTGCTCCTGCTGCGGCTGCGGGGCCGGCGGGATACCATCCCCTATGGCCCAGCGCTGGTGGCCGGCGCCGCCGTGGCCCTGCTGGCCGGGCCGGGCATCTTTGACTGGTACCTATCCCTGTTTACCTAAACCAAAGCCAAGATTAAATCTACATGCCCCCTATTTCCCCATCTAGCGGGCGCAAGGGCCAACGGGCCGGGATTAGGGGATTCCATTCAAAGTTAATCCCCCAATCCCCTAATCCCGGCGGGATATTTTAATAATGCGGGTTTCACTGTGGCTTGAGTTTAGAACCGCCGACCGCTCCCGCCCCAGGTGCGGTATAATCTTCACCCGGAAGGGCACCTCAGCAGGGAGCGCCTCCGGGGGGAGTAAAGGAAAAGTATGGCTAAGTTTCTGGATTTGATGGAACGCATCGCCAACGGCGCGCCGGCGGCCCTGGGCTTCGGCGCCGCCCGGGCGACCAAGGTCCCCAGCATGGCCCTCATCGCCCTGGTCTCCGGGCGTCACGCCGCCGGGCTGAAGGCCGTGGCCACTCTGGCCCCCGAAGCTACGCTGGTGGCGGGGCTCCGCGGTCCCGCGGCCCTGGGCGAGCTGAAGAGCGCACTGCCCGCCGCTCCCTGGGGCGTCCGCACCGAGGGACTGACCGAGGCCGACGCCCAGGCGTACCGGGACCAGGGCTGCCAGATGATGGCCTTCCCCTTGCAGGGCACCGTGGCGTCGGCCCTGGAGGATGAAGAGGTGGGCCGGCTGCTGTGCCTGGAGCCCCACTTACAGGAGCATGAGCTGCGGGCCATTGACACCCTGCCCGTGGACGCGCTGCTGGTGAACATGACCATGGTCGCCGGACCGTGGACCCTGCAAGACCTGATGGCCGTGGGGGGCATCAGCCGCCGGTCCAGCAAGTACGTCCTGTTGTTGCTGTCCCATGCGCCGGGCAAGAAGGACCTGGAGGCGCTGCGTGACCTGGGCGTGCGCGGCCTGGTGCTGGACGTGGGCGCGGTGGCCCCGGAGGCCCTGAAGGAGCTGAAGGACACCTTGCTGGAGATGCCCCGCCGCCGGCCGCAGCGAAAGGAGCGCACCTCCGCGCTCTTGCCGGGCAGCGTGTACGGAGGCGGAGCGGCCGCCGCGCCCGCCCACGCGCCGGACCACGAGGAGGAGGAAGAGGACGACGAGTAGCGCCCAAGCAAGGCCGCCCACCCGCCTGCGCCGGGCCGAGGACTTCATGGTGGAAGAGGTCCTCAAGGAGAGCCCGGGACGCACCGGCAGCTACTGCGTTTACCAGGCCACCAAGCGGTGGCTGACCACCCCTGAGCTGCAGCAGCGCCTGGCCCAGCAGTTGGGGGTGCCCCCCAGTTCGCTGGCCTTCCCGGCGCTGAAGGACAAGGCCGCGGTGGCCACCCAGCACTTCAGCCTGCGGGGCGCCGGCGCCGGCCGGCTGGCGGGGCCGGGGTTCAGCGTGCGGATGGTGGGCCGGCTGGCCCGGCCCCTGACCGCCGGTGACTTGCGGGGCAACCGGTTCACCGTGACCCTGCGCGGGCTGCCGCCGGGTGAGGCCGCGGACCTTGGGGAGCGCCTGGCCGCGGTGGCCGCGGAGGGGCTGCCCAACTACTTTGACCGGCAGCGGTTCGGGTCGTATATGCCGGGCGGCGTCTTCATGGGGAAGGCCATCCTGCAGGGGGATGCCCAAGCGGCGCTGCGGGCCTACCTGGCCCAGCCCGCGCCGGGGGAAAGCCCGGCCCTGGGCGCCTTCAAGGTCCTGGCCGGCGCCCACTGGGGCGACTGGGACATGCTCTTCCAGCATGCGCCCCGCTCCAACCACCGCAGCCTGCTGACCTTCCTCCGCGACCATCCGGCGGACTTCCGCAAGGCGCTGAACCTGATCACGCCCCGGCTGCTGCCCCTGCTCCTGTCCGCCTATCAGAGCTTCCTGTGGAACCGCATGGTCAGCAGGTTCCTCCAGGCGCGGTTGGCGGGCGGCCCGGCGCAAGTCTCCTTTGTTGAGGTGGCCGGCGAGCCCCTAGCGATGTACCGGGGCATTTCATCAGAACTAGCGGAGGAGCTGCGCAGCCTGGCCATGCCCCTGCCCCACCACCGGGCCAGTTTTGCCAGCGCCGAGATGCAGGCCATCGCGCTCCAGGTGCTGGCAGAAGAGGGGTTGGCGCTGGAGGACCTGAAAGCCCGCTTGCTGAAGCGGGCCTACCTGCCCCGAGGCCACCGTCCGATGGCGGTGTTTCCCCAGGAGACGTCATGGGAGGCTCTGGCCCCCAGCGCTGATGACGGGACTCGGTTGCGGCTGAAGTTCTTCTTGCCGCCGGGGAGCTATGGCACACTGGTGCTGCGGGCGCTGGGCACGGAGTCCGGCGACCCCGAGGCCGGGGAGCAAAGCCCGCAAGCGGAGTTGCCGGGGGAGGACCCTGCAGAGTGACACCCAATTCACGCCGTTGACAATACCATTGGCGGGCGTTACGCTGCCCGCGATTGTACTGGCTCTGATGAGCGGTGGTGAAAGGGGCGTCTGGTCATTGCCTGGAGTCTGGTGATGCGAAAGTGGTCGTAAGACTAAGGAGGCGAGTCCATGTTGAAGGCACCCCTGCTGGTCGTTACGGTGGCGCTGGCCCTGTTGTTAGCAGCCTGTGGCGGCGGCGCAAAAAGCGCGGATAGCGGAGGTAACAAGGTCAGCGACGACCAGAAGCGCGTTGCGAGCTACTGCGCCGAGTCGGCCAAGTTCGAAGCCTCGTTCGTAGCCTTGACGGAGACGCTTGATGAGTCTGCCGAGTCTGAAAAGAAGGCAACGGAGTTGGTCACTGCCGGCCTCAATTCAGCTCGAGAAAAGGCACCCTCGGAGATCAAAGCGGACATTGAGGCTTTCGCCAAAATCTGGGCGGAGTACGCCGCCATCCTGAAGAAGGCCAACTACGATGTTGACGCGGCGGCGAAGGACAAGGATTTCGACCGGGTTGGAACAGCTTTGGAAGCGTTTGATATGTCCCGAGTAGAGGCCTGGGAGGCGAAGAACTGCACCGGCTTGCAGGCCGGTGCGCCCGCCGCGCCGCGGGCTGGGACAACTCCCGCGGGGATGGGACGTGCATCCTCGGCGGCCTTCTGCGCCCAGGTAGCCAAGTTAATGGAACCCCCAACGGTTAATGGCGCTACGTCTCCGGCCGAGGCAAAGAAGGTCTACGAGCAGTACTCTGCCAGCATAAATGGGCTTGCTGACAAAGCCCCCCCGGAGTTGAAAGCAGACCTAGAGGCGTTTGCGAAAAACTGGAGGGCACTAGCCGCCATCATGAAGAAGGCTAACTACGATCCCATGAAGGCCATGAATGACAAGGATTTCTTACCGCTGGCCACAGCTATGAACCCGTTCGTTCTTGTTGACGTTCTTGACTGGAGGGAGAAGAACTGTCCCAACGCAAAATAGTGCGGCTGCCACTCTCCGGGCCGGGACGGATGCCGGGCATAGCTTGGCTGGGAGAAGGCGCCTGTCGGAGCGCGCGGCCATATTCAACCATAACGCGGTGAGGCGTACCGGATTTACCAACCACCCCCATTCTAACCTTCCCCCATTGAGGGGGAAGGGATTCTCGCCCCCTGGAGCGGGAGAGTGAGAGTGGGGGTGGGTTTAGATAGATATGCGAAGACGTTTACGCCGCGCCCAGCCGGCGGGCGAAGGAGCGGTGCAGGACGAAGGCCCCCGCCGCCGAAACCAGCGCCAGGAGCGCCACCAGGATCATCTGCACCGTGCGCGTCTGACCAATCACGGCGGCGGCGTTCTTCTCTGACTGGGCGTTGCGCTGGTTGGTGAGGGCCACCACCTCTTCGATGGCCTCCCGGTGGTCCTGGTAGGCCGGCTTCAGCTTGGTTTCCTCGATCTTTTTGGCCAGCTCCAGGTTCCCGGCCCGCACCGCGGGGATGAACTCCTGGTCGCGCACCCGGTAGAACTCCAGGGCCGGCTTGTAGGAGGTGTCCACCATGGTGTCCTTAAGGTCCCCCTCCGGCAGGTTGGTCTTCCAGTAGGCCTGCCTGGTGGTGAACTCGCTGCGCAACGCCTTGGACTTGGCTAGGAGCTCCCGCATTTCGGCGTCGGTCCCGTGGGACTCCAGCACCAGCAGCATCTGAAGGGAGTTCAAGTAGGATTCGATGATGTAGGCGGGCGGCGGGAGAATGTCCGCCACCAGGTCCTTGCCCTGGACCACCTCGGCATAGATGGGGCCGTTCACTTTGACCCGGTCCTGGGCGCGGAAGGAGTACACCGAAACCGCCACCAGACCCACCACAATGACGCCAATGATTAGCGCCAACTGCTGGCCGATGCTTATCTTGCTTATCTTGCTGGCGCCCGGTGCCCCCGGTTTCTTGGACTTGTCTCCGGAAATCTTCACCTGGTGCTCCCTTTGGCAGCTGGAACTTGGCCGGCTGCACCAATCCTGATCCCCAAGCACCCCGCAGCATTCTCATGATGTGGGGCTGCGCCGTGGCCCTGGCCGGCTGGCGCAAGGGGCATGTTAGCACTTCCCGCCCTTGAGTTCCCCCGTGCCTGCCCATCACCCTGGGGGTGGCGCACCCCAATTTCATCCCTGGCGGATGGGCGAAGGCGGGCGGAGGAGGGTGAGTACCGGGCCGGAGGGCTGCGGCCCAGCGGAGAGGGGGGTGGGGGAGCTTTCCCCTCACCCCAACCCTCTCCCTGAGGGAGAGGGAGCGGTGACCTTGTTAGCGGTTCTTAGCCGGCTGCCGCCGGCGGCTCAGATGCGAAACCGGCGCCAGTCCTCTTCAAACTGCTCCTTGGCCTGGTAGCCGCTGGCGCTGGGGGCCTCCAGGTTTACGCTGGGCCGCTCCCTGGCCAGGAACTCGCCCCGGATCGCCCCCGCCTGGTCGCCTCCATAGAGGATGAAGCAGTAACCCGCGCCCGGGAAGGCGGTGGGCGCGGCGCCGTTGATGGCGGCGGCGATATTGCGCGCCACCGTCTCGCCCTCGGCGGAGGCAAACACCCCCGCCTTGGGAATTCCGCGGCCATTGGCCATGGGCACGTTGTTCACGTCGCCGATGGCGTAGACGCCGGAGACCCGGGTCTCCAGGGTGTCTGGCTTAACGTCCACCCAACCGGAAGGCCCCACCAGGCCCGCGGCCTGCGCCAGGGGCGACGGACGGTGGGTGGGCACCGTGATGACCAGATCGGCATCCAGGGTCGAGCCGTCGCTGAACAGCGCCTGACGGCCGTCGCGGGAGACCTCCTTGACGGCGAGGCTGGTATGCGTCCGGATGCCCCGGCTCTGCAGGTCGCCCACCAGCTTGGCGCCGGCCTGGGGTCCGGCCACCGCCAGGGGCATGGGCTCCGGGGTGAAGACATGCAGCTCGACGTCGCGACGCACGCCCCGGCGGGTGAAAGCCCAGTCCAGGACCATGGCGGTTTCAAAGGGGGCCGGCGGGCATTTGTAGGGCAGCGAAGCCACGGCGATCACCACCCGCCCTTTGACAAAGGTGCTCAGCTTGCGGCGGAGGCGGCGAGCCGTCTCAATGTTGTAGAAGGAGTAGGCGGACTTGGCGCCGGGGACCGCATCCCAGTCGTACACCGCGCCGGGCGCCAGCACCAGGTAATCGTACTCCTCTGTCCCGGCCGGCGTGGTGACGGTGCGGGACGCCGTGTCCACCGCCGTGACCTCGGCTTCCAGCAGGCGGACGCCGCGCCGGGTCAATGTCCCCAATGACCGGCTGATCCTGGCGCTCTGCCGCTCCCCGACGATCAGGAGGGGGAAGGAGCCGCACAGGTAGGCCTGCCGGCTGCGGTCAATCAGAG
Source organism: Dehalococcoidia bacterium (assembly GCA_041485445.1). Taxonomy (GTDB): domain Bacteria; phylum Chloroflexota; class Dehalococcoidia; order Lucifugimonadales; family UBA3495; genus SHYG01. Next base: position 6,179 of record JBGPJN010000150.1, read on the forward strand.
TAACCTGGTGGTCCCGGCTCAGCAGGCCCCGTGCCGTGCGCGCCGCCGCCGCGCCGCCGAATCCGGCGCCGATGACTACTATCTTCTTGCCGGGCATTCTGTCCCCCCGTTTGCTCACAAATAGGAATCAGCACGGCGAGTATGGGCGATGGCGGAGAGAGTGGGATTCGAACCCACGATGCACCATAGGCGCATACCGGTTTTCGAGACCGGCGCCTTCAACCGCTCGGCCATCTCTCCGCAGCCAATTCAGCATAGCTGGGGGGACGGCGCTTTTCAAGGGAGGGGGCGTGTTGCCAGCGGCGGGCATTCGGGATATAGTGGCGCCCAGTGCCGGTGGATGAGTCCGGCGGATGAGTAATGAGGCAAGCGTGATTACCGGGCTGGCGGGGGTTACCCTCTGGACTCATGACCTGGACGGGATGTTCCGGTTCTACCACCACACCCTGGGCTTGGCGCTCCACTCCCGGCACCCGGACTTCATCGCATTCCAGCTGGGGGCGCTGCGGTTCAACCTGGGCAGTCACGACCAGATAGGCGGCTCGGCCCGGGACCCCTACCGCATCATGCCCCACCTGGCGGTGGAGGACATCCACGGGGAGTACCGGCGGCTGGTTGCGGCTGGGGTGGAGTTCCTCAGGCCGCCGCAACAGGAGCATTGGGGCGGCTGGGTTGCCACTTTCAAGGACCCCGATGGAAACATCCTGCAGTTCTTGCAGCTCCCGGAAACTGGCTAGCGGCCTGCTCCCATCTGGCTCAGCTGATCCAGGCCGCCCAGCAGCCGGTCCCGCTGCACCTCCAACTGGGCCAGCGTTTCCACCATACCCTTGGCCCGCTCACTGGCCCGGTAGGTTCGGCGCAAACGCACGTGGCGGTCCAGCATCTCTTGGGCCTCCGCCCGGTCCACTCCAGGCACCAGGTCTCCGGCAAAAGGTGAGCCTTCGGCCCCCTGCAGCCAGATCATGCCCGGCCCGCCGGCCGCCGGCTCAGGGCCCTCCTTGAACGTGTAGTCCCGCTCCGAAGGCTCCCGCAGGAATTTACCGCGGAACCAGCCCAGGGAGTCGGCGTAGACACTGAAGACGTACTGCCAGTGGCCCTGACGCACGGCCTCCACCGGCACGTCCACCTGGGTATCCCGAAAGATCTCTTGCAGGAACGCGCACGAGTCTCCGGCGCACCGGTTGACCGAATCCATGAAACTGTCCAGCCCTTGAAGCA
>JBGPJN010000151.1:0-7370 GCA_041485445.1 Dehalococcoidia bacterium
CGGGCCCGGGAGTTGGGCGTGGAGACCGGCGCGCGGGAGAGCCGCGCCCGGCTCATCGACAAGCTCATCTCCGCGCTGGTGGAGCCCCACCTGGTGCAGCCCACCTTCCTCCTGGACTACCCGGAGATTATGTCTCCCTTGGCCAAGGCCAAGCCAGGCGCTCCCGGTTACGTGGAGCGGTTTGAGGCCTTCGCCGCGGGCATGGAGATCGCCAACTCCTACACCGAGCTGAACGACCCGGCGGTGCAGCGGCAGCGGTTTGAGGCCCAGGAACACGTGCGCCAAACCTTCCAGGACGAAGAGGTGGACCGCAAGGACGAGGACTTCCTCCTGGCCCTGGAGTACGGCATGCCGCCCACCGGCGGCCTGGGCGTGGGCATTGACCGGCTGGTGATGCTGCTCACCGGTCAGCGCAGCATCCGCGACAGCCTGCTGTTCCCCCAGATGCGGTCCCTGCCGGCCGGGCAAGAAGAAGTGGCATCAGACCCATCCGAAACCAGCCATCAGCCGGCTGAACCTACTCCTGACCGCTGATGGCTGAAAACTGAAGGCCCATGCTATCCATTGAGCTAATCCGCAAGGACCCTGAGGGCGTCCGCCGGGCGCTGGAGTCCCGGGGGGAGGAAGGCGCCCTGGGCGAGCTGCTGGCCCTGGACGCCCAGCGCCGCCAGGCCATCGCCCAGGGGGACGAGCTGCGCGCCCAGCGCAACCAGGTCAGCCGCCGCTTGGGCCAGCTCCGGGCCGGCGGCCAGCAGCCCGATCCCCAAGTGGTGACGGAGATGCGGCAGATCGGGGACCGCATCCAGCGCCTGGAGCAGGAGGTGCAGGGCCTGGACGGGCAGATCCACGCCACCCTGCTTAGCCTGCCCAACCTGCCCCGGCCAGACGTGCCCGTGGGCCTCACCTCGGAAGCCAACCGGGTCGTCCGCCAGCGGGGCGAGCCGCGCCGCCTGGACTTCACGGCGTTGCCCCATTGGGACCTGGGCCCTCAGCTGGGCATCATCGACTTCGACCGGGGCGTTAAGCTGTCGGGCAGCCGCTTTTACACCATGAGCGGCCCCGGCGCCCGGCTGGAGCGGTCCGTCATCAACTGGATGCTGGACCTCCACACTGGGACCCACGGCTACACTGAGCTGCAACTCCCGGCTTTGGTGAAACGGGAGGTGATGGAAGGCTCGGGCAACCTGCCCAAGTTCGCCGACAACCTGTACCACGATGCGGAAGACGACTTGTGGCTGATCCCCACCGCCGAGGTGCCCATCACCAACCTGCACCGGGACGAGATTCTGGCCGCGGAGCTGCTGCCCATCCGCTACGTGGCCCAAACGCCCTGCTTCCGCCGGGAGAAGACCGCCGCCGGGCGGGATACCCGGGGCATCAAGCGGGTCCACCAGTTCAACAAGGTGGAGATGTACAAGTTCGTGGCCCCGGAGACCTCGGATGACGAGTTGGAGTTGCTGGTGGCCAACGCCGAGGCGGTGTGCCAGGGGCTGGCCCTGCCCTACCGGGTGTTGCAACTGTGCACCGGAGACCTGGGCTTCCCGTCGGCCAAGTCCTACGACCTGGAAATCTGGGCGCCGGGCTGCCAGGAGTGGCTGGAGGTGAGTTCCTGCTCCAACTGCACCGACTTCCAGGCCCGGCGCGCCCGCGTCCGCTACCGTCCCGCCCAGGGCGCGCGGGCCGAGTTTGTCCACACCCTGAACGGCTCCGGGCTGGCGCTGCCCCGAGTGATCATCTCCATTCTGGAGAACTACCAGCAGGCCGACGGCTCGGTGGTGGTTCCAGAAGTGTTGCGCCCCTACACCGGCTTTGACCGCATCCCGGCCGCAGCGTCCCGCTAGCCCCCGCCCCTCCCTCCTCGCCGGCCCGCTCGGTCCGTCCCCACGCTAATCCTACCCAAACCCCCGGTAAACCAATCCCAAGTTTAGCGTTGGCCTCACCTCGCCGTGCTACCATCAGCCTGCCGATTCATGTTGGGGAACTCCGCCCTTTGCGGAGAGGAGGGTCATGTGTCTGCCAGCGACCAAGACCGTCCTCGCGGCCTGGAGTCACTGCTCCGGCTGCTTCCCTTCCGTCACCTCGGCCCCGGCGGCCCCGCCGGCCTTCAACCCCTGCGGCGACTGGCGCCCTCGGGAGTCCTCCTGGCACTGCTGGCGGGCGTCCCCCTGGTGGACCGGTTCCGCGCCGCGGGCGGCCACTCTATGCTCAGCAACCTGATGTCGGTGGATCCCTGGAACTTGGGGGCATGGGTGGTCACGGTGTTGCTGGCCGCGGGGCTGAGCTGGACGCTGTTCCACCCCGTGGGCGCAGCCCGGCTGGCCCCTGAGCGCCGTGGTGAATGGGAAGACGCGCTGGCGTCCGCGGTTAGTCTGCAGGAAGCGTCACAGCGGATGGTGGAGGTGCAGGAAGCGGTCCGCCGGCAGACGGCGGATTACCTGCATGGTCACCTGCAATCCAAGCTGGTGGCCATATCCATCCACATTGACGCCTGCCAAAACACCCTTAGGGGCGATCCCGGCCCGGCATACTATATGCTGGGACGCATCCAGGTGGAGCTCAAGCGCATTGAAGACGAGGACCTCCGCCGGGTGAGCCGTGAGCTGTATCCAGCCGTCATCCGGCTAGGATTGGTGCCGGCCGTGCAGAGCCTGGTGGACCGGTTCAAAGAAGTGACTCCCATCGAACTGATCATCGGCCCTGAGTTAGTGCTCCTGGACGAGCCCGGCGGCAACGGGCTGCCGGAGAAGGTCCGGCTGGCCATCTACCGGGTGACCGAGGAGATTCTGACCAACGTGCTCAAGCACGCCCAGGCCCGCCAGGTGAACATTTGCCTGGCGCGTGAGGGAGCCGACCATTTGCTGGTATCAGTGGCGGACAACGGGCGTGGCTTTGACCCGGCCGTTGCTCCGGCCAGCCAAGGACTGCTGGGAGTGGCCGACTACGCCCAGGCCATTGGAGCGCGCGTGCAGATCAACAGCGCGCCGGGCCGGGGCACCATCATCCGTTTGCTGGTGCCGGTCCCTTGGCCCAAGGCGTTGGCGACCAACGCCCTGGTGACTCCCGCGCCTCCGCCCGCCTAAGTCAACATCCCAATTTTGGCGGGGACTGCCGCGCCCGGACTGCCCCCCCCCCCCCGATTCCCGCCGCCGCTCACCTTCATCTTACCCCGTTGGGGCGCATCCCTTCCCTTTCCCTTGCCCTTCCCCGTCGGCTACAATAACAGTGCCCTATCAGCCAACCGGGAACCCGTCGCGGAGGACTAGAATGTCTGGCATCTGGCCCGGCAACACCCAGTGCGTCGCCATGCTGACCTTCGACGTGGACGGCGTCTCCTCCTGGCTCCGCCGCAACCCGGACTTCCGCTCCCACCCCAGCCTCATGTCCATGGCGGAGTACGGCCCCAGCATCGCCACTCCCCGGATTCTCGACCTGCTGGATTCCTACTCCATCAAAGCCAGTTTCTACGTGCCGGGATACGTGGCGGAGACCCACGCCGAACTGGTGAAGGAGATCGCCCGCCGGGGGCATGAGGTGGGCCACCACGGCTACCTGCACGAATCGCCGGCAGCCCTGTCCGCCCGGGAGGAACAATCGGTGCTGGAGAAGGGGACCGATATCCTGACCCGGCTGACCGGACAGAAACCCCTGGGCTACCGCGCCCCGGGCTGGGAGCTGAGCGAGCGGTCCATTGAGCTGCTGTCCGCCCACGGCTTCCTCTACGACAGCAGCCTCATGGGGGACGACGCCCCCTACGTGCTCCAGGGAGACACGCCCCACCGCTTGGTGGAGATCCCGGTCCACTGGCTGCTGGACGACGCCCCTTACTTCGTCTACGCCCCCGCCGCCAACCGGCTGGGACCCATGCGCACGCCCGACGAGGTCTACTCCGCCTGGGCGGCTGAGTTCGAGGGGTTGTACCGGTACGGACGGGCCTTCACCCTCACCATGCACCCCCAGCACATTGGGCGGCCGGGCCGCCTGCAAATGCTGGAACGCCTCATCCGGCACATCCACAGCTTCCCCCACGTGGAGTTCATGCGCGCCGTGGACGTGGCCCAACTGTGGAGCAGGGGCACAGGCACACCAGGTGTCGCCGCCAGTGTGGCACCCGCCCCCGCCCCTTCCCAGGCCGCGCCGGTGCCTGCGCCCCACCTCATCCCGGCCACGGGCGAAAGGTCCTCCGCGCCTTAGGGTCTATCCTAGATAACCGCAGAAAACACTGAGGACGCAGAGAGCGTAGGGCTGGTTGCCTGCCGTCTCAGCGGTCTCCGCGCCTGCCTTGAGCTTGCTGAAGGGTGCCCGGCGGTGCATTTGAGGATAGGCGCCTAATCCGAGGACGGGAGCTTCCGGGGCTGCTGCAGCTCCATCTCGGCGTCACAGCAGTGGACCACGCCCTTTCCCGCCTTGGTGCACAGCACGCTGCTGCCGCACTGAGCGCAAACGTAGCGCTTGCCCAGCTGGTTGGCCATGTAGCCCTCCTCGGCCTGCCGCTACCGCTTGAGCTGCACCGGCTGGCCGCAGCACACCAGCGTGCCGCTGCCGGCCTTGGTCACGATGAACTCGGCGCCGCACTGGGCGCACACATACCGCTTGCCGGTTTCACTGGGCACCTGAGCAACTCCCCCATCCGGTTCCAACTGGGAGTGATTATAGCCAACGCCCCGCCCCAGGTTCAACAACTGCGGCAACCAAACGTAGGGGCGTCCCGATGCTATCGGGACGCCCGGCAGTGGTTCAGTTTGCTTTGGTACGGAGTGGGGCCTCAATACGTCACACCGGCGAAGGCCGGTGTCCAGATACAACCGTGGTTGAGATGCGCTGATGGATTCCGGCTTGCGCCGGAATGACGAGGACCTAACTGAGCCTTGCATTGCTTCTTAAACCGCTCGTGGTGAGCCTGTCGAACCACGTGGCCGCGCCCTTCGACAAGTTCAGGGTGAGCGGGTCAGGTGCCCAGTTTAGAAACCAGTGCAAGGGTGGTTAACTGAACCACTACCGGACGCCCTCATTGCTTGGCGCCCAAGGACCTGGGTCAGGGGAATGCGGGCTAGGGTGCGAACCACATAGTGTTGACCCGCACCCGCCGGTCGAAGCGCGGAGTAAATTGCAGCTTGGGGTTCACCGCGTAGATGACGGGCAGGTCGAACAGGGTGAGGAAGAGCACCTCGTCGTGGGCGCGTTGGTTCAGGGCCGCCAGCAGGCGCTGTCGCTCGGCGCCGGAGGCCGCCTGGGCCGGGCCCAGTTGGTCCTGCAGGCCGCCGGGGGTGGGGTCGCAGACAAAGGACTGGATCCGGATACAGTTCAGGTAGTAGAAGGCGTTGCGGGCAAAGTCCAACGACTCGCTGGAGATGGGGGTTTCGATGAGGTCACTGGTGGGGCACTTGGCGCCGCCCTTGTCCAGAGCCGCCTGCCAGTCCTCCCGGGTGGACGGAGTGGTTTTGGGGTCCGCGCCCCGGGCCGCCACCACCTCGTTCACCGCCGTGCCGATGGCGCAGTTGCGCAGCGCGGTGCGGATGGACGGGTCCACCACGTTGATCTCCACGTTCATCCCCACGTCCTTGAGGTAGGACTGAATGGCCTCGTAGATCTCCATCTGCTTGGGGATACGGGAGGCCCGGCCGGTCATCTTAATGACGTTCTTGGGGTCGTATTTGGCCTCGGCTAGGAGTTGCCGGGCCCTGGCGGGGTTGAATTCATAGGGCTTGGTATTCTCCGGCGTGGCGCCGGTGACGCCCGGCCAGATGGTGCTGCCCCGGCACGGCGTGATGCCGGAGTACAGGGAATCCACAATCTCCTTGCAGTTGATGGCCGCCATCATGGCCTGGCGCACCTTGACCTTCTTCAGCTCCGGGTGCCACAGGGTGTTGATCCAGAAGATGTAGATCTCCGCGGAGCTGCCGGACTTGACCTGTTCCTTCTTCAAGGACTTGATTTCATCCACACCCACGTCCCAGGCCATGTCCCCTTCACCGGCCTTGACCATGGCCGAGGCCACGGTGGGTTCACCGCGCCACACCCATTTGACGTTCTTGATTAGGGGTTTTTGGAACTCGTAGCTATTGGCCGGCACGTAGTCGGCGTAGGCCTCCTGGGTGATGGAAACACCCGGCTGCCACTTGACCAGCTTGTAGGGGCCCAGGGCCTGGACCTCCCGCTCCAACTGCTCCTTGGTGGCGGTGGCCATGAAGTTGGGGGCGTTGAACTTCACGTAAAAGGCCGTGTCGGGGAAGATGGGGCAGGCCTGCTCGCACTTGATGTCCACCGTGTATTCGTCAACCACCGCGGGCTTGTAGGCGCCGGTGTTTGGATAGCTGTTGTTGTCGTTGTTGCCCAGCCCCTGGTAGGCCAGGGAGGGCATGGCGGCCTGGGCGTTCCAGGGCTCGCCGTTGTGGAACTTGACGCCCTTGCGGAGCTGGAACCGCCAGGTATCTGGGGCCATCTGTTTCCAGCTTTCCGTGGCGGTGGTGGGCACGGCGCGCAGGTCGTCCGCAGCCTTCCAGACCAGCGGGTCCGAGTTGTTGTCATGACCCGGGGATGCGGAGATGCCCCCCTGGGTTGGGAAGGGGTTCATCCGCAGCGGTTCCTCGTTGATCACCAGGGTGATGCTGTCCCGGGCGGACACCACCGTGGTGGGCCGTGGAGTTGCCGTGGGCGCCGAGACGGGTATGGCGGTGGGGGGAACGAAAATGGGCGTGCTGGTGGCCGCCGGCGCCGCGGGCGCCGAGGGAGTGGCAGTGGCGGCGGTGCCGCAGGCCACGACCAGGGCCACCAAGAGAACGATACCAAGGGGAAGGAGCTTTCTGAAGCGGGCTCGCACGAGGAACACCTCCAGACAGTAAGTCTCTGGTGAGGGTACACCCAGGCGATGAGATTTTCAAGGAAGCCGGCGCTGCCGGCCCACCCGCACAAAGTCCAGGGGCAGGCTAAACGCCTGCCCCTGGACTTTAGACCCTTGCATATATATCTAAATCGGTTGGAAGGTGCTTGCGGCGCTAGCGCCCCCGACCCCCCTTACAAAGGGGGGCGAGGTTCTATCAGCCAAGATTAAGACTTTTGTGCAAGGATGGCTAAGTGAGCTGAATACCCATGGCCTAGCCTGGTCACGGGCTGAACCACATGGTGCTGACCCGCACCCGCCGGTCGAAGCGCGGAGTCCAGTGGAGCTTGGGGTTGACCGCGTAGAAAACCGGCACGTCAAAGGCGGTCAGCCACAACGCCTCGTCGTGCACGCGGTCGGCCATGGCTTGCATCAACTTCTGTCGCTCCGCGCCGCTGGCCGCCAGGGCCTTGGGCAGCATCTCCTGGAACCCGCCGGGACTGGGGTCGCAGTGGGGCGACGACAGGGACTCGCAGTTCAGGTAGAACGTGGC
>JBGPJN010000152.1:0-7332 GCA_041485445.1 Dehalococcoidia bacterium
GTCCCCCCTTACGAAGGGGGGACTACAGGGGGGTCGTACCATTACGCCACCATCGCACGGCACAGGATGCAGACCGCCCCCTCTGTATCTCCCCCTTCATAAGGGGGAGAAGACGGCTTCTTAAGCACCCTTGCACTGGTTTCTAAACTGGGCACCTGACCCGCTCACCCTGAGCTTGTCGAAGGGCGCGGCCACGTGGTTCGACAGGCTCACCACGAGCGGTTTAAGAAGCAATGCAAGGCTCAGTAAGCACACACCCAGATGAGTTAACCATCCCTGGAGCACTCAGTGCCACGGCATTCTATCAGCCCCGGCCAGGCGGAGTGAAGAGGAGAAGCCCAACAAAAACCGACCGCCCCGATCAACTCGGGGCGGTCTTGGTGCGCCAGGAATCCCTGCCAGGGGCTAGTAGTCCATGGGAGGGGCCGCGGGGCCGGAGGGCTTCTCCTCGGGGATCTCGGTGATCATGGACTCGGTGGTCAGCACCATGGCGGCCACGCTGGCTGCGTTCTGCAGGGCGTACCGGGTGACCTTGGCCGGGTCCACAATGCCGCGTTCCATCATGGGGCCAAACTGGCCGATCTCCGCGTCGTAGCCGTAGTCGTCGGCGTGCTGCTTCACTTCGTTGAGCACCACCGCGCCTTCCTGGCCCGAGTTCTCCACGATGAGCTTCAGGGGCTGCTCCAGGGCGCGGCGCACGATGGCCACGCCCACCTTCTCGTCGGCGTTGGCCAGGTTGGTCATCTGGTCCAGCACCCGCTGGGCGCGCACCAGGGCCACGCCGCCGCCGGGGACGATGCCTTCCTCCACCGCCGAGCGGGTGGCGGAGAGGGCGTCCTCCACGCGGGCCTTGCGCTCCTTGAGCTCGATCTCGGTGGCGGCGCCCACTTTGATGACCGCCACGCCGCCGGAGAGCTTGGCCATGCGCTCCTGCAGCTTCTCCCGGTCGAACTCGGAGGTGGTTTCCTCAATCTGGGCCTTGATCTGGCTAATTCGGGCCTGGATGGCCGTCTCAGAACCGCGGCCCTCCACGATGGTGGTCTCGTCCTTGGTGGCGCTGACGCGCCGGGCGTGACCAAAGTCCTCCAGGGTGGCGGAGTCCAGCTTCCGTCCGGTCTCCTCGCTGATGACCCGTCCGCCGGTGAGGATGGCAATGTCCTCCAGCATGGCCTTGCGGCGGTCGCCAAACCCCGGGGCCTTGACCGCCAGGATGTTCAGCGTGCCGCGCAGCTTGTTGACCACCAGGGTGGCCAGGGCTTCGCCGTCCACGTCTTCCCCAACAATCACCACGTTCTTCCGGCCCACCTGGAGCAGCTTCTCCAGCGGGGGCAGGAGGTCCGCCACGGCGGAGACCTTCTTGTCGGTGATGACGATGGTGGCGTCCTCCACCACCGCTGCCATGCGCACAGCGGTGGTGATGAAATAGGGGGAGATGTACCCTCGGTCAATCTGCATCCCCTCGACGTACTCAATCTCGTCGGAGAGGCCCTTGGACTCCTCCACGGTGATGACGCCGTCCTTCCCTACTTTTTCCATGGCCTCGGCAATGGTCTGGCCGATGGCCTCTTCGTGGGCCGAGAGGCTGGCCACCTGGCCGATGCGCTCCCGGGTCTCCACGGACACCGCCATGCCCTTGAGCTCCGCCACCACCGCGGCCACGGCCTTCTCGATGCCGCGCTTCAGGGCCATGGGGTTGGCCCCCGCGGTAACGTTCTTGAACCCCTCATTGATCATGGACTGGGCCAGCACAATGGACGTGGTGGTGCCGTCGCCGGCGGCGTCGTTGGTCTTGCTGGCCGCCTCTTTCAGGAGCTGTGCGCCCATGTTCTCGAAGGCGTCGGGCAGCTCAATCTCCTTGGCGATGGTCACGCCGTCGCTGCAGATCTGGGGCGGGCCAAACTTCTTGTCCAGGATCACGTTGCGGCCCTTGGGACCCAGGGTCACCTTGACCGCATCGGCCAGGATATCCACGCCGGCGCGGAGCGCCTTGCGGGCATCTTCAGAGTAGGCTAACTTCTTGGGGGGCATCCCTTTCCTCCTTATGACTTAGGTCCCGGCGCTGCCGGGGCCGTGTACTTACGTGTACTTAAATGATGAAGCACCGTGACTGAGACCGCCTAACCAATGGAATCCTCCATCCCCTTGTGGGAGGGAGCAGGTGGGAGATTCTCCCTCACCCCAGCCCTCTCCCAGAGGGAGAGGGGGCAATGATTTTGTTAGTGGTTCTACGAGACCTTGGCCAGGACGTCGCTCTCCCGCATGATGAGGTACTCCTCATCTCCGTCCTTGTACTCGGTGCCGGCGAACTTGGAGTAGATCACCCGGTCACCCACGGACAGCTCCATGGCGATGCGGGTGCCGTCATCGGTCACCCGGCCCTGACCCACCGCCACGATCTCTCCCTCCTGGGGCTTCTCCTTGGCTGTGTCCGGCAGGTAGATCCCGCCCCGGGTGGTTGACTCCCTTTGGATGGGTTTGATCACCACTCGTTCTCCCAGGGGAACAAACTTAACCTTGGCTGCGTTGACCACTGTTGCCTCCTTCTTCCACGCTCCGCGCCCTTGTTGGCGGGGCGTCCCTTGGTCTGGTTGTCACTCCGTTGGCGTGTGACAAAATATTAGCACTCGGCGGACTGGAGTGCCAAATCATGGTAATAAAGTCCCGCGGGCTTGTCAAGAGACGGCAGGCCACCTATCATTTACTGGGCCTTGCATTGCTTCTTAAACCGCTCGTGGTGAGCCTGTCGAACCACGTGGCCGCGCCCTTCGACAGGCTCAGGGTGAGCGGGTCAGGTGCCTAGTTTAGAAACCAGTGCAAGGGTGGTTAGCTGCGCTCCCGTTCGCCACCAATTCCAGAAGGAGGTTAGTGGGTCAGTTTCCTAATGGCAGGGAACAGGGACTCAATCCGTCTCACCGGCGAAGGCCGGTGTCCAGGCACAAGCGTGGTTGGGATGCGCTGATGGATTCCGGCTTGAGCCGGAATGACGGGTATCTGCCTGACCCGCTTTCCGCAGGAGCAGCCCTGGCCCGTCCAACCTTTCACCATTTGCGCTACGTGGCGGAGCCGCCGGTGGCGACGTTGACCCTGGACTGCCCCGCCACGGCCAACTGCCTGCACCAACCCCTGGCCGCGGAGCTGCGGGAGGCGTGCCGGCTGGCGGCAGAGGACGGCAGGCTGCGGGCGCTGGTGATCACCGGCGCGGGCGATGCCTTCTCAGTGGGGCGGGAGGCGCCTCCGCCGGAGCTGACCGCCGCCCCGGCGGAGGCCCGGCTGGCCTGGGTGACCCAGCGGAAGGTGGCCTCGGCGGTGGCGGCGCTGCCCATCCCCGTGGTGGCGGCCTTGAACGGCGACACCCTGGACCACGGGCTGGAGTTGGCCCTGGCCGCCGACCTGCGCGTCGCCGCCGGTCAGGCCCGGCTGGGGATTCGCGATCTGGCGCTGGGGCGATTCCCCTGGGACGGGGGCACCCAGCGGCTGCCCCGGCTGGTGGGGCCGGCCTGGGCCCGGGACCTGTTGCTCACCGGCCGGGTGGTGGACGCCGCCCAGGCCCTGGAGATTGGGCTGGTCAACCGGGTGGTGGAGCCAGGGCAACTGGCGCAAGAAGCCCGCCGTTTGGCGGAGGCCATCGCCGCCGGCGGGCCCCTGGCCACCCGTTATGTTAGGGAGGCCGTGACCCAGGGGCTGGACCTGTCCCTGGCCCAGGGGCTGCGGCTGGAGGCGGACCTGAACTTTCTGCTCCACACCACGGCCGACCGGACGGAGGGTCTCCGCGCCTTCCGGGAGCGGCGCAGTCCCAGGTTTAGCGGCGAGTAGGAGATGTGTGGGAAGTCCCTCCCCTTACGAAGGGGAGGTTAGAGCCTGCCCTGAGCGTAGCCGAAGGGAGGGGTCGTCCTCCCTCCCGCGGCGGAGACCATCCCCTCCATTTCTCCGCCTTATCAAGGGGGAGAAGGCCGGCCCGTCCCCCTTACCAAGGGGTACTCCCGGGGGGTGGTACCCTTACGCTACCGTCGCACGGCGCAGAATGCGGACCACCCCCTCTAGCTCCCACTCGGTAAGGGGGAGGAATGGGCTAGCCCGCCGGGGAGACAATCGTTGAAGGTAAAGCTGGACCTGCACACCCACATCTGGGAGGCGTTTAACTTCCAGCCTCCATCCCTGACCATCGCCGAGAAGGTGATCGCCCAGATCAAGGCCCGGGGCATTGACGGCATCGCCATCACCGACCACCACAACAAGGAGTGGGGGATGGAGTTTCGGGAGCTGGTGGAGCGGCACTTCCCCGGCGAGGTCATCATCATCCCCGGCTGGGAGATCGAAGTGCGCCCGGTGCACCGGCCCTTCGACGAGTACCAGGTGGCGGAGCTGTTCCTGCCCCAGGGCGGGGTGTTCCGGGTCTATTGCCATCCGGGCTACTACTCGCCCAACATCGTCATCGAGGCCAACATCCACGGCATCGAGATTGACAACTACATTCATAACTGGCACATCCGCCGGGTCCAGGTGGCGGAGGTGGCCCAGACCCACGACCTGATGACCATCCAGGTCAGCGACGCCCACAATCTGGAAAATATCGGCCTGCGCTACACTGAGGTGGAGCTGGATGAGCTCTACCGGCGGGCCATGCCCCTGGGCTGACGGCGCATGTCCCCCTTCGCCGCACTGCTGTACGAAAAACATGGGCCGGTGGCCCACATTGCGCTGAACCGGCCGGCGGCGCTCAACGCCTTCAGCGTGCAGATGCGGGACGACCTGGCGGAGGCGCTGGCCGCCGTGGCCGGCGATGACGAGGTCGGGGCGGTGCTGGTCACCGGCCAGGGGCGGGCCTTCTGCGCCGGGGCGGACCTCACCGAGTTCGGCGCCGCGCCCTCGCCGGTGGTCGCGCGCCAGGTGCGCTGGGAGCGGGACCTGTGGGGACAGCTGCTGGCGCTGGAGACGCCGGTGGTGACCGCGGTGCACGGCTACTGCATCGGGTCGGGACTGGAGCTGGCCCTGCTCAGCGACCTGTGCCTGGCCGCCGAGGACACGGTCTTCGCCATGCCCGAGGCGCAGTTGGGGATGGTCCCCGCCGCCGGGGGCACGCAGACGCTGTCCCGCAGCGCCGGCCCTTCCGCTGCCCTGGACCTGCTGCTCACCGGCCGCCGGTTCAGCGCCGCCGAGGCCCTGCGGCTGCGGTTGGTCACCCGCGTGCTGGCCGCGGACCAGCTGGCCGGCGCCGCCTGGGAGGTGGCCCGCCAGCTAGCCGGGCTGGGCCGCCCGCGAGCCGCCGCCGCCAAGCGCGCCCTATGGGAAGGAGCCGACCTGCCCCTGGGCGAGGCGCTGCAACTGGAGCTGCGGCTGGCGGCAATGGCGATGGGGCAGTGAGAGGGCATGTCACGACCAACGTGGCGGCAGCGGTGTGGGAAATCCCCCCTTGCCCCCCTTTCGCAAAGGGGGGTTGGGGGGATTCAGGTCCTCACTTTCGACCAACGCTGTAGCCTTGGAAGCCTGCCCAGAATAGGACACCCATGAACACCACCGAGTTCCTGAGCATCGCCGCCGCCATCGTGCCGGAGCGGACCGCTATCATCTTTGAGGAGCAGCGGTTCACCTTTGCCCAGCTCCAGGGGCGGGCCAACCGCCTGGCCAACGCCCTGGCCGGCCTGGGGGTGGCCGCCGGAGACCGGGTGGCGATCATGCAGGTCAACTGCCACCAGGCCATCGAGGCCTACTTCGCCGCCGCCCGGCTGGACGCCGTTTATGTGCCCCTGAACTTCCGGGCCAAGGCCGAGGAGCTGGCCCAGATGCTGGACATCGCCCAGCCCAGGGTGCTGCTGGTGGGCCAGCGCTACCTGCCCCTGGTGCCCTCGGCGGGAGCGGGCGGCGCGCTGCCGCCGGACCGGGTGGTGCTGCTGGACGCACCTGGCTCGGGCGGTCGCCTGGGCTACGACGCCCTGCTGGCCGGGGCCTCAGATGACGAGCAACACATCCCCCAGGCGGACGGCGCCGATACCACGGTGATTATGTTCACTGCCGGCACCACCGGCGCGCCCAAGGGGGTCATGCTCTCCCACGACAGCTTTGCCTCCTACCTGCTGGCCTCCGTGCCCCCCGCCGACCCGGAGGTGGAGGAGAGCAACCTGTTGTCGGTGCCCCTGTACCACGTCGCAGGGCTGCAGGCCGCCCTGGCGGCGGTGTACGGCGGCCGCACCCTGGTGGTGATGCGCCAGTTTGAGCCTTTAGAGTGGCTGGAGCTGGTCCAGAGCCACCGGGTCAACCGGGCCATGCTGGTGCCCACCATGCTCAAGCAGCTTCTGGACCACCCACGGTTCCACGACTTTAACCTGTCCTCCCTGGATGTGATTACCTACGGCGCCGCGCCCATGCCCCTGCCGCTGATCCAGCAGGCCATCAGCGAGTTGCCCGGCGTCCGGTTCATCAATGCCTTCGGCCAGACGGAGACCGCCTCCACCATCACCATGCTACCGCCGGAGGACCACGTGCTGGAAGGCACGCCCCAGGAGATCGAGAAGAAGCTGCGCCGCCTGTCGTCCATCGGCCGGCCCCTGGATGACGTAGAGGTGCGCATAGTGGGCGAGGACGGTGCGCCGGTGCCCCTGGGGCAGGTGGGCGAGATTGTGGCCCGGGGGCCGCGCATGATGAAAGGCTACTGGCATCACGAGGCGGCCACCCGCGACGCCCTGCGCTCCGGCTGGGTCTACACCGGCGACCTAGCCTATCAGGACGAGGACGGCTACATTTACCTGGCCGGGCGGGCCAAGGATTTTATAAAGCGGGGCGGCGAGATGATATCTCCTGAGGAGGTGGAGCAGGTGCTCATGTCCCACCCGCAGGTGGCGGAGGCCGCGGTCATCGGCGTGGCCGACGAGGCATGGGGCGAGGAGGTGCGTGCGCTGGTGGTGCGGCGTCCCGCCCCGCCGGGCGTTCCCGTCACTGCCCAGGCCGGGCCGCCCCCGGCCCAGGTGACCGAAGCCGAGTTAATCGAGTACTGCCGCCAGCGGCTGGCCGGCTTCAAGCGGCCCCGGTCGGTCGTGTTCATCCCGGAGCTGCCCCGCAACTCCCTGGGCAAGGTGCTCAAGCGGGACCTGCGGCAGCAGTATGGCTACCCCGTTCAGGGCCAGGTCTAGCGCCGGCGAAGATTCCCCCGGCCCCGCCCCACCGCTGGCGGACGGGCCGGCTGATGGGCTATTATGTCCCCAGGCAAAACCCATGACAGTGATGGTCACCGTAAGTTAAGGAGGACGACTATGGCACGCCTACCAGTAGTAACCCGAGCGAAAGTCCCAGCCAAGCACCAGAAGGCCTTCGACGAGATCATCGCCAGCCGCGGGCGAC
>JBGPJN010000153.1:0-7328 GCA_041485445.1 Dehalococcoidia bacterium
CAGTGGTCCCTGGGTGGCACCCAACAGGGAGACTGAGCCTGCGCTCTTTGATTTTAGACATGCCGATTTTTGAATTCGGCCGCCCTTGCTCTATCATCTTAGCGTCTGAGTACAATTCACCGTCGGCCAGGATCAGTGGCAAGTTTTCTATGTGAGTAATGTGGTAGATACTGGGCTTAGCTGGGGGAGGAGCCAAGAACCTTCCTCATGCATATCTTATTTCGTCTGTTAGCCACCTCTTAGCCGAATCATAGATAAGCCGTTTGTCGCTGTCAACGCGCAAACGTCATGTGAACCACACTGTTGATGCAACAATTAGGTCACAATAAGCAAGTCTACCGGGGACCGCCGCTTGGCCAGCCACGGATGACAGGGCTCCTGGAATTTCCAGCAGACGTTTGGCAGATCCTTCCCCATCATATACTCATTTGATGTGTCGGCGCTGTGGACTCCTATCGCACTTCCGCCGCACTCTGCATTCTATTCTTCCGTGGTCTGATTGACGCCCCAATTCAGCCCCACGTATAATCAACCCGCTCCCCAAATTGCGTGATGGTGGTATTCTCATGGCATTGAAATGGCACTGAAGGACCGTCTGGAAACCGAGATCCGGGAGGCCATGCGCCGCCGCGACCAGCCGCGGGTGGATGCCCTGCGCTTTCTCAAAAACGCGCTCCAGATGACCGAGATCGAGCGGCGCAAGCCCCTGGACGACTCCGGATTTCTGGAGGTGGTGGCCAAGCAGGCCAGGGAGCGCCGGGAGAGCATCCGCATGTTTGAGCTAGGCCGCCGCGCCGACCTGGTGGCCAAGGAGTCAGCGGAGCTGGCCATCCTGGAGGAGTACCTGCCCGCGCAGATGGGCCAGGAGGAGCTGCGGAAGCTGGTGCAGACGGTCATCAGCGAGGTGGGAGCCACCACGCCCCGGGACAAGGGCAAGGTGATGGGCAAGCTGATGCCCCAGACGCGGGGCAAGGCCGACGGCGCCCAGGTCAACGCCCTGGTGGACCAGCTGCTGGCGTCGGGCGGGTAGCGCCTAACATCATGCGCTTCGGCATTCTGGTCTTTCCCGGCACCTGGAGCGACACCGACTGCCATTATGTGGTCCAGGACCTGCTCCACCAGGAGGCCGATTACGTGTGGCACCAGCAGGAGCACCTGCGGGGCTACGACTGCGTCATCGTCCCCGGCGGCTTCTCCTACGGAGACTACCTGCGCGCCGGGGCCATCGCCCGCTTCTCGCCGGTGATGGGCGCCCTGGGCCGCTTCGCCGCCGCGGGAGGGCTGGTCATCGGCATCTGCAACGGCTTCCAGATCCTCTGCGAGGCCGGCCTGCTGCCCGGCGCGCTGATGCGCAACCAGCACCTGGAGTACCGCTGCCAGTGGGCCCACCTGAGCACCCAGCGCACCGACACTCCCTTCACCCGCCGCTGCACGCCGGGGCAGGTGCTGCAAGTTCCGGTGTCCCACGGCGAGGGCAACTACTACGCCGACGCCACCACCCTGGCCCGCCTGGAAGAGGAGGGCCGGGTGCTGTTCCGCTACTGCGACGCCTCCGGCGCGGTGACCCAAGAGGCCAACCCCAACGGCTCGGCCAACAACATCGCCGGCATTGTCAACGAAGGCGGCAACGTGCTGGGCATGATGCCCCATCCCGAGCGGGCCTGCGAACCGCTGCTGGGCAGCAGCGACGGCAATCGCATCTTCCAGTCCATCATCGACAGCTGCGGAAGCCGGTAACGGCGTCATGCTGGCCGTGGGCCTGGCCCTGCTGGCCTCCGTGGCGTTCGGCAGCTCGGCCATCTTTGCCCGCCTGGGCATGCGGGACGTCCCGCCGCTGGCCAGCACCCTGATTTCCGCGGTGGCCAGCCTGCTCCTGGCGGTGCCCCTGGCCCTGCTCTTCGCCCGGTCCGACATTCGGGCCCTGCCGGCGGCGGCCCTGTTGGGCTTTCTGGCCCTGGGCGCCCTGAACTTCCTGGGGGGCCGGGGCCAGAACTACCTGTCCATCAACCTGGTGGGGGCGGCCCGCTCCGCGCCCTTTGTGGGCGCCGCGGCCCTGTTCGCCGCCGTCTTCGCCATCGGCCTTACCGGGGAGCAGCCCCACGCCCTGGTGCTGGCGGGCACCGTGGGGGTGGTGGCGGGCCTGGCCGTCAGCACCGGCGACTCCTTCCGCAGCGGCTGGAGCCGAGACTGGCGTTCCCTGCTGGGCTACGCCCTGGCCCTGGGCGCCGCCCTGTCCTACGGGGCCTCCAGCGTGGTGGCCAAGAAGCTCACCGGCGAGTACGGCTCGCCCTTCATGGTGGCCGCCCTCAGCCTGCTGTTCGGCGTGGCGCTGCTGGCGCCCCTGGCCGGGCGGGCCGCGGCGCGCAGCCTGAGTCCCTCCGCCGTGGGACGGGGCAACCTGGTGCTGGCCGCGGTGTCGGGCCTGGCCGGGGCCAGCGGAGTGATTGCCCTGTACCTGGCTCTGGAGCGCGCGCCGGTGGTCATTGTCTCCCCCATCTCCTCCACCAACCCGCTGGTCACCCTGCTGCTGGCCCACCTGTTCCTGGAGCGGCGGCTAGAGCGGGTGACCCGCTGGGTGCTCATGGGGACGCTGCTGACGGTGCTGGGGGTGGCCCTGGTGGTGCTGGGAGGCGCCCTCTGATTTGGAGTGGTCTGCGCCGTTGACCCTCCCCGGCGGCGCTGGTACACTCGACCTTCCCAGGGCGGCACGGCAGCCCGGCAGAGCCATTCGCCCCGACGAGCGGGGCCCCCACCAATAACAACCGATCAGGAGAGATGGTGATGAGCACTTTGATTCAAGGGCACGGCACCGGCTGGTTGCGGGAGTACCCGGACATGCGGGACCTTAATCTTGAGTCCCCCAGGGTGCAGGGGCTGCTCCAGGGATCCATGGCGCTGACGGCGCCGGGAGACTCGGACATGCCGCCCAGCGTGGACCTCAGACAGTGGTGCCCCCCCATCGAGGACCAGGGCCCGTTGGGTTCCTGCACCGCCCATGCGGGGGTGGGTCTGGTGGAGTACTGCCAGCGCCGGGCCTCGGGAAACTACCTGGACGCCTCCCGGCTGTTCCTGTACAAGGCCACCCGCAACCTGCTGCGCTGGCAGGGCGACACCGGCGCCTTCCTGCGCACCACCCTCAAGGCGCTGGTGCTATTTGGCGTGCCGCCGGAGGAGTACTATCCCTACGACGTCGGCACCTTCGACAACGAGCCTCCCGCCTTCACCTACGCCTTCGCCCAGAGCTACCAGACCATTAGCTACCTGCGCCTGGACCCGCCGGGCACCAGCCCCCAGGAGCTGCTACGCAAGATCAAGGCCATGCTGGTAGCCGGGTTCCCCTCGGCCTTCGGCTTCAGCGTCTACTCCTCCATGGACCAGGCGCGCTCCACCGGAGAGATACCATACCCCCAGCCGGGGGACCGCGTGACCGGCGGCCACGCGGTGATGGCGGTGGGTTACGACGACAACAAGGTCATCGACGGGCGGCAGGGCGCCATCCTCATCCGCAACTCCTGGGGTGTGGGCTGGGGGCAGTCCGGCTACGGCTGGTTCCCCTACGACTACATCCTCACCGGACTGGCGGTGGACTGGTGGTCGGTGCTCAAGCAGGAGTGGGTGGACACCGGGAACTTTGCCTGACATGAGCTCCATACGATGGGCTCTTACATTCGGTCCCACCCGTAGGGGCGGGTTTGAAACCCGCCCCTACCATGCCGCCGCCCATCCAGACGCGTTGATTGTTTGGTTATGACTCTGCACTCCAAACCCTCCGGCATCAGCGGCGCCGGCCCGGAGTGGCCCTCCCAGGCGGTGCTGGACGAGATCGCCCTCAGCCGCGCCGAGTATGAGATGATCCTGGACCGCCTGGACCGGGAGCCCAACCCGCTGGAGCTGGGCATGTTCGGCGCCCTGTGGAGCGAGCACTGCGGCTACAAGCACTCCCGGCCCCTGCTGCGGCTGTTTCCCGGCCGCTCGCCCCGGGTGCTGTCCAAGGCCGGGGCGGAGAACGCCGGCGCCATCGACATCGGCGATGGCTTGGCCCTGGTGTTCAAGGTGGAGTCCCACAACCACCCCTCGGCGGTGGAGCCGCGGCAGGGGGCGGCCACCGGCGTGGGCGGCATAGTGCGGGACATCCTGGCCATGGGCGCCCGGCCCATCGCACTGCTCAACTCCCTGCGCTTCGGCCCCCTGGACGACCCCCAGAACCGCCACCTGTTCCGCGGCGTGGTGGAGGGCATCTCCTGGTACGGCAACTGCATCGGCGTGCCCGACGTGGGCGGGGAGATCTACTTTGACCCCGCCTACTCCCAGAACCCCCTGGTCAACGCCATGTGCGTGGGCCTGGTGCCCATCGACCGGCTGGCCACCGCCGCCGCCCGCACGCCGGGCAACGTGCTGCTGCTGGTGGGGGCGGAAACGGGTCGCGACGGCATCCACGGCGCCTCCGGCCTGGCCTCCCGCACCTTTGAATCGGAGGAGGAGCGCCGGCCCACGGTGCAGGTGGGCAACCCATTCATGGAGAAGATCCTCATCGAGGCCTGCCTGGAGGCCCTGGCCACCGGCGCGGTGGAGGCCATCCAGGACCTGGGGGCGGCCGGCCTCACCAGCTCGACCATCGAGTCCGCATTCAAGGGCGGGTGCGGCGTGGAGCTGGACCTGTCCCTGGTTCACCGCCGGGAGCCGGGCATGACTCCCTACGAGGTGATGCTGTCCGAGTCCCAGGAGCGCATGGTGCTGGTGGCGCCTCCGGAGAACGTGCCGGTGGTAGAGGCGGTGTTCCGCAAGTGGGAAATCCCCTGCCGCGTCATCGGCCGGGTGCTCGCCCAGCCCGAGGCCCACGTGCGGGACGGCGACCGGACCGTGGCCCGGCTGCCGCTGCGGCACCTGGTGGAGGCGCCCCGCTACCGGCTCCAGGGCCGCCCGTCGGCGGAGCAGCGGGAGCGGCAGCGCCTCTCCCTGGCCGAGGTGCCGCTGCCCCAGTCTGGCCCCGGCGATGTGCTGCTGAGGCTGCTGACCTCTCCCAACATCGCCAGCAAGCAGGCGGTGTACCGGCAGTTCGACCACCAGGTGCAGACCAACACCGTGGTGCCGCCGGGCAGCGACGCCGCGGTGCTGCGCATTAAGGGCACCGGACGGGCCATCGCCCTGTGCATTGACGGCAACGGCCGCTACTGCTACCTGGACCCCTACCGGGGCGGCCAGATGGTGGTGGCGGAGGTCTGCCGCAACCTTTCCTGCGCCGGGGCGGAACCTCTGGCCCTCACCGACTGCCTCAACTTTGGCAACCCCCAGCGGCCCGACATCTACTACCAGCTGGAGTGGTGCATCCGGGGGATGGCCCGGGCCTGCCGGGCGCTGGGCGTGCCGGTGGTCAGCGGCAACGTCAGCCTCTACAACGAGTCTAGAGGCCAGGCCATCTACCCCACGCCCATCGTCGGCGGGGTGGGCCTGCTGGAGGACGCCTCGCGGCATGCTTGCTCGGCCTTCCCCCAGGCTGGGTTGGTGGTAGTGCTGGTGGGTGGAAATCCCCCCAACCCCCCTTTGCGAAAGGGGGGCTTGGAAGGCCAGTGGCGCGCGCGGGCCTCCGACCTGGCGGGCAGCGAGTACCTGCAGGTGGTCCACGGGCGGGTGGCGGGCCGCCCAACCATTGACCTGACCCTGGAGCAACGGGTGCAGGCGCTAACCCGCCGGACTATCCGAGAGGGCCTGGCTGCCTCCGCCCACGACTGCTCTGACGGCGGGCTGGCGGTGGCCCTGGCCGAGAGCTGCATCCAGGGCGGCGTGGGCTTCCAGGGGAGTGAAGTATTCACCCGCCTGCCCAGGCGCTGGGACGCCGCCCTGTTCGGCGAGGGCCAGTCCCGCGTCGTGCTGTCCCTGAAGCCGGAGCACCTGCCCCGGCTAGCGCGCCTGGCCGCGGAGGCCGACGTGCCCCTGCGGGAGCTGGGCCTCACCGGCGGCGCGCGCTTCCAGCTAAGTCGCCAACTGGACCTGCCCCTGACCGAGATTGCCGGCGCCTGGCAGGGCGGCCTGGAGCGGGCGCTGGGGTGACGCCACCCCTGCGCGTCCTCTTCCTCACCCCCTACTTTCGCCCCTACCTGGGCGGCATCGAACGGGCCATCGAGCAGCTCTCCTTCCACCTGATGCAGTCCCCGTCCATCGAGGCGGTGGGGGTGCTCACCACCAAGTACGCCTTCTACATCATTCCCCATCCCGAGTGGGCCGACCGGGAGACCACCCCCCAGGGGATTAACATACTTCGCCTTCGAGGCTGGCCCCAGAAGTCCCTGCCCCTGACCACGGTGCCCCTGGTGTGGTTTTCCCCCTGGCAGATCCGCCGGTGCCTCAATGAGTTCAACCCCGACGTCATCCACTTCGTGGGCGACGGCTGGTTCTGGGGCCATCTGTGGGCCTGGTTCTGGCGCCGGGGCCGGGCCAGGTTCATCTTCACCCCATCCTTTCACGCCCTGTCCCCAGGGGACTGGTGGCTGCGCCGCATCAACGGGTTCCTTTGCCGGGTGGTGGACCACGTGGTCGCCCTGACGCAGCACGAGGCGGAGCTGGTCCGCCATGCCTACCGGGCGCCGCACCACAAGCAGCGGGTCATCGGCTGGGGGGCTTCCCTCCCCGGCGGAATCACGCCTGGCCCCCCTTTCCTTACGCTCGCCGCTAAGGCAAGGCAAAGGGGGGTTGGGGGGATTTCCGCGTCCTCTCCCTTGACCATCCTGTGCGTGGGCCGCCTGGGCGAACACAAGGGGCAGATGTGGCTGCTGGGCGTCTACCAAGAGGCTCGTCCCCACTTTCAGCGCCCGGCCCGGCTGGTGCTGGTGGGCCGGGACGAAGGGGGCGAGGCCGAGCTGCGCGCGGCGGTGCAGGCGGCGGGTCTGGAGCAGGAAGTGGTGCTGACGGGCGAGGTGTCCGACGTCGACCTGACGGACTGGTACTTGAAGTCGGACCTGTTTGCCCTGTTCTCCCGGTACGAGGCCTTCGGCCTGGCCTTCTTCGAGGCCATGTCCTGCGGCGTCCCGGTGTTGACCCATGCAGTGGGGGCCAACGTGGAGCTGCTGCGCCAGGGCGCGGTGGTGGCGCCTCCCTTTGACGCAGCTGCCGCGACGGAGCAGCTGGCCCGCCTGGTGAACGACGACGAGCTGCGCCTGCGCCTGGGGCAGCGGGGGCAGGAGTATGTGCGCGCCCACTTTGCGTGGCCCGAGGTGGCCCGACGATATCTGGAGCTTTACGCCGGCTAGGCTGTCCTTGCCACCAGTCGGCCCTTGGGCTATCATCCGAACCAGATAGGGCCGGGCGAACCGGGCAGCGGCAGGAGGCGGCAC
>JBGPJN010000154.1:0-7310 GCA_041485445.1 Dehalococcoidia bacterium
AAGCCAGAGTCTCGCCCCGGCGGTAGGTGGCCCGCAGGCCCAAGCCGCGGCCGCTGCGGGTCAAGACCTCAATGGTCTCGGCCTCGGGGTCCACCAGCCAGTACTCCCGCACGCCATGCCGCCCGTACAGAGTCCGCTTATAGCCCCGGTCGTACTGGGCCGACGAGGGAGAGAGCACCTCCACCACCAGGTCAGGGCCGCCGTGGATGTTGGCCGGTGTGATGATGCCGGCGCGTTCGTTGGAGACGAACAAGATGTCCGGCTGCACCACGTCGTTCTCCGACAGCACCACGTCGTAGGGGGATACCCGTACTTGGCCCAGCCGGTTCTCAGTGACAAATCGGTGCAAGGCGGAAAAAGGCTCACCCACGACCGCCTGGTGTTTGTCGCTGGGGGCTGGGGCCAAATCTGCCCCTCCTTCCAGGAGAACCATATCTCCGTCCAGGAGCTGGTACCGCTTCCCCGGCGGCGCGCTCATGTAGTCGCTGACGGTGAACTTGAGCCTAGGCTTGGGCTGCGCCATGGTATCCCCTCCGCGGAAGTCCTACTTCCACTCCCGGATGTCCACGAAGTGCCCGGCGATGGCGGCGGCGGCGGCCATCTGGGGGCTGACCAGGTGGGTGCGTCCGCCCTTGCCCTGTCGCCCCTCAAAGTTGCGGTTGGAGGTGGAGGCGCACCGCTGCCCCGGCTGCAAAATGTCCGGGTTCATGCCCAGGCACATGGAGCACCCGGCCACGCGCCAATCGAAGCCTGCGTCGGTGAAAATGCGGTCCAGCCCCTCGGCCTCGGCCTGGCGCTTGACCAGGGCGGAGCCGGGCACCACCATGGCGTAGACGCTGGGGTGCACCTTGCGGCCTTTGACGATCTGGGCGGCGTTCTGCAGGTCCTCCAAGCGTCCGTTGGTGCAAGACCCCAGGAAGACCCGGTCCAGCTTGATGCTCTGGATGGGGACATTGGGCTCCAGGGCCATGTACTTCAGGGCGCGCTCGGCGGCCTCCCGCTCGCTGGCCTGGCTGAAGGACGCGGGGTCCGGCACCCGGCCGGTGACCGGCGCCACCATGCCGGGGTTGGTGCCCCAGGTGACGAAGGGTTCCAGCTTGCTGGCATCGATCTGCACCAGCTTGTCGTACTTGGCGCCCCGGTCCGTGGGAAGGCTGCGCCAGCCCTCCACCGCCTGCGCAAAGGCCCGGCCTTTGGGGGCGTGAGGCTTGCCCCGCACGTAGTTGAAAGTGGTGTCGTCGGGGGCCACCATGCCGGCCCGGGCGCCGCCCTCAATGCTCATGTTGCACACCGTCATCCGGCCTTCCATGGACAGGGAGCGCAGCGCCTCGCCGGTGTACTCAATAACGTGGCCGGCGCCGCCGTGCACCCCAATCTGGCCGATGATGCCCAGGACCAGGTCCTTGGCGGTCACGCCGGCGGGCAGCGGGCCGTTGACCCGCACCTCCATGGTCTTGGGCTTGAACTGGCGCAAGGTCTGGGTGGCCAGCACATGCTCTACCTCGGTGGTGCCGATGCCCACCGCCAGGGCGCCGAAGGCCCCGTGGGTGGAGGTGTGGCGGTCGCCGCAGACGATGGTCTTGCCCGGCTGGGTGTACCCCTGCTCCGGGCCGATGACGTGGACGATGCCCTGGTTGGGGCTGAACCGGTCGTACAGGGTGACGCCAAAGTCCCGGGTGTTGACCTCCAGGGCGTCCAGCTGCTGCTTGGAGATGGGGTCGGTCACCGGCAGGGAGAGGTCCCAGGTAGGGGTGTTGTGGTCCATGGTGGCGATGGTCAGGTCCGGCCGGCGGACCTTGCGCCCGGCCAGGCGCAGGCCCTCAAAGGCCTGGGGCGTGGTGACCTCGTGCACCAGATGCAGGTCAACGTACAGAACGGTGGGCTGCCCCGGCTCCTCGTGCACCACGTGGGCATCCCAGATCTTCTCAAACATGGTCTTGGGGGGCATGTTGTGCGACCTCTTCATTACCAGATTTGTTCAGCTACAGTTACAGTGGCCTAGATTATACCAGCAATGGCTATGGGCTTCTCAGGCCGTACCCCGCTTACCGCAGATAGCACGGAGAACGCAGAGATTGTTACGGGAGAAACTTCGCGCAGGCCCTCCTTTGGCAAAGGGGAGTTGGGGGGATTTCGTCCCCACGCCGGTCACTCAAAACCATTCACAGCAGCCGCCCGGCGTAGAACCCCAGCGCCGCGGCGGCCAGCCCCAGGGCCAGGCTGATGGCCACGTTAAATGCCGCCAGCGGCAGTGACCCCTGCTGCGCCAGATACACCGTATCGCCCATCACGGTGGAGAAGGTGGTGAAGCTGCCCAGAAAGCCGACGCCCGCCAGCAGATGCAGATTGCCCCCGGCGGCGGAGCGGCTGGCCAGGAACGCCAGCAGCAAACCCAGGGCAAAGCTGCCCGACACGTTCACCGACAGGGTGGCCCACAGCGGGGAGACCCGGAGCTGCAGGAACAGCAGGCCAGTCAAATACCGGGCCAGGGCGCCAGCCGCTCCGCCGGCCATTACCATCGTGAGTCCGGGCACGCCGACTCCCCAGTTCATGATTGACCCCTATACCCGGCGCATGGCCGGGGCAGTGGCGCCCAGGACCAGCCAGCCCCCAGCGGCCGGTGTCCAGCAGTATAGGTTCCGCCCGCCGGCCCGGCAACTTCCCACAGACCGGGGCCATGCGGCGGTGGTAAACTATGCGGACAGGCAACCCCACCGACAATCGAGGAGCGCAACACATGCCCGCCACGCCCGCCGAGCAGACCTTTACCCTGCCCACCACCGTGCGGCCCAGCAAGTATCGCCTCACGCTGACTCCGGACCTGGAGCGATTCACCTTCACCGGCCAGGTATCCATCGACGTGGAGGTCCTGCGCCGCACCCAGCAGATTGTGCTCAACGCCGACGAGCTGGAGTTGCAGTCGGCGGCGCTGGTGCGACCCCGGTCCCGCTCCCCGGCGGCTAACATCAGCTTCGATGCCGCCCAGCAGACGGTCACCCTGGACTTCGGCAAGGTCATCACCCCCGGCAAGGTCCGGCTGGACATTGAGTTCACCGGAACGCTCAACGACCAGCTCCGCGGATTCTATCGCTCCCAGTACACCACGCCCTCCGGGGAGAAGCGGTACCTGGCCGCCACCCAGTTTGAGGCCACCGACGCCCGCCGCGCCTTTCCCTGCTGGGACGAGCCGGCCATCAAAGCCAGCTTCGAGGTGACCCTGGTCATCCCCGATGCCCTGGTGGCGGTGTCCAACACCCCGGTGGTGGAGCAGACTGCCGCCGGGCCGGATACTAAGGCCGTCCGCTTCGACGAAACGCCGGTGATGTCCACCTATCTGCTGGCCTTCGTGGTGGGCGACCTGACGTCCATCCAAGCCCAGGCCAAGAACGGCACCAAGGTGTCGGTGTGGACCACCCGCGGCAAGGAGGAGCAAGGGCGGTTCGCCCTGGAGACCTCGGTGCGGCTGCTGGGCTACTTCAACGACTACTTTGGCATCCCCTACCCGCTGCCCAAGCTGGACCACATCGCCATCCCCGACTTTTCCGCCGGCGCCATGGAGAACTGGGGCGCCATCACCTATCGGGAGACGGCGCTGCTGGTGGACCCCGCCAACTCCTCCGCCGGCACCCGGCAGCGGGTGGCCGAGGTGGTGTCCCACGAGATGGCCCACATGTGGTTCGGCGACCTGGTGACCATGCAATGGTGGGACGACCTGTGGCTGAACGAGAGCTTCGCCTCGTGGATGGGCGACAAGGCGGTGGACTGGGCCTTCCCCGAGTGGCAGATGTGGACTCAGTTCGTCAGCGCCGACACCAACCGCGCCCTGAGCCTGGACGGCTTGAAGAACTCCCACCCGGTGCAGCAGGAGGTGAAGGACCCGGCCCAGGTGAGCGAGCTGTTCGATGCCATCAGCTACAGCAAGGGCGGCTCCCTCATCCGCATGGTGGAGCAGTACCTGGGGCCGGAGACTTTCCGCCAGGGCTTGCACCAGTACCTGACGGACCACCAGTACGGCAACGCCCGCACCCAGGACCTGTGGGCTGCCCTGGAGGCGACCTCCCAGAAGCCGGTTACCGCCATGATGAACGGCTGGACTCAGCAGGTGGGCTACCCGGTGCTGCAGGTGCAGACCAGCACGGTGTCCAACGGTGTGGACCTGAGCTTGTCCCAGGAGCGGTTCACCTACGACCGCCTGCTGGAAGAGGGCCCGCCGGACCCCACCACCTGGCAGGTGCCCGTGGCGGTGACCCAGAAGGGCGGCGGCGCCCCGTCGTTCACCCTGATGGACCGGAAGGACTTCAAGCTGCGTCTGGAGCAACGTCCCAGCCAGGCGGGCCAGTGGCTCAAGGTCAACCCCCAGCAGACCGGCTTCTTTCGGGTCAACTACCAGCCCCAGGAGTGGGAGCGGCTGGTGCCGGCGGTGCGGTCCATGGAGCTGCCCGCCCTGGACCGGCTGGGCCTGCAGAACGACGCCTATGCCCTGTCCCGGGCCGGCCTGCTGCCGGTGACCCAGTTCCTGTCCCTGGCCCAGGCCTACGAGAACGACACCGACGCCACGGTGTGGGGCGACCTGGCCAGCAACCTGCGGGACGTGGACCAGTTGTTGGCGGACCAGGACTACTATCGGGCCTTCCAAGCCCTGGGCCGGCGGCTCTTTGGCCCCACGGCCCGGCGCGCCGGCTGGGACGCCCGCCCCGGCGAGGGGCACCTGGACGCCCTGCTGCGCAGCACCGTGCTGGGCCAGGCGGGCAGCTACGGCGACGCCGAGGTGCTGGAGCAGGCCAAGGCCCGCTTCGAGCGGTACGCGCGAGACCCGGCCAGGGTGCACCCGGACATCCGCGGCGTGGTGGTATCCCTGGCCGGCCAGACCGGCGACCGCGCCACCTACGACCAGCTCTGGGACTTAGAGCGGAAGGCCAGCCTCCAGGAGGAGAAGATCCGGCTGCTGATGGCGCTGACCCGCTTCTCCCAGCCGGAGCTGCTGCAGGAAACGTTGCAGCGGGCCCTGTCCCCGGAGGTGCGCGCCCAGGACACCATATCGGTGGTCACCAGCGTGGCGGGCAACCCCCAGGGCCGGGAGCTGGCCTGGCGGTTCCTCAAGGACCAGTGGCCGGAGTTTGACCGGCGCTACGGCAAGGGCGGGTTCGGGCTGATGCGGCTGGTAGGCATGTGCGGCAGCTTTGCCGACGCGGCGCATCTGGACGACGTGGAGCGGTTCTTCCAGGAGCACCCGGCCCACGCCGCCGAGCGCACCATCCGCCAGGCGCTGGAGCGCATCCGGCTGAACATCAAGTGGCTGGAGCGCAACGGATCGGAGCTAGCCACCTGGCTGAGAAGGTAGGGGGAAGCAGCAACTTGGAGCCATAGGGAGTCCACACCATGCTGGAATCAATTCATATCCAGAACTACAAGAGTGTCGAAGATGCGTGGGCCACTTTGGGACCGCTAACAGTCCTGATCGGCCCTAACAACTCGGGCAAGAGCAACGTACTTGACTGCCTGGCCTTTTTGGGCGATCTGTTCCGACACGGCTCATCAGCGGTAGAAAGCCGAGGGGGCTTCCCCAACCTCATCTGGCGTGGCGACACCAAGCGCACATTAGGTGTCGCAGTTTATGGCAAATGGCGGGGGGATGGGGCGAAGACATGGATGCACTACACCTACGAAGTCGAGCTATCCGGGGGGCCGCTCAGCTGGCGAATCACACGTGAGAATTTCGATGTTGAGCAGGATGGTAAAGGCATCACCCTGATTGGCACCAACCCAGATAGCACTGCTCGGTACCATACTGAATTTGGCGAGGCCTTCCTCAATGTGGGTCTCCAAGACAGGCCTTCACTTGCTGCAGCAATCCATTACGAGGACGCGAGGCTACCTCCGGTATTGAAGGCATTTGGCCAAGAGTTGATCAAATGGGACCGGTTCGAGATTGTTCCTTCATCCATGCGCAAGTCCACTCCCATTCGCCGGGACCTTCTGCTTTCCCACTACGGTGAAAACCTGGCCACCGTGCTTCACGAGCTATACACGCGGCACCGGGACGTTTTCGCCGACATCGAGGACACGCTCAAAGTAATGGTCCCTGAGGTCAACAGCCTCACGGTCGGCACCGGTCAGCCTGGAGAAACCTACATCGAGCTTCGAGAAGATAGGACTCCAATACCCATCCCCGCGTGGAGCGTAGCGGATGGCATCTTGAAGCTACTCGCCGTCCTCTGCTTAGCCCATTCTCCCGGCTCACCATCAGTCGTGTGCCTGGAAGAGCCGGAAAACTTCTTGCATCCTTATGCCCTGAGGCTGATGGTGGACGCCATGCGCAGCGCCAGCGACCAGCGCCAGTTTATTCTTTCCACGCATTCGCCGGTCCTGCTGGATTGCATTGACTTGAAAGAGCTGCGCACCGTGGAGAAGAAGGCCGGCAGCACCGAAGTCAGGAAAGTAGTGGGAAGCAGGCAGAAGGTTGAAGCGTTGAAAGCCCTGGGGATAGGAGAGGCCTGGTACGCCGGCCACTTGGGGGCAGTACCCTGATGCTGGGCCTCCTTGTGGAAGGACCTGGGGACAAAACATGTTATGAGGTCATAGCCAATAATCTGGGGGTTCACCCGGTGATTCGCGTGCTCCGCGGTTGTGGAAATCTCCTGGACGCCGGTAAAGTTGCGCGGCATGTGAAGCCACTTCTGGCAACCCGCCGTGGGCTTGAGAAAGTTATAGTCGTTGTTGACGCTTACTGCAACGGGAGAGAGACCGAAGCGAAGGCGAGTGCCTGTGCGGCTGATATTGCAAGAGAGCACCTCGGCATGCCAGTCCACTGGTTCGTAGTGCACTATGAGTTGGAATCCTGGCTGGCCCAGCTTCCGGAGACTATCGAAGCTGCATTCGGCCTCCCGCTTCGGGTACCAAACGCTACCGAGTCGCGCCGCGCAAAGGCGTTTCTCAAGCGGCATTTGCCCAAATATCAAGCCATGCGCGACAACCTGAGGTTAGCGCGGTCTCTGGACGTGAATCTCCTTGCTGAGAGGAACCCCAACTTTCGTGAGTTCCGGGAGATCCTAACCAGCCTCTAGTACCTGTGCGCACACCACCACCAGCCCCAGTTTGGCACCCTTACCATCTCACATATAATGACAATCCCTTGGTTGCCCGCCGTGCCATGCCGTATACTCGGTGGGCAATGCGCCAGAGCGATAAATGGACATGACCGCCAACCCACAGATCAGCGACCCGTACCAGCTCCTGGAGGTCGGCGGGCAGCTGGGCCATCTGGAGTACGCCATCACCCCGGAGCAGCTGCAGCTCTTCCGCGACGCCGT
>JBGPJN010000155.1:0-7290 GCA_041485445.1 Dehalococcoidia bacterium
GCCTATCCTAATAACCGCAGAGAGCGCGGAGGACGCAGAGAGGTAACCATTGGTTGCCTATTTTCTCAGCGGTCTCTGCGTGCTCAGCGGTGAATTTTAGGATAGGCTCTAAACTGGCCGTGGCGCAGGCGGCCAGCAACGACATGGACACCGTCAGAGTCAGGTCGGTATCCTGCCAGAGCCACAGGGCCACCGGGTAGAAGGCTGCGGATAGGGACAACCCCACTAGCAACCCAGTCAGCAACTCCCGCCAGACCACCTGGCGGAGGCTAACCCCCACCGAAAGGCCGCGGATTACCAGGGTCTCCGTCTGGGCGCCCACCGCGTCGGCCAAATAGACCACGCCGGGCATGAAGAAGGCCAGGCCCGCCTCAGCGTTGGGCGCGGCCCTGGGCACGCGAGTGGTTAGGTGTTCTGCCGCGGTCTCAAAAACCAGGTTACCCGCATTGGCCCGGTCGCCGCTGGCCATGAGAGACCACCCTTCCAGTCCCGACTGTGGGACTGTGCCGAGGATCAGAACCTGCGGGAGGCCCCGCCGCCCCCGGACCGGCCGCCGCCGAAGCCGCCAAAGCTCTTGCCGCCGCTCCAGCCGCCGCGTCCGGCCCCGGAAAAGCCGCCCAGGGTGCTGGCCCAGCGGGTGGGTCTCCCCGAAGTCTTCTGGTGCGTATACGCTGAGGAAAGCAGCGCGTCCAGGAGCAACCCCAGGATGCCCAGGCCAATGGGCAGGGCGATGATGGGCCACAGGCCGCCCCACACCCAGCCCAGCACGGCGCCTCCGACCGCCCCCAGAACGCCGCCCAGCCAGAAGGACTTGGAGCGGGCCAGGAAGGATGCTAAGTAGACAATCCCGAACAGGGCGGCCACCAGGAATGGGGCCACTGCGCCCAGTGGCGGTCTGGGGCGCACGGCGCCGGGCTGGTAGTCGCTGGTCTTGATGGTCTCGGCCACGGCCTTCATGCCCTTGAGGATGCCCAGGGCGTAGTTATTCTGGCCCAGCTCCGGCAGCACCTGGGTGTCCAGGATGCGGCCCACCTGGCCGTCGGTGAGGTAGGTCTCCATTCCGTAGCCCACCTCTATGCGGACATCTCGGTCCTGCACCGCCAGCACCATCAGCACGCCGTTATCCACGTCCTTCTTGCCGATGCCCCATTGCTGGAAGAGCCGCACGGCATAGTCCTCAATGGGGGCGCCGTCCAGACTGGGGATGGTGACCACCGCCAATTCCACGGAGGTGTCCACCTCAAACTGGCGCAGGGAGTCCTCCAGGCCGGCCTCCACGTCGGCGGGGATGACCTCGGCGAAGTCGTTGACATGTCCCATGGGCTGGGGCAGCGGAGTCTGGGCCAACCCCACGCCGGTCACGGCCAGCGTCAGGAGTAGGGCCATCAAGGGCGAAAGTCGTTTCATGCCGAACCGTGCCTTCAAAACTGAACTTTGGGGGCCACGCTGGCGCCGGGGGCCGCCTGGAAGTAGGCCCGCGCCTCGTAGCCGAACCAACCGGCAATCATGTTGCTGGGGAAGCGGTTGACCGTGTTGTTGTAGACCTGGACCCGCTCGTTATACCGCTGGCGCTCCACCGAGATGCGGTTCTCGGTGCCCGCCAGCTCATCCATGAGCTGGGTGACGTTCTCCTGGGACCGCAGGGCGGGGTAGTTCTCCACCACCACCAGCAGGCGGGCCAGGGCGCTCTCCACCTGGGTGGCGGCCTCGGCGCGCTGGTTGGGCTGAGTGGCGCCGGCGTAGCGGGCCCGGGCGTCGGCCAGCCGGCCAAACACCTCCTGCTCCTGTTGGAAGATCCCCTTGGTGGCCTCCACCAGGTTGGGAATGAGGTCGAACCGCCGCTGGTACTGGGTCTCCACCTGCGCCCACTGGGCATCGATGGCCTGGGAGCGTTCCACCAGGCCGTTGTAGGTGGAGCGGACGTACAGCCCCAAGGACAGGGCCGCCACCAGGACCACCAGAAACACGCCGCCGCAGCCCAGTGCCACCAACTTTCCCATATGGCTCCTTACGCTCCGACTCGTCGGGGACAAGCCTTACGCCTTGCTAAGCGCGTGGGTGACAATTTCCGCCTCCATGGTGCGGGGGGGAGAGGGCGTCGCCTTGACCACCGGCAAGGCCGGCCTGGCTGCGCGGCGTCCCGCCCAATGACCGATTATACATGTTGAGCGGGGCAGAAAGGCAGGGCGTCCCGGCCGGTCCGGCACTGGCACCCTCAAACCGCGCGGCGGACTGAGACGCGGTTGTCACCAAGCCCAAGACCGGCCACCCCGTCTCGTCGGGGTGGCCGGTCTTGGTTCCTGGGATGGGGCTGGAGTTGCTGGAAAGCTGGGCTACGGGCTGAACCACATATGGTTGACGCGGATGCGCCCGTCAAAGCGGGGCTTGAAGTTCAGCTTGGGGTCTTTGGCGTACACCACCGGCAGCTTGAAGCCGAAGGTGAACAGGGCGTCGTCGTGCATCTTATCGGCCAGCTTCTGCATCTGCGCCTGCCGGTCTGCGCCGGAGGCCGCCAGCGCCACCGCCAGCTGGTCCTGGAAGCCGCCTGGCGACGGGTCGCACACCAGGGAGCGGGGGAAGACGCAGTTCATGTAGTAGTTGGCCTGCCGCCCAAAGTCCAGGGTCTCGTTGGAAGGCTCGTTTTCCATCAGGTCGCCGTAGGGGCACAGGGAGCCACGTTCAACGGCCTTCTGGAAATCCTCCCGAGTGGGCTTATCTTTGGCCGGGTCGCCCCCCCGGTCTTTGACCACTTCGTTCACCGTCTTGCCGATGCCGCACCCAGTGCGGGTGGTGCGGACGCCCGGCTCGATGATGTAGATTTTGGAGGTGATGCCCACCTCGGTCAGGTAACGCTGAATTGCCTCGTAGATCTCCACCTGCTTGGGAATACGGGCGGGCCGGCCGTAGATGCCAATCTCGTTGGCGGGGTTGTACCCGGCCTGCGCCAACAGCGCCTTGGCCTTGGCCGGATCGTACTTATAAGGGGCCGTATTCGCCTTGGTGGAGCCGATGACGCCGTCCCAGATAATGTTGCCCACGCACTCCGTCACACCGTTGTAGATGGTATCCACAATCTCCTGGCAGTTGATGGCGTGGTTGACGGCCTGCCGGACCTCCTTCTTCTTCAGCTCCGGGTGCCACAGGGTGTTGGTAGTGAAACTCAACAGTTCCGCGGAGCTGCCAAAGGCGATCATGTCTTTGGCCAGGCTCTTGGCGGAGTCCACCCCCACGTCCCAGGCCAGGTCCGCCTCCTTGGTCTTGACCATGGCCACCATGACGGTGGTCTCGCCGCGCCACACCCACTTGACGTTGCGGATGGCGGGCTTCTGGAATTCGTAGTGGTTGCCCACCGGCACATAGCCGTCAAAGGCTTCCTCGGTGATGGCCACTCCGGGCTGCCACTCCTTCAGCACGTAGGGGCCGAAGCCGATGACGCTGCGAGACCGGGACTCCACGGTGGGGTTGGCCGCCAGGTAGCCCGGGGCCTGGATGCCCGCGAAGAACGCGGTGTTGGCCAGGATGGGGCAGCCCTGGTCGCAGACGATGTCCAGGGTGTAGTCGTCCACCGCCGCAGGCTTGAACCCGCTGGTGTAAGGGAAGCTGGAGTTATTGTTGGCGCCCACGCCCAAGAAGGTCAGGCTGGGGATGGCGGCCTGGGCGGTGTAGGCCTCGCCGTTGCTGAACTTGACGCCCTGGCGCAGCTTGAACCGCCAGGTGTTGGGGGCGGTCTGGGTCCAGCTCTCCGTGGCGCTGGTGGGGACAATGCGCTGGTCGTCGCCCGACTGCCAGGTGAGCGGCTCCGCCACATTATCCCGAGTGACGTAGGCAGTGGTGGAGGCGCCGATGGACATAAAGGGGTTAATCTGGGAGGGCTCTTCAGGCATCACCAATGTGATGCTGTTACGGGCGGAGACGATGCCGGTGGGACGGGGCGTAACCGTGGGCCCCGGCGTGGTCACCAGGCCGGGGGTTGGGGTGCTAATTGCCGCGGGTGCGCCGGTGGTGGCCTTGGGGGCGGAAGTGGGGGTAGCCGCCGCGCCGCAGGCCACCGCAGCCAGCGCCGTAGTGGTGATTACGCCGGATAGAACCGTCTTCCAGAGCCTGGCTGGTTGCATGAATCCCTCCTGAACTGACATGGAGGAAAGCATACACCAGCGCCGACATATATGCAATATAGCCATGGTACTGGCAACGAATCACGGTGCGTTACTACGCTTTCCGTAACAATATACTTTGTATACGTCTCTCCAGCTGGCGTTCAGCCAGCTGGAATCGTACCAACGGAGATGTTTTCAGTGGCCCTGGTCGCGGCGGTCCCGCCTACGGGCTGAACCACATGGTGTTGATGCGGACCCGCCGGTCGAAGCGGGGAGTCCAGTTTAGCTTGGGATTTATCCCGTAGAACACCGGCAGGTCAAAGGCGGCAAGCCACAGGACGTCGTCGTGCACCCGGTCGGCCATGGCCTGCAGCAGGCGCTGGCGCTCCGCGCCGGAGGCGGCCAGGGCTGGGACAAGCTGGTCCTGGAAGCCCCCCGGACTGGGGTCGCAGTTGGTGGAAACCGGACGGGCGCAGTTCAGGTAGTTGTTGGCCTGGCGGCCAAAGTCCAGGGTCTCGTTGGACGGCGCGTTAAAGAACAGGTCGCCGGCGGGGCAGCTGGCGCCACCCTTGTCCAGGGCGGCCTGGAACTCCTCGCGGGTGGCCTGGGAGGTATCCACGCTGCGGCCCTTAGCGGCCAGGACCTCCGCCACCGCCTTGCCGCTGCGGCAGTTGCGCCGGTCGGTGAACATCTTGGGCTCCATGATCTGGATGTCCACCTGAACCCCCACCTGCGCCAGATACCCCTTGACCGCCTCATAGACCTCAGTCTCTTTGGGAATGCGGTTGCCTCGCCCCAGCAGGCTGAAGCGGGTGCTGGCGTTGTAGTTGGCCTCTTGCAGCAGTCGCTTGGACAGCGCCGGGTCGTACTTGTAAGGGGCCGTGTTTTCTTTGGTGGCCCCCAGGACCCCCGGCCAGATGATGTTGCCGCGGCAGGTGGTGAAACCGGCGTACAGAGCCTCGATCATCTCCTGGCAGTTGATGGCGTGGGCCATGGCCTGGCGCACCTGCTTCTTGCGCAGCTCCGGATTCCACAGGGTCACCACGTCCAGGGCGAAGACCTCCGCGGAGCCGCCGGCCTTTATCTGCTCTTTACTCAGGGTCTTGCTCACGTCCACCCCCACGTCCCAGGCGATGTCCGCCTCCCCGGTCTTGATCATGGCCGCCATGACGGTGGTCTCGTTGCGCCACATCCAGGTGACGTTCTTGATCAGGGGCTTCTGGAACTCCAAGTGGTCCCCAGCGGGGGTGTACCCGTCAAAGGCCTCCTCGGTTACCGACACGCCCGGCTGCCACTTGACCAGCTTGTACGGGCCGAAACCCACCACCTCCCGGTTCAACTGCTCTTCGGTCCTGGACGCCACAAATTGGGGGGCCTGGAAGCTCAGAAAGAAGGAGGTGTAGGGGAAAATGGGGCAGGCGGCGGTGCACTTGATGTCGAAGGTGTAGTCGTCAACCAGCTCGGCTTTGAACCCGCCGGTGTAGTTGGCGCTGTAGTTGTTGTTGCCGGCGACGCCCTGGAAGGCCAGCTCGGGCAGGGCGGCCTGGGCGTTCCACGGCTCCCCGTTGTGGAACTTGACCCCCCGGCGCAGGTTGAAGCGCCAGGTGCCTGGCCCCAGTTGCTCCCACCCCACGGTGGCGGAGGTGGGCACGATGCGCTGGTCGTCCCCCGACTGCCAGGTCAGGGGGTCCACCAGGTTGTCCCTCTGGATGGAGGAGACGATGCCGCCGCCGGTCAGCAGGGGATGGAGATGGGGCGGCTCCTCTCCAACCACCAGGGTGATGCTGTTCTTGGCGGACACCGGCCGGTTGGACGGCGCCGCCGCGGTGGGCTTCACTGAGGGAGCCAGCCCCACGGCCGTGGGAGCCACGGTGGCGGGCGCCGAGGTAGGGCCGGCAGCGGTGCCGCAGGCGGCCCCGAGGATCGATAAACCTGCCACCGCCAGGGCTAGCTTCCAGCGACGGAACGACGGCATAACATTCTCCTGGTCCGTTTGAGCGAGAGGATACACCAGCCGCCGGGCGGGCGCAATATGGCTCTGTCATCTGGCCAACAAACCAGGACCGGCCACCCCAACGAATCGGGGTGGCCGGTCCGTTCCAGCCAAGGGGCATCTGGCGATTCAGGTGCGCTACGGGCTGAACCACATGGTGCTTACCCGGACCCGGCGGTCGAACCGGGGGTTCCAGTTCAGCTTGGGGTTGACCGCGTACACCACCGGCGGCTCAAACATGGGCAGGACCAGCACGTCGTCGTGCACCCGGTCGGCCAGGACCGACATGAGCCGCTGGCGGTCCGCGCCCGAGGAGGCCTGGGCCGCGGCCAGCTGCTCCTGCATTCCGCCGGGACTGGGGTCGCAGATGAAGGAGAGGAGCCTGGTGCAGTTCAGGTAATTGTTGGCCGGGGTGCCGTAGTCCAGGTTCTCCAGGGAAAGCTGGTTCTCCATGGTGTCGCCCTGGGGGCAACTGGCGCCGCCCTTGTCCAGAGCGGCCTGCATGTCCGCCAGGGAGGGCTTGTCCTTGGCCGGGTCACGGCCCGAGGCCTGGAGGACTTCATTCAGCGCCTTGCCGATGCCGCACTCCCGCAGGGCCCGCCACTGGGCGGCCTCCAACACGGCGACCTCCGAGTTGATTCCCACGTCTTTCAGGTAGGACTGCATGGCCTCGTAGACCTCGGCCAGCTTGGGAATCCGGTTGCCACGACCCATGATTTTGATCTTGTTCTTGGGGTCGTAGTCGGCCTCCTTCAACAGCTGCCTGGACAGGGTTGGGTTGAACTCGTAGGGCGCAGTGTTCCGCGTGGTGGCGCCGGTCACGCCCGGCCAGGCGAAGTTGCCCCGGCAGGGGGGCAGGCCGCCGTACAGGGTGTCCACAATCTCCTTACAGTTGATGGCGTGGACTATGGCCTCGCGCACCTTCTTCTTCTTCAGCTCCGGGTGCCACAAGGTGTTCAGGTGGAACTGGAACACCTCCGCCGAGCTGCCGGACTTGATCATGTTCTTGGGGAGGGACTTGGCGCTCACCACACCCACATCCCAGGCGATGTCTGCCTCGGCAGTCTGGACCATGGCCACGGCCACCGTGGGCTCGTTGC
The DNA here is from genome assembly GCA_041485445.1 of Dehalococcoidia bacterium. Lineage (GTDB taxonomy): Bacteria > Chloroflexota > Dehalococcoidia > Lucifugimonadales > UBA3495 > SHYG01. The sequence goes on from JBGPJN010000155.1 coordinate 7,191, forward strand.
GCCACACCCACTTGGCGTTTCGGATGTACGGCTTCTGGAACTCGAAGTGGGTCCCCGCGGGCACGTAGTCGGCGTAGACCTCCGCGGTGATGCCAACCCC
>JBGPJN010000156.1:0-7275 GCA_041485445.1 Dehalococcoidia bacterium
ACCAGTCCTGCTGGGAGGAGGTGAACAAGCTACGCCAGCCCCGCTGCCAGCCCGAGCACCCCGGCGCGGTGCATACCCACCCCCAGGAAGGCCCCGTGGTGCTGGAGCTGTACCAGAGGTACGCCACCGGCCAGACCACCCTGGCCACCCTGGCGGCCTGGCTCAACGACCAGGGCTTCAGGACCCGCAACATGCACAAGCTGGAAACGGGGCAGGGAACCTCAGCGCCGGACCCCGGCTGTTCACCACCGCCTCAATCCGGGCATCCTGCACAACGTCTTCTACACCGGCAAGGTGAAGCACGGCGACCAGGTCATGCCCGGCAGCCATGAGGCCCTGTTAACTCCGGAGCTGTACCAGGCGGTGCAGCTGGCCCTGACCAAGAACTCGGGGCGCAGCCGAACCCTGGACCCGCACCCGGAAAGAGAGTACCTGCTCAAGGGGCTGATCAAGTGCGCTTGGTGTGGGTATCCCATGTGGTCCCAGACATATAGAAACGGCCACCGCTACTACCGGGAGCAGCGAGGCTCCCGGGGTGCGGGCTACTGCGTGGGGAGAAGCAGTTCAATGCCCTGCGACATCCCGGACCAGCAGATGGACCAGATCATCGGGGCCATCACCCTGCCCGATTCCTGGCAGGACCGCATGCTGACCCAACTCCATCTGGAGGACGAGGTCAAGCGGGTGGAGGAGGAGAGGAAGCAGACTGAGCAGCGTCTGAAGCGGTTGGGCCAGGTGTACCTGGACGGGCTGCTGGAGCCGGAGGACTATCGCCGCCAGAAGCGCCAGCTGGGAGATAAGCTGCAAAGCCTGGTGGTGCCGGGCGTCAACGCCGCCCAGGAAGCCGGCAAGCTGCTGGAGAACCTGCCGACCCTGTGGGCTGAGGCAGACCTAGCCGAGCGGCGGCGCATCCTGCTGACCATGCTGGAGGCCCTCTACGTGGACCCGGTGGAGGAGCGGAGCATTGTGGGCTTCCGCCCCAAGCCGGCCTTCCAGGCCCTGTTCCAAATGGCCACTACGAAAGAGGGCAGCAGAGTTGCGCTTATAAACCAGGACGCCTGCCCTGCCAACGAATCAGTCCCGGCCAATGGCCAGGACTGTGGCGAAACCGCCATGTGTTCTTGGTGGAGACGGGGGAGGGCGGATCTCTTCCCTACACCATATCTGGCGGTGCTGGTGGCAGCTAGCTGGAGTCGGAACCAGGGCCTAAGTGCGAGCTACTCTTGTCAGATTAAATCCTGTCTATTACGCCTCAACACAGTCTTTTTGAAAAAGTGACCCAGCCTTCTCGCAGCCATTAGGATCTGGTGAACTTCCTGTCCGTTTGTTCTCTTGCCTTGAAAGTCCATCGCCTGAGGAGAGAGCCCACAAGTCGAAGCCGGAATGGTGTCTGATTTAGGGAGTCCGAAAAGAACAAGTTTGTCACGGGAACCCACAGCGTCCATTTCCATTGGCCAGGGCACCCTACACGTGTGGCAGTAGAGATCTCCTGTCCTGTTTCTATGCTCCAACCCTCGGGTTTCACCCAGTCCTTTCCCACAGCCAGGGCATCTTCCCTGTTTGTACCGAGCAACAGCTATCTCAAATACGCCATCCGCATCTCCGCCTTGATGCTTTCCCTGCAACCTCTGAGGCATGCCGTGCCCCCTTAACCCCGAATCAAGTGACCCGTCGCACCCGACTTGACGAGCAGCTGGGCGTTGGATAGATCAACTCAAAGCCTATTGGCCGGCGGTTACTTCAGAGTGACGGTATGAAGGGCCGAGGGATAGCCCGACAGGGGGTAAGGCTGCCATTGCAGGACACGCGGCGCTACCCCCCAGGGGATGTTGGCATATCCAACACCAATTAGATGGCTTTCATCCCGCAGCCGCAGTACCAGCTTTTTGGTGGCCTCCGCCCGTTTGTCTTGGTCCAGTATTTGAAAGGTCTCCTGCACCACGCGGAAGAGCTCCGGGTCCTCATGCAGCCGAGTGGCGCCCTTGGGGTCGCCGAACCGGTTGGTTATCACAATCGTAGCATCCACCTGGGTTTCATTGTCCTTCCACAGTATCTGGCCGTTTAGTTCTCCCGCCCTCGCCTGCCGGTTGAATGCGGTGGCATCCCCCACTCGTACCTCCACGTCCAGCCCCAATTCCCTCCTCCAGAACTCGGCGGCCAGTTGCGCCGCCTCGACCTGCAGGGGCATCGCCGTGGAGGGATTGGTATTCACGATCAGCTTGCCAAAGCTCTTGCCGTCGGGATATCCGGCATCCGCCAGCAGTTTCCGGGCTTTGGCCACATCCTGGGGCCAGGGGTCCAGCTCCGGGGTATACCCAATGGTGCTGGGGGTAATGGAAAACCAGCCCTTCACCTGAAACACCTCGGGTCCTCCATAGAGCTTGTCCCGGATCAACTCTTTGTCGATAGCGTACTGCAGGGCTTGGCGGACCCGCTTGTCGTAGCAAGGGTACTTGGATTCAAAACACCCTAGCAGCCTGGCCTCCACCACCACACTCTCCTGGCCAAACACCACGCGCCCGCCCCCGGCCTCCACCTGCTTCCGGGTCGCCAGACTGGCTGGGACGATATCGGCCTCCCCCGCTCGCACGGCCGCCACCCTGGTAGCCTCCTCCGGCGCCAGGTACATGTCCAGCGACCGGAAGTTCACTCTTTTATCTTCAGGGAAACCGTTCTTGGGCTGGAAGTAGAAATCGTCAAAGCGTTCGAACTGCATCACGGAGGCCTTGACATGTTTTACCAGCCTCACAGGTCCGGCGCTGATGGGATTGCGATCGTAAGCCTCTTCCACCACGGTGTCGTGTACGCTGGTTCTCCCGGGAATAACCGGGTACCACACGTCTCCTGCCTCAGAAACGAGGACAGCGAAGTCGGTACGGGGCTTCAGCGTAGTCACACTTACTCTATCCGGCCCGGTCAACTCTATCTTATCCATCAACCGAGATATCGTTTGCGCTGTCGTGTTGGTGCCATACTCATGGGCCTGGGGGCCAAAGTAGTGCTGAAGGGTCCAGAGCGCGTCCTGAGGCGTTACCTCCGACCCGTCATGGAACTTGACGCCCTTCCTTACGCTGAAGGTCCAGGTCAAACCATCAGGGGAGAGGCTCCACTGGCTGGCTATGCCCGGCACCATCGCTTTTTTCTCATTGGCGGATATGAGAAACCCGTTCATAATTCGGCCATAGTTACGGCCTCCCTGTCCTCCAGTCGCGAAAAGTGTGTCGAATCGCTCGGGACCAAAATCCCCCACCATGATGGTCAGTTTGCCGGGATGCACCTGGGCCGCTGGCACCGGGGTTGGTGCTGGTTTTCCCGTTGCCACGGGCGCAGGCGCCGTGGCCGCCAGTGGCTGGGTAGCAACGGGTTGGGCCGCTTGAGTCGGCGCAGGGGTGGCCGTAGCGGCCGTACCGCAGGCCACCCCTGCAAGCAACAGGGTTGTAACCGCCAAGACCAAACCGGGTAGGACATTCCCATTGACTCGGTCAAAGAGTTGCACAGTTCTCCTCATTCCCACCGCTTACTACTGACCACCAGGCCGCAGCAGGTTTAGACTACTTCAATACGATGCCGTGTAGGTTTGTGGGATAGCCAGCCAGGGGCCAGGGCTGCCACGCCGCCACTCGGGGTCCCACTGCCCACGGGATGTTGACATACCCGATGCTAGACTCGTAACTCTCCTCACGTAGCCGCTTAGCCAGCTCTATAAGCGCCTCTGTTCTCTTGGCCGGGTCGATCACCGCCAGGGCTTGCTGGGTCAGCGCGAATATCTCTGGGTCACCGTGCACCCGACTGGCGTGGGCGGGATCCCCATAGTTGCTCTCAAAGCTACGCGAACGGTCCACGTCGCCCGAGCCATCCGTCCACATTACCTGGCCGTGCAGTTCACCGCGCACCCGGGCCCTCTTCAGCTCGGTCTCATCTCGCACCTTCACGTCCACATCCAAGCCCAGTTCCTGCCGCCAGAAGTCGGCGGCCAGCTGCCCCGACTCGGACAGGAAGGGCGCGCTGGAGGATACATAGGTGTTGAGGATCAGTTTGCCAAACCCTTTGCCACCGGGGTAGCCGGCCTCTGCCAGCAGACGCCGGGCCTTGGCCCCATCCTGAGGCCAGGGGTCAATGGCCGGGCTGTATCCGATGGTGCTGGGGAGCCACTGATTCCATCCCCTTATCTGGAACACTTCGGGCCCTCCGTAGAGCCGGTCCCGTATCAACTCCTTATTGATGGCGTAATCCAAGGCCTGGCGGACCCGCTTGTCATGGCACGGGTACTGGGTGTTCCAGCATCCATGCAGCTGCCACCGGACGTAGATTCCTTCCGCTCCAAACACCACGCGCCCACCGCCCGCCTCTACTTGCTTCCTGGTGGCCAGGCTGGCAGGAGCGATGTCAGCCTCTCCAGCCCGGATCGCGGCCACCCTGGTGGCCTCCTCGGGCACGAGGCGCAGATCCAGGGTCTTGAACTTGAGCCGCCGGTCCTCGGGGAAACCATTCTTGGGCTGGTAGTAGTAGTCGTCGAACCGTTCGAAGGTCATCTGCGCCGCGGTGACGTGCTTCACTAGTTTGCCCGGGCCGGCGCCAATGGGTCCCTGGTCGTAGGCCGTTTCTTGAGCGTCGTCGTGGACCTTGGGCCGTCTGGGCAGCACTACGTACCAGAGCGAGCCGGCTTCGGAAGCGATGGAAGCAGGAAAGCTGGGGTCCGGAGACTTACGGGTGAGGCTCACCAGGTTAGGGCCGGCCAGGGCAACCCTTTCCACAGCCCGCGCCATCACCTGGCTGGTGCTGGCGGTGGTCCGCTCCTCCGCCGACCCGGACTCGTCTTTGCCCCAGTAGTGCATCCAGCTCCACCGCACGTCCTCCGCCGTTATCTCTTTGCCATCGTGGAACCTGGCGCCTTCGCGGATGGTGTAGGTCCAGGTGTTGCCGTCGGTGGAGATCTCCCACTTGGTGGCGATGCCGGGTAACAGCTCGGTTTTTTCGTTGGTGGCGTTGAGCCAGCCATGGAGAATCCGGGCGAAGTTGTTGCCGGCGAATGTGCTGAAGCTGTAGTCGAAGCGCTCGCTCCCCCATCCGCCGGTCATCCAAATTACCTTGCCCGGGTTGACCACCGGTGCCGGAGGCACGGCAGTAGCTTGAGGCGCAGCGGTGGGGGTAGGCCCCGCCCCCGTCTTGGGCGCCGGCACCGCGGTGGAGGCTGGGGGCGTAGCGGTGGCGGCGGCGCCACAGGCGACTCCTACCAGCAATAACCCCGCAGCAACGCCGGCCAATATCCGGGAAACGTCGAGCTTAAAGTTACCGAAGGTTTGCATTTCTGTCCCCCCCTTTGGAAGCCGTTGGTTCTGCCTGATAAGGGAGTCATCTCACTTGAGGGTGATAGTGTGAATACCAGAGGAGGGGTACGTCGACAGGGGATAAGGTCGCCAGGTCAAGACACGCGGCCCCACTCCCCAGGGGATGTTGGCATATCCGATACCTATGTGGTAGCTTTCTTCCCGCAGCCGCACGTACATCTGTTTTTGGGCTTCCGCTCGTTTGATTGGGTCCACTGTCTGCAGGGCTTTCTGCACAAGACTGTAGAGCTCGGGGTCCTCGTGCGTCCGAGTGAGGCTCTTGGGGTCACTGTACCTGCTGGACATCGAAACCAAAGCATCCACTCCGGTTTCATCTTCCCGCCAAAGTATCTGGCCGTCCAACTCTCCCGCTCTGAAACTTGCCGTGGTCCCAGTAACTTCCCCTACTCTTACCTCCACGTCTAGACCAAGCTCCCTCCTCCAGAACTCGGCAGCGAGTTGTGCTGCCTCGGGCTGGAGAGGCATCGCCGCTGAGGGATAAGTGTTCACAAAGAGCTTGCCAAAGCCCTGGCCGCCGGGATAGCCCGCATCCGCCAGCAGTTGCCGGGCCTTGGTTGGATCGAAGGGCCGGGGGTCCAACTCGGGGGAATACCCAATGGTGCTGGGAGTGACAATGTACCACCCCTTTACCTGGAACCACTGGGGACCTCCGTAGAGCTTGTCCCGTATCACTTCCTTGTTGATGGCATAGTCCAGGGCCTGGCGGACCCGCTTGTCGTGGCAGGGATACTTTGGATCCCAGCACCCACGGTGCCTGGCTTCAACAACCAAGCCCTCCTGGCCAATTACCAGACGCCCGCCCCCGGCCTCCACCTGACTCTTGGTCGCCAGGCTGGCTGGGACGAGATCGGCTTCCCCTGCCCGTAGGGCCGCTACCCGGGTGGCCTCCTCCGGCGCCAGGAACATATCCAGCGACTGGAAGTTTACCCTTTTATCCTCGGGGAAACCGTTCTTGGGTTGGTAGTAGAAGTCGTCAAAGCGCTCGAACTTCATCACGGAGGCCTGGACATGTTTTACCAGCTTCAGGGGCCCCGCGCCAATGGGGTTGCTTTGGTAAGCCGCTTCCGCCTTGGCGTCGTATAGCTGGGCTCTCTTGGGCAGGACATGTATGCTGGAGCTCCCTGCCTCAGAAGCGGAGCCAGCGAGCCAGGTAGACGACTGCTTGGTGGTTATAATCACTTTATCCGGCCCGCCCAACTCGATCCTATCCGTCTCGCGGGATAACCTTAGTGAAGTGGTGTTGCGGGCATACTCGGCGGCCTGGGGACCCCCGGTATGCTGCAGGCTCCAGACCACGTCCTCCGATGTCAGCTCTGATCCGTCATGGAACTTCACCCCCTTCCTGATGGTAAAGGTCCAGGCCCGGCCATCGGCGGAGAGATCCCACTGGCTAGCTATCCCTGGGACCATCTCTTTTCTCTCGTTGTCGGAGATGAGAAACCCGTGCAGAATCCGCCGATAGTAAAATCCTCCAGGTTGCCCATTGGAAAATGTGTTGTCAAACTGCTCGTTAGCTAAATCCCCGACCATGATGGTCAGCTTGCCGGGATTGACCACCCGGACCGCTGGCGCCGCTGTAGCCTGAGGCACGACCGTGGGGGTAGGCTCAGCCCTCGTCGTGGGCGCCGGCACCGCGGTGGAGGCCGGGGGCGTAGCGGTGGCGGCGGCGCCGCAGGCTACCGCCAGCAGCAGCAGGATTGTGACCGCCGGGACCAAACCCGGTAGGGCCTTCCGATAAACTTGGTCAAAGACCTGCATAGTTCTCCTCATTCTAACCACATACCGCTGACCACCAGGCCGCACTGGGATTAGACTACTTCAAAACGATGCCGTGAAGGTTAGAGGGGTAGGAGGCCAGGGGCCAAGGCTGCCACGCCGCCACCCGGGGACCAACCGCCCAGGGGATGTTCCCATACCCAATGCCTAG
>JBGPJN010000157.1:0-7189 GCA_041485445.1 Dehalococcoidia bacterium
CCTGCCTGCTTGCCGATGCCCTGCTCCACGAACACCGAGCGGGCTACCTGCATGGCGGTGCGGGTGTTGAAGTATCCCCCGTACAGCATGATCTGAATGAAGACCTCCATGATCTCATCGGGGGTCATCCCCACCCGCAGAGCGCCCTCGATGCGCCGGCGGAGCTGGCGGTCGTACCGCCCCAGCACTGTCATGGACGCCAGGGCGCACATGGCGCGGGCCTTGTCATCCAGGTGAGGCCGGGTGTAGATGGCGCCCCAGTGGTATTCATTGACCAGCCGGTCCACCTGCATCTCGGGGGAGTCCGGGTCGTCGGTATGGTAGACAGTGATGTCCCCCATGTGCTGCTCATGGGCGGCCACGCCGGCCTGGTAAAGCTCATCCGCGCTCTGCTGGGTATTGTACTGCTGAGTGGGGATGAACTGGATGCCCCAGTCGTCAAAGACCTCTTTGGTAATGCGCAGGGCCGTCTCCACCGCAGGCACACCCACGTAGAAGGTCAACTGGATGAACACCTCCACCACCTGGTCCGGGGTCAACCCCAGGTTAAGGGAGCGTTCGACGTGCCGGCGCAGGAGGGGAAGCTGGCCCAGGGCCATCAGCGCAGACATGGTGCAGACACAGCGCTGCTGGGGGGTCAGGCCCGGGCGCGTCCAAACGGAGCCGAAGAGCGCCTCGTCAATGATGCGCTTCAGATCCGGGGCCAACTGGTCGATCCCGGGGAGGCTGAAGTGGCTCCGGTCCCCTCCAGCCATCATGGAGCGCATGGATTGACCCTTTTCGTACCGTTCGTTCAGCGAAGTCAAGTCTGTTCCTCCCGATTTATCGTCCCTAGCGCCCGTAGTGCGCCGGCGGCATCCTGCCGCCGAGGACAACTTGGCGACGGTGGCACTTTCCAGCGGCCTATTATAGCGCATCGCCGACGGCCTCACCACGCGCGGTCCTGGCCCCACCACCCCGGGCCGCCGTGAGACTCCCTGCTTAAATTCATGCATGCGGCTGTTGGCTGCCGCGGGCTTGATGTGCGATAATCTGCCTGATGCGCGTGACCCCCAGGCACACCAAGAACCCCATCAGGTACTCAGGCATTGGGCTGACGTTCCTGGCCATGACCGTGGCGCTGACCTTGGCTGCCGCCGCTTGCGGGAGAGGCGCACCCGCCACGGACCTCACGCCCACCACACCCACCCGGGTGCCGACCGCCAAACCCACCGCCACGCCGGTCCCCACGCCCACCTCTCCCTTCCCCACCGCCACCCCAGCACCGGCGGTGCGGAGAACGCCTGCCCCCACCGGGGCAGCGACCCGCATCCCAACTCCAACGTGGCCGCCCACGCAACCAAGCCTGCCCACGGATGAAGGCCCCCACGGCAGGGCCATTGAGTGGTGGTACTTCAACGGCCACCTGGTGGACGAAAACGGAGTGGAGTACACGTTCCACTACGTGACCTTCCAGCGGAACACAGCCAACGGGCTGGCGCCCCAGGTGCTCCACGTCAGTTTCAGTGACCCCAGCCGGCAGTCCTACTTCATAGCGGAAAAACTGGCCCTGGCACAAACCCCCACCTCTCCAGGGAGCTTCAGTTTTCAAACTGAGGGCTGGCGCATGGCGGGGGACGGCTTGGATTACATCCTCGCCTTTGACCTTCACGACGTCTCACTGCTGTTGCGGGCGGTATCACGAAAGCCCGCGGTCATGCACCAGACCACCGGCTTGGTGGACCTAGGACCCGCCGGGCAGAGCTACTACTACTCGCGCACCCGCCTGGAGGCGGTGGGCGCCCTGGTCAAAGGGAGGGATCGCCGGGAGGTGCGCGGGACGCTGTGGATGGACCACCAGTGGGGCGACTTCAACACCACCCCCGTGGGGTGGGACTGGGTGGGACTCCAGCTGGATGATGGGTCCGAGGTCATGGTGTCGGTGGTGTGGGACCAGGCCACCAAGCTACCGGTGGCCAGCTATGGCACCTACGTCGCCGCCGATGGCTCGGTGCGGCACCTGGAGGCTCATAACGTATTGCTCCGGTCCACCGACCAATGGCAGAGCCCAACCACTGAAGCCTCGTACCCCATGGGCTGGACCCTGGGGATGCTGCCACTGTCCCTGGCGATGACCATCACCCCTTTGCGGCGCGACGCCGAGTTCACCGCCAACACCTACATCCCGGCGCCCTATTGGGAAGGAGCGGTGACCGTCCGCGGCACCAAGAACGGTGTCCCCGTAAGCGGCAAGGGATTTGTGGAGATGGTAGGGTACGCCGCCCGTAAATCCGGGAGCGCCGCCTCGGGAGCAACCCAAGGCCGGTAGCCCAGCGGCCAACCGGGGCTGCCTGGTCCAACCGCCACGGCCGCGCTATCCTACCAGAACTCGCCCCGGGCGACCGCCGCGGCAATCAGCGCCGCCACCAGGGCCACCAATGCGATGGACGCGGCGATCAACACCCAGAAGGCGATCACCGCTCCCTGAGTGCTGGTGCCCCGCCGCGCCGCCAGCTCCGGGGTGTCTTTCCAGACGAAGTGTGCATGATCTTGTCGTGCCAGGTCTGCCGGTAGGGGTCCCATAAAGCCCACCAGAACCCCAGGCCTAGCGGGATTGTGCTCAGGGTGGCGGCGATGGCGCGGACCGCGGTGTGGTAGAAGCCGGAGACGTCGCCGTTCTCCCGCATGATGCGCGCCCCTGCTAGTTTGAGGCCTAGAGTCATGCCCCGCCGGTAGCCGATCCAGTTGCCGATGGCGACGGCCCAGTTCACCAGCGGAATGACGCCAGCGATTATGTCAATCAGCCATGAGCCGATGCGCTGGCCCAGGCTGGCCAGGTCTTCAATGCGGGGACGTTGTGGGACGCCTGCGGGAGGCTGGAGCGCCCCAGATGCCGGCGGAGGAGCCACCGTTGGCGTAAGGTTGTTCCCGCACTGGGGGCAGAAGACGGCAGAGTCCGGGGACTGGGCCCCGCACTTGGGACAGAACATGCTCACCCTCCCTAACCGGACCTGTCCACCAGCGAACTGGGCCGATTATAGCATGGCTCTGCTTTGCCTCTGATGAACGGACACTCACCCTTGCGCCCCATCCTGCGCTGGCATTATCATGCTTCGTGCTACAGGCATCTCCGCGTCCGAGGCAACCCAACCTTGACCCAGGCCAGCCTGCGCACCGCCCTCTACCCCACCCACCTGGCGCTGGGGGCGCGCATGGTGCCCTTCGGCGGGTGGGACATGCCGGTGCAATACTCGGGCATCCTGGCGGAGGTCAAGGCGGTGCGCACCGCCGCCGGGTTGTTCGACGTCTCCCACATGGGGCGGCTGTACATCTCCGGCCCCCGCGCCACGGAGTTTCTGGACTGGGTGCTCACCGGCTCGGCTTCCAGCCTGCGGACGGGCCGGGCCCGCTACTGTTTCATCTGCAACGACCACGGCGGCGTGATCGACGACACCATCTTCTACCGGCTGGCGGAAGACCGGTACCTGCTGATTCCCAACGCGGGCAACCGCCCGGCGGTGCTGGCCTGGTTCCAGGACTGGATAAGCCGCCGGTTCTCCGGCGTTGTGACCATCCAGGACCGCACCCAGTCCACCGGCCTGCTGGCCCTGCAGGGGCCGAGCGCAGCCCAGGCGCTGGACCAGGTGTGCCGGCTGGAGGGGGGTGAGGCGCCCTCAACGTTGCGGGCCTTCGGCTGGGGCCGCGGGCAACTCCAGGGCAAGCCCGTGTTCCTGGGCCGCACCGGCTACACCGGCGAGGACGGCTTTGAGCTGGTGGCGGAGGCCGCAGACGCCGAGTTGCTGTGGCGCGCCCTGCAGGACGGGGGCGCGCTGCCCTGCGGCCTGGGGGCGCGGGACGTGCTGCGGCTGGAGGCAGGACTGCCCCTCCACGGCCACGAGATTGACCCGGAAACCACACCCATCCAAGCGGGGCTGGAGCGGTTCGTCCGCCCGGAGGGGGAGTTTGTGGGCGCCTCCGTCTTGCGCCAGCAGCAACGCGACGGCGTGGCCCGCCGGCTGGTGGGCCTCAAGCTGCCGGGGCGCAGCGCCCCGCGGGCAGGCTACCCCATCCTGGAGGGCGGAACGCCGGTGGGCCAGGTGACCAGCGGCAGCTACTCGCCCACCCTTGACACCAGCATCGCAATGGGCTACGTTTTGGTGCGTTGCGCCACCCCCGGCCAGGCCCTGGAGGTAGACATCCGGGGCCGCGCCGCCGCCGCGGAGGTGGTCCCTTTGCCCTTCTACACCCGGTCCCGGCGACGTCCCGATACTGCCGAAGGGAGGTCCCAATCCAGTTGAGTCCCGACGACCGCAAGTACACCAAAGAGCACGAGTGGGTCAAGCTGGAGAACGCCCGCACTGGTCCTTCCGCTGAAGGACTGGTGGGCATCACCCATTACGCCCAGGACCAGCTGGGCGACATCGTCTACTTTGACCTGCCTAAGCCCGGCGCCAGCCTCAAGCAGCTCCAGAAGATGGGCGAGGTGGAGTCGGTGAAGGCGGTGTCCGACCTGTTCTCGCCGGTGACCGGCCAGGTGGTGGCGATCAACCCGGAGCTGGGCAGCCACCCGGAGCTGGCCAACCAGGACCCCTTCAACGCCGGCTGGCTGCTGCGGGTGACCATCGCCAACGCCGCCGAGCTGCAGACGCTGATGCCGGCAGCGGAGTATGACGCCTTCATCAGCGGGTTGCATTAGCATCTTCATCACCCCCTCTCTAACTCTCCCCCTTATGAAGGGGGAGAGAACCAGTCCCTTCCCCCTAATAGGGGGAAGGTCAGGATGGGGGTAAACGGTTGAAAGCAACGTGACATCACCCAGCCACTTCCAGTCCCACTACATCCCCAACACCCAGCAAGAGCAGGCGGAGATGCTGGCGTCCCTGGGCCTTGGCTCCATGGACGACCTGTTCCTGGACATCCCGCCGGAGCACCGCAACCCATCGCTGGACTTGCCGCCGCCCATGTCGGAGCTGGAGATCCAGCGGGAGCTGGGGGGCCTGGCCGCACGGAACCGGCCCCTGAGCAGCGGCCCATCGTTTCTGGGGGCCGGGTCGTACCACCACTTCATCCCCGCCATCGTCAAGGCCCTGATGACCCGGGGGGAGTTCCTCACCGCCTACACGCCCTACCAGCCGGAGGCCAGCCAGGGCACCTTGCAGGTGATCTACGAGTTCCAGACCCTGGTGAGCAACCTCTACAGCATGGAGGTGGCCAACGCCGGCATGTACGACGGCGCCACCAGCCTGGCGGAAGGAGTGCTCATGGCCTGCCGGGTGACGCGGCGCACCCAGGCCGCGGTGTCCGACACCGTATCCCCCGCCTACCTGGAGGTGATCCGCACCTACTGCCAGCCCCAGGGCATTGAGGTCAACATGGTGCGCCATTGGGACCCTCAGGTGACGGGCCAAACCGCCTGCCTGGTGGCCCAGTACCCCAACTTCTACGGCTCCATTGAGGATATGGCGGCCCTGGCCCGGCTGGCCCACGGCCAGGAGGCGCTGCTGGTGCTCTCGACGGACCCCACCGCCATGGGCCTGTTCCAGCCGCCCGGCCACTACGACGCCGACATCGTCACCGGGGAGGGCCAGCCCCTGGGGATACCCCCCAGCTTCGGCGGGCCGTACCTGGGGCTGTTCACCTGCAAGCAGCAGTACATCCGGCAGATGCCCAGCCGCCTGGTGGGGCGCACGGTGGACCGCCTGGGCCGCACCGGCTACGTGCTGACCCTGCAGACCCGGGAGCAGCACATCCGCCGGGAGCGGGCCACCAGCAACATCTGCACCAACGAGGCCCTCTTCGCCCTGGCCGCCACCATCTACCTGGCCGCCCTGGGCAAACAGGGCCTGCGGCAGGTGGCGGAGCTGTGCTACCACAAGGCCCACTACGCCGCGGCGCGTATTGCCCAGCTGCCCGGCTACTCCCTGCCCTTCCAGCGGGGGGCCTTCTTCCAGGAGTTTGTGGTGCAGTGCCCTCAGCAACCCGCGGAGATCAACCGCCGGCTGCTGGAGCGCAACATCCTGGGCGGGCTGGACCTGAGCGGGCCGACGTTCCGCACGCTGCTGCCCCCGGCGGTGGACCGGGGCATGCTGCTGTGCGTCACCGAGATGAACACCCGCGCGGAGATTGACGCCCTGGTGGCGGCGTTGGGGGAGGCGGGCTGATGGTCAAGGGAGGCAACCGCAACACTGCCAAGCTGCTGATGGAGCGCAGTGTGCCCGGCCGGGTGGGCGCGGTGCTGCCGCCCCTGGACGTGCCGGCGCAACCCCTGCCCGACGCGGCGTTGCTGCGAAGTGACCTGGCCCTGCCCGAAGTATCCGAGCCGGAGGTGGTGCAGTATTTCACGGGGCTGAGCCAGCTCAACTACTCCATCGACACCCACTTCTACCCCCTGGGTAGCTGCACCATGAAGTACAACCCCAAGATCAACGACGAGGTGGCCTTCTGGCCCGGCTTTGCCGGCATCCACCCGCTGCAACCGCCCGAGCTGGCCCAGGGGGCTTTGGAGTTGCTGTACCGGCTGCAGGGGTTCCTGCAGGAGATTACCGGCCTGCCCGGCAGCAGCCTGGCCACCCTGGCGGGCGCCCACGGGGAGCTGGCCGGGGTGCTGATGATCCGCGCCTACCACCTGGCCCGAAGCGATGCGGCCCGTCGCAAGATGGCCATCCCCGACAGCGCCCACGGCACCAACCCGGCCTCGGCGGCCATGGCGGGGTTTGAGGTGGTCACTCTGCCGTCTGACCAGGCCGGCAACGTGGACTTGCACGCCCTCCACCAGTTGGCCGGGCCGGCCCTGGCGGGGGTGATGATCACCCTGCCCAGCACCCTGGGCCTGTTCGACACCCACATCGTGGAGGTGTGCCGGGTGGTGCACCAGGCCGGCGGGCTGGTGTACGGCGACGGGGCCAACATGAACGCGCTGCTGGGCCGGGTCAAGCTGGGCGACCTGGGCTTCGACGTGGCCCACCTGAACCTGCACAAGACCTTCAGCACGCCCCACGGCGGCGGCGGCCCCGGCGCCGGGCCGGTGTGCTGCGGCGAGAATCTGCTGCGCTACCTGGCGGCGCCGGTGGTCGCCAAGGCTGGCGACGGCCCAGACTCCACCTACCGCCTGACCAGGCCGGAGGCCAGCATCGGCAAGGTCAGCGCCTTCCACGGCAACTTCGGCGTGCTGGTGCGGGCCTACACGTACATACGCACCCTGGGCGAAGCG
>JBGPJN010000158.1:0-7068 GCA_041485445.1 Dehalococcoidia bacterium
CAGGACGTTGCCCGAGGTGGAGCCGACCATCCTGGCGATGAACCGGCCGTGTTCGGTGAGAAATACCAGGGCTCTATCTTCCTGAGCGCACTGAGTGATGGCAGCGGTGGAGACCATTACCCGGCCAAAACAGACCACGCCACCCAGGTGGTGGACCGGCACCTGAAGCTTGGTCTCTCCATCCACTTCCACTTTTAGGGTTTCATGATCGGTATGGACGTAGGATCCCTGGGTGGTGACATACAGCGTGTTTAGCAACTCACGGGCCACTGGACACCTCCTTGAGAATCGCAGGAGTGAACAGTTGCCGTTGCAGGGTGGAGAGTCGTGCCTGACCAGCCATTACATATGGCAGACACGACTCCACCAACGAGCAGTTCTTACATCGGGCGTCGGCAACCGCCGGGGGAAGGGTGTCAGAGCTGAGGATGGTCCGGACGGCGTCCAGGGCATCCATGACCCTCTGCCGAAGATCCTGGGTAAGAATCACTTCCCGCCGCTGCCGGGAGGAGAAGTGATAGACGGCCCCTTTTGGCACCGGGACCCCCAGCATTTCCTCCAAGCACATGGCCTGGGCGCATAGCTGAAGGTCGGCGTGCCGGCCCCGGCGGGAAGGCCCGTGCTTGTACTCCACAGGATAGGGTGTCGCCCCGTGGAACTCCACCAGGTCGGCCTTGCCGGTGAGCCGAAGCGACGCCGACCAGAGAGGGAGTCCCCGTTCCACCTGAATACCTTTGGTGACGGCTCCCTCCGGCTCGTCCACCCGCTGGTGGATGGCGCTCCCCCGGAGGGTGTAGATGTTTTCATCATAGGTCTGCTCCCGATGGATCAAGGCGCACTGCCTGGGGCAGTAGCTATAGTGTTCCAGTGCTGAAATGAGGATGGTGTCGTCTTCAGCCGGGACCAATGGAAGCATATTAGGCCTCCTATCGCTACTCTTCCAGCCGAGTGAGGGCCACCCCGGGGGAAAGGTTGGCGCTGTCCACGGTTACGGTGTAATCAGAGAAGGAGCGGGGGGCCTTCACTCCATCCTTGCAATTGACTTGAACGCGCTCAAACAGGCGGTGAGCCGGGGCGTTGCCCAGGGAGCTTTCATGGGAGAAGACGTACAGGCCCCGGCAAGCCATCATCCCTCGGGATGAAGACCGGTCCAGGTCCCACATCTGCTGCAAGGCCTGCCAGAACAGTCCCAGGTCCTCTTCCGTGACCCCAGTGCGCTGGGCAAAGTGCGGGTTGAAAAAGCCGTAGGCGCGGTATAGACCGTAGGGGACCAGGGCCTTGCGGCCCATGGTGCCAAAGGTGGCCGGAGCTTCATCCTCATCTGGCGTGCGGTCAACGTCGCGGGACCTCTGAGCAGGGCCGACAATGCTCACGTCTAACGGCACTATCGGATCAATGGATCGGGCAAAGGTGATCTGAAGGGGGCCACGAACCTGGCCAGCGTTGTGCTCCCTCATGCTCATGACTGCACCGAACATCCTGATATCGAAGAACTCTTCGCACATCCACTGGCGGGCCTCGGCTGGAGGAGGGACAGTGCTGCGGCCACCCCCGCGGGCAGCAAACACGCGACCCCGCGTGTCGGTAAGGTAGGCTTCGTGTTGCACGTAAATCTTGAAGCGGGCCTGGTCGCCGTGGGTCGCGTCCACCCAGTCCCGCACCTTCCGCTTGAGGCAAACGTCAGTTACCAGGCCCTGCATGGTCTCCGGGTCCACCCTGGGTAGGTTTCCGGCGTCGGGGTCGCCGTTGGGGTTGCCGTCGGAAACCTCGAACAGGAACACAAAGTCGTGGCGGCGATTGATATCCAGGTGAGCAGCTAGCGTAGTCGTCATGTTACTTCTCCTCTTCGCTAATGGACTGATTGGGGGCTCCTATGTCTTCCGAGGGCAGGTCGGTACTAGGCTCCACGGGCAAGCCTTGACGGCGGCGCTCAGCGGCTTCTTTGGCCTGGGCCCGGTCATGGGCCCGCTGGTGGTAGTAGCCCAGGCTGAAAATGCCCTGCTCTTCCAGGGTGAGGGTCCTGGGGAAGCCAGAGCCGGGGATGTTGCCCATAATCTCATCCAGGCGACTCTGCAAAGCATAGGACACTCCAGGACGGTCTCGCTTAAGTTTGGACAAGTGGGGTTGGGCGCCCCGCACCAGGCGGCTGAAGACTGAGGCAGGGGCGGAAGACGCGGTGCCGTAAAAGCGGTCCACAATGGTGCTGTTGATGTTGCGTATGGCGGCTCGCTGGGCCTGCTCCAGCACCGCCAGGAGCCGGCCGCAGTGGTAGGCGGCGCTGGGGTGATTGGGGTCTAGCTGGACCATGGAGTCCTCCTCTGCGTTTTCTGGTTGGTGGCTGAGCAAGACTAGCTTGATCAGGGCGGCCCGAGGACGGGTAACCCTCTGCTCCGCCCGGTTGCGTCGTACCGCCTGGTAGAGCAGGTCCCACTGGAGGGGTGCTCCGGTGAGGGCAGCGTGGAGCAAGGCGCGGGGCACCGGCGGGGCCAAGTCCCTGGACTCCCGGACGGTGGCGTAAGCCAGAGCATTGATGCCCAAGGGACGGGGAAATTCCCCATATGGCCCGACGATGCTTTGGCGCCGGAACCACCCTCCCGGTCCCCCGAGTGCTTTCTTTACCTCACCGACGGTGGTGTCCATCCAGTCGCGCACCACCGCCCGGCCCCCGCTGCCGGAGAGGGCGGTGGCGTAGAAGGCGGTGTCATCTACCCCAGCATTAGCATTCGATCGGCCGGTAAGCACCGAGGCAACCAGGTCTCTTACTTGTTCCGGCTTTGGATCAGTGACGTAGGTCAGCACGTCAAATCCAACCTCTTGTCTCGTCCAGAAGATAAAGGCTGCCCCGCCGAGGCGAATATGGTTAGCCTGGCTGCCCAGCAGGGCGTTGGCCGCCTGAGTGAACCGCTCACCACATTCGGCGCAGGTAGGAGCAATAAGGGAGGCTTCCAGGCCGTAGGACTCGAAGGCTTTTGCGTTGGCGGAGATTATGGAGGTGCCAGACGTCTGCCCTCCTGGGACGCCTTTTAGCTTGGCCAGGAGGCGAGCCAGCACTGGCCGCTCCTGTCCGCAGACCAGGCACTGCATCACGGGAGCCGAACTCTGGGCTGGATCATTTTCGGTTGCCCAAAAGCCCTGGACTGTGGGTAGGTCTATTGGAAAGACGCCATCCACACGGAACGTGATAGTGGCACCGCGGTCGAAGTCCTCGGGCAGCTCCAGGCGGGACACCGGGTCCGCAGTCAAGAAGGCGTGTACGGCTGCCACCGAAGGTTCATGGGTATCCGAAACGCAGTGGGTAAGAAGTTCCAAGTAAGCGCGGTGGCAGACTGCCACCCGGTCGGGTTTGGACCTCTCCCTGGCCAGGCCAAGAGTGTACTCGGCGTTGCTAGCCAGGAGAAGAGGCTTGACCCCTGATGAACGTTGCACTTGGGGGACCGGCCTGCGCTGGCCCCGCCGGGTACGTGGGCTGGCCGGGTCGGCGGTGTCGGTGGGACTGCCGCTAAGCAAGCGCCCGCTGCTATCCAACTCGAAGATGTAGCGGACGGGTGCCTCGTTGTAAAGGGTAGGCGGCAAGGAAAGGCGTAGATCCGCGTACTCTTTCAGGCGTTGCAACAACATGTCAGACCTCCTGCGCCGGCTGGGGTTTAGGAACGTACAGGACGCCCCGTTCCAGTCGTGCCGGGAAGAAGCGGGGCGTACCCCGGCCGGAGCCGTCGGTGGCGTAGTCCAGGTCGAGCAACATCGGCCCCAGGTCCTCGGTGCGGCCAATGGGCCGCTCTGTGCCGTCGGATTCCGAGAAGGCGGCGGAGAACTCCCGACAGCCAAGGCAGGGGGTGGCAAAGCACCGGCCGCCCGCGACGCGGCGGTGGAACTGGTCGCGGAACTTGGCTGGGTCCTCTGCCACGTCAGGCCTCACCTCCACCTGAGCCTTGATGAGGTAGGCCACCTCGCGCAGGGCCAGGGTATGCCGCTGGGCTCGGTCGGCGCTCGCGTCGTAGCCGCCACCTTGCCGCTCCCATGATGCTGCGGCGTGGGGGCTGGCCCGGGTGTTGACCTCGTTGCGCAAGATAGAGAAGTAGCGGATGGGTTTGAGCACCCAGACCTCCTGGACCAGCCAGGTGAACTGGGGCTTCCAAAAGATCGCCTCCAGTACACCCCGGGCAGCAGATGGGGTCATGACCGGATAGGAAACTCGCTCCACCTTCATCTCCGGGCGGGTGAAGCAAGCGAAATCCCCCCATACTTTGACGGTCAGGGGAGGATACCCGTCAGTCATAGTCCTACCTCCTCAGATAGTGGGTGAGTGGGTTTCAGAGGGGTCTGTCATCAGGGAGATGTTCAGGGCGGATGGCGAACTGCCATAAGGCCTCCTTATCAGGTTGGCCTGGAAATGGGAAAGCCAAATGCACCTTACAGGGGGGTGAGAGGGTCGCCTTAGCGCAAGAGGTCGGGTATTGATAGCATTGAACCCCGTGGATCAACGCCGGTCAAGGGGCTGCTGTCACACGACGAGTGCGTCCAGATCGAGGTCACGGGGGTCCGCCACCAGGCCCCGTACCTGGTCATACGCTCCTCGCCACTCGCCCAAGCTCCCAAGCACCGAGGCGATGAGTCCTTGCTGGCGGTATCTATCCGCCTGTTGGGTATGCAGGGAGACCAGGTAGGGTTGCAGTTGCCGTAGGAGAAGTCGGGTGTCCGGCCTGCCATTCCGCAGTTGAGCCAGCAATTTCTGCACCGTTGCCTTCTCTTGGGCCGAGCCGTAGGTGGTGATGACTACGCTTTCGGTAGCATCGTTAATCATGCGGAATTTCTGGGCAGTGCTGGGGTAGTCAAGCCTCTTGCGGGCTTCCTGAATTTGTTCTCGGTCCGTGTCGAGACTCTGAAAGAGGAGTTGGAAGTAGCGTCGGGGCCACTCAGGCTGGTCCGGGTCGAGGCAACCGTAACCCAGCAGACTGCGAGTGACATCAGCCCCGGTGCGGTAAGCCCCAGGAGGCATACCACCACCTTCAGGCTGGAACACGATAACCCGTCCTCTAGCCAACCGGCCTTCCCTATTGCAGCGACCCGCCGCCTGGATAATCCCATCCAAAGGGCCTAGGGCCCGCAGCACCAGCGGGAAGTCCAGGTCCACCCCAGCCTCCACTACCTGGGTTGAGACAAGGCGGCACACCTGGTTGTTAGCCAGCTTCTCCTTCACCAACTTCAGAACCGTACGCCGATGCGCACCGCAGAGCAACGTTGACAGATGGAGGGCTTCAGAGTCGTCCAGCGCACGGAGGCACGCCATGCCGTCCTTCTTGGTGTTGACCACCACCAGCGCCTGCCGCTCCCGCTGAAGCAATTCAGCCACCTCGGTCCAAGCCATGGCACGGTCGGTGCGCCATTCATAGGTGACCCGGCGCAGGGCGTCAAAGAACCTGCCCGGTTCAGGCACAATCTCGGTAGCATGGAGGGAGGCGAACTTGGGAATGGACTCAAAGGCTGGTTGCGTGGCGGTGGAAAGGACTACTGTGGTGCCGAAGTGGTTACAGAGCTGTTGCAGGGCATCCAGGATGGGATCAAGCAGGTGAGGGGGGAGGGCCTGAGCCTCGTCCAGGATGATGATGGTGCGGGCCAGACGGTGCAGTTTGCGAGTCTGGCTCCGGCCATTGGCAAAGAGACTCTCAAACAGCTGTACCGTGGTAGTGACAATGATTGGGGCGTCCCAGTTCTCGGCCGCCAGGCGCTCCCAGACTTGGCGTGGATGAAAATCTTCCTCGTCGGCGCTCCAGGTCACCTGGCTGCTGTGGTGTTCCAGGACCACCGGGCTGTCGCCCCCATGGTCATCAAAAATGTCTCGATAAACATCGGCGGTCTGCTCGGTGATGCTGATAAATGGGACGGCGACGATCACCTGTTTATGGCCGTGGCGCAGAGCATGGCGCAGGGCAAAAGCCATCCCTGACCGAGTCTTGCCACCGCCGGTGGGCACCGTGAGTCGGTAGAGGCCTGGCGGTCCCTCAGCGGCGGCCAAGCAGGCCTCATAGATGGTGCGGCGGGCCTCCCAAACAACGTTGCCCGGGGCTTTGGGGAGTTGTCCCTGGTCTCTGACGAGCTGATCCCAAAGCCGGTCGATAGTAACCGTGCTGCCACGGAGAGATGCCTTGGCTCTTGAGGTGTGTTCCTCAGTATCGAGGGAATCAGCATCCACCAGTGCTGAAAAGAGGAGGCGTAGGAAAAGTTCTGCGGCGAGTGGGTCGCCCTGTATAAAGTCGGGGAGAGCGACCTTCACATCAGGATTCAGGTCGGTAATCATGCCGCGGGCCAACTCCAAGGCCTGGCGTGCGGCAACCTCCAGCTTGGGGTCGGCAAGGAAACCCTTCAGCTCGTTGGGTGTCTTCAGGCCGCCGTGGTGCCCGTGGACCAACAGCGCAGCTAGGCCGAGATATTGTTGAGCTAGGATTGTTCCGGCGAGCTTGTGGTCCGGGCCGTGGCCGCGGCCTGAAGACTTCGCCTCGCTTTCCAGAAGATAGCGCTGCCAGGCAGGGTGGAACTTACCCAAGTCATGCCACAGCCCCAGGTAGTAGGCCGGCTCCCGGGCCTGGAAGTCGGCTGCGAAGGTGGCCGACAAGTCAGCGACCCTCCGCAGATGGGCAACCAGGTCATGGCGCTGGCCCTGATCGTTCTTGGAGTGGGCATACGCCATCGTCGCTGAAACCCCTGTCCGGTGGTACGATCTGGCCCTATTTGATCGAGGGCGCTACAAATCGAAGTCCCTTTGGAGCGCCGCCCCCAGGTCTTTGTTGATAGCCACGGGACGCGTCTCCCCTTTTGAAGCCGACCATCCGGAGATTCGCGCACTATACGCCGCAGTATACCCCGGCTTTGCACGAGGCGCCACTGCCGCCGGTCGCCGCCGCAGTCTATTCGTAGACACCATAGGCCGCGACAAGCTACCCTGTGCGCGGCTGGCGGCAACCACGGGGTTGCCGCCGGACAGGTAGTAAACGAGGTGGGAAAATGGAAGTGAAACTTGGAGACCGGCTTTATCAGATTCCCGACGCCTGCCCAGTGGATGCACCCAGGCAG
>JBGPJN010000159.1:0-7013 GCA_041485445.1 Dehalococcoidia bacterium
AGCTTCCTGGACTACCGCATGCCCACCAGCCTGGACGTGCCCATGATCGACATCCAGCTGGTGGAGGTGCCCAACCCGCGGCACCCCTATGGGCTGCGCGGCGTGGGTGAGATCCCCCTGACCCCGGTGCTGGCCGCGGTGGCCAACGCCATCTCCCATGCCACCGGGGTGCGCATGACCAAGCTGCCGCTGTCGCCGGGGGCCATCCTCCAGGCGGTGGAAGAGGCCAGGTAGATAACGGGCCAGTCAAGAGGCGGGACTGGCCGGCAGCGCCCCTGCTTTGCAGGCTTGGCGGCGCCCGGCGCAGGTGCGACCTGCATACGGGGTGTCCCGGTTCAGAGGGATGAGGCACAGGGGCATCGCCCTCACCCCAACCCTCTCCCAGAGGGAGAGGGAGCCGTGGCGCCAATGCCCCCTTCTCCCCGGGGGAGAAGGGGGCCAGGGAGATGAGGGACAGGGATGGGGAGAGGGGCTTGGGACTCAGGGGCCAGGAGGGCCGAAGTCAGCCGAGCCGGGGCGCCGCGTAACCGAAGAGCGATCCCTCAACCGAAGGACCGCTCTTGCGGGTGCTCGGAGTAGCCATTGGACCCTTTGGCCTGCCCGCCGGAACCATCGCCGTTCAGATGACTGGCTGAGTCGGGCGAGGTGGGGCTCTTGTAACGGTACCCGTAGCCCCGCACCGTAAGGATGGGTCCTCCCTCTTCCGCCCCGTGGCCATTCTGCAGTTTGCGCCGCAAGTTGCTGATGTGCCACTTAACCAAGTCAAAGGTGTCGTAATCGCGCCCCCAGACGCCGCTCAACAGGTACTCCACTGACAGGGCCTCACCGGCGCGCTGCACCAGCAGGCTAAGCAGCCCGTACTCAATAGGGGTCAGCTCCTTGGCCGCGCCCTTCAAGCGGACCTCTCGCCGGCCGAAGTCCACGGAGAGGTAGCCGTCGGTGTAGTTCGTGGTGAGGGTGGTGGTAGTTGGCCACTCGGACCGGCGCAGGCAGGCCTGGACGCGCGCCAACAACTCGCGGGAACTGGCCGGTTTGGTCACGTAGTCGTCGGCCCCGGCGGTGAAGGCCCTGACCTTGTCGCTGATCTCCTCCAGCGCGGTGAGCATCAGCACCGGGATGTGGGAAACCTCTCGGATGCGGCGGCACAACTCCACCCCATCCATCTGGGGCATGCGCATGTCCACCACGGCTATATCGGGGCGGGCCGCGAAGAACTGCCGGAGGCCGCTGATGCCGTCGGCGGCGGTGACCGTCTCGTACCCGGCATCACGGAACAGCTGGTCCAAGAATGCCAGCACCGATGATTCGTCTTCAACCAACAGGATCTTACTCATGTGGTCCGCCTTACCCCCTTACCAGAACCGTACGGTTCCGGTTCCGCCTCACGCTCCTCCAATAATCGGGCGTCAACAACAGAGATACTCTATCATCGTCACCACTGTTACCGCTACTGAACGAGTCACCGTGAGAGATACCGCGATTGTACCAGGTTCCCTCGGGTTGTTGGGTGCTGCCCAACCCCTTGAGATGCCAATCCCCCTAGCTCGTTCCCACCGGCTCGGCTCCAGACACGCATCCCCAACTCGTGGCTCCAGGTGGCGCCGACCCTAGCAACTGCCAGCGCTACGAACACTCTGACCGCGGACACGGCTGGATGAAACTCCGTCGCCGTCTCCCCGCCCAGGACCGCTGCCGCCGCCAAGGGGACCAGATGGAGGGCACCTGCCCCAAGACCGAGACCCGCCAATATCCCGATGACCTCATTGGCTCGACGGCCCACGTGAATCTGACGACCAGGGGGCGGAACGGCAGGGAGCCGCGGGCCCAATGTGCGTTCTCTGCCCAACAACCACTCTCCAACCGCGATTCAATGCGTGGGGCGCCCAGGCATGAGTGCTGGCGCCTCCGGGGACCCTCAGTCCGAGCTGGAACCACCATCGGCCAGCGCATTCAGCGTCGGCGCCATCGCCAGGGCGATTCCCAGACCGATCCAGTACCACTTTGAAGCAACCTTACTGATGACCTGCATGGGTGCCGCCTCCTATCCTCACTGCGGGATGCACCCACCTTAAGGCACGCGGGTCACCAACCGGTCACCAAGTTAACCTGGACCCGCGAACCAGCAATATGAACTGCGGCTCACCAACCGGTCACCAAGATAACTTGGACCGGCGCCATGAACTGCGGCTCACCAGCCGATTACCAGGGTAGCCTGGACCGACACTAAGTAATGCGGATCACCAACCGGTCACCAGAGCAACTTGCACCAACCCTTCCAACTGATTCCGGGCACCAACCGGTCAACCAAACAACCGGGGTTAACCCGGTGGCGTTGGGTCACTCAGCGGTCACCACATGAACATGCTCGGACTATAAATAGTTTGGGTCACCACACAGTCACCACACAATAAACACGGGAGACCTATCAGCCTCCCGTGTTTGCACAACCCTGGTCTAGCTGGCGCCCGCGAGCTGGTCACCCGCTGCGCGGAATCACCTTGAGTATCTTATTGTAAATATCGACGAAACGCGGCGGCAGGTCTGCTCCCAATTCGTCCTGAGATAGCCTGGCGTAGCTCCGGAGCTGTTGCAATGCCACCAAGGGCTGATCGGCCAGCAGATAACCCTCAATGAGCTGGTATTGGGCTTCGTCATTATAGGGGTCTGCCACCACCACCCTTTCCAGCAATGCCGCCACCTGGAGGAAATCGCCCCTGGTCGCCCGGCACTGGGCCAGGCCCATCAAGGCCGTGTGGTACTTGAGTTCCAGGTCGGTGCGGGGCCCCTCGCACCAGGGTGAGTTGACGCCGTTGAGGAACGCGCCTCCGTACAGCCCTATCGCCAGCGAAAGGAGCCGTTCCCGTTCGTCGCGACCCTTGCCGGGTACCGCGGCCAACTTCAGGGATAGCAGGAATGCGTCCACATCGAACTCGATGGGAACGTTGGGGTTTATGCAGTACCCAGGCTCCTTCGCCACGATGCAGTCGTAGAACAGTGCCTGCCGCAAACGGTAGATGCTGGTCTTCAGGGTGCTGGTGCTCACCTCAACCGAATCTTCGGGCCATAAGGCTTCCACCAGCTCTTCGTTACTCAGGGTGCGCTTGTGGTACAGCAGCAAGAAGAACAGCTCCTTGGACTTGCCGCTCCGCCACTCGGCGTCAGTAACCTCATGGGTGTCCAGGATCACCCGCGGGGTTCCAAAACTACACGCCTTGACGGTTGGGAAAGGCGTGGCCTCGCCCAGTTCCGCCGCCTCGCCCTCGGCCTTGGACCCAGGGAGGCCGCTGCGGGTCAGGCGCCAGACCAGCCGGACAAAAACTCCGCCCCCCAATCGCCGGGCCGCGCCAAACCTGAGGACGTCCAGCACCTCGTCACCATCGGCCAGCAGGAACCCGTCGTAGCCCACTTCCGACACCAGGCCGGCCACCCCGTTCAACTCCTCTACTGCATCCTTCAGCTTGTCGGTGCGATAGTACGCCGCCGCCAGATAGAGTTTGGCCTCGGCCAGTCTGCGCGCATTTTTGAGGTCCGCCAGCTGTTGCTCGCCTACCTTCAGGTGCTCCATGGCTTGACCGAGATCGCCGAGCTGGCAACACACCTTGCCCAGGGAGACATGATAAATCGCGGCGATGTATCGCTGGCCCGAGTCCTCAGATTCTAGAATGGCCTGCCGCAGCAGCACTTCAGCTTTGGAGGTCTCCCCCCGCTTCCGATATGCGTCGCCAAGGACCTTGGTGCTTTCGGCGATAAGCCGCTGGTCCAGGAGTTGCCTCGCCATCTCCAAGGCGCGTGAGGCGCTGGCCACCGAGTCGTCGTAACTGCCAAAGGCACGCTCCACAATGGCCCGGTTCATCAACGCCGTGGCCACCAACCGCGGGTAGTCGCCCGCTTCAGCCGCGCGCAGGGCCGCGTTGGCCTCCACCAGGGCCAGGTCAAACTCTCCCTTTTGATAATAGACCAGGGCCAGGTTGATCAGGGCTTCCGCCAGCTGACCCTCGCTACCCAGCTTGAGCAGGCCCGCCCTGGCCTGCTCCAGATACATTCCCGCCTGGTCCAAGTCGCCCAGTTCAATGTAGACGACTCCCAGGTCGTTGGAGATGAGGGAGAACAGTCGTAGATTCTCCCGATTCGTTAGCGACAAGGCGGTGTGCAACTCACGTTGGGCCAGGACGTACTCGCCCTGCACCGAGTGGGCGCACCCAAGCTGCTTATATCCCTCGGCGAGGTCGTCCTTGGGAGCGTTGGCTCCTTCCAAGAGGGACAGCCCCGCCGTGGCAGCCTGCACCGCCAGGTCCAAATGTCCCAGACGCCGGTAGGCGGTGCTCTTGGCCACCAGCGCCTTGCCCCGCATTTCCTGGCCACTCCCCGGAGAACCGGCCAGAATCTTATCGAGCTGCTCAAGGGCGCCGGTGGGATCCCCCAGGCGCTGCAGGACCTGCCCCTTAAGCAGAAGGAGCTCCGGGTCCTTGGCCACTGTGTCCGGTGGCAAGTGGGCCAGCCAAGAAGCCAGTTGCTGCCAGCGGCCTTGATCGAAGGCCGGCCTGGCGGCCTGCTTCAACAACTGGGTCGCGTTGCCGGGCTCTCCTGCCTGCAGGAACAGCCGGATTGCCGCATCAAAGTCACCAAGCTCCGAGAGCAGCCTTGCCGCGGTGGCACAGAGGCTCTGGTACTCCGCCGGATTCTCGGCCCTGAAACGGTGCTCCAGGTATTCCCTAAACAGATCATCGTAAGCGAAGGCCGCGCCGCCCTCGGCACGCTTCTCCAAGAATAGTCCGCGGTCTTTCACCTGGTTAATCAGGGACTGGGAGGAGGACAGACCCAACAGCCGGTCGCAGATTGGCGCCGTGACTTGCCTCAAAATGGAGGTCTTCAGTGCGAACTGCTGTAGCGAATCAGGAAGCCGGTTGAACACCTCCTGGGCGATATAGTTACACAGCACCCCATTTTCCCGAATCTTGGCGAGGTCCGGCTGGTCCGACGTGGAAAGCCCCTTGGAGGCCAGCACAATGGCGGCGGCCCACCCTCCAGTGGCGCGGCGGATCACCTCGCCTACTTCCGGCGCCACCGGCTGGCGGCACAGGCGGCTCAGAATCTGGACGGCTTCCTCGGCGGTACAACGGAGGTCCGCGGACTCAACAGTCGCCAGCTCGTCGTCCACCTCCAGTTTGGGCAGACAGGGCAGGGAAGGCCACACCCGGCTCGCCAGCACGAAGTGGACATTAGCCGGCGCCCGGTCAATGAGCAGGGACAGAGCCTCCTCCGTCTCCTCTTTGCCGTCAATCCAATGCAGGTCATCCAGCACCAAGACCAGCCGTCCCTTGATGTCGGTGTGGAGTGCACTGACGAAGAGACCGAGATCGGTACGCCAATCGGCACTGCCAGAACCCGTCAGCAGGGTGAGGTGGCTGGAGGCAAACTCAGCAAACTGGACGCGGATGGCCGTCAGGCAGTAGCGTAGGAAACTTTGTGGATTCTGATCTTCAGGAGTGCAGGAGTACCAGCATGCCGGGAGGCCCAACGCCTCAACAAACTGGACCAGCAGCGCTGTCTTGCCGTAGCCGGCGGGAGCACATACGATCTGCGCCTTCTTGCCAACCCCAGCCAGCATTAGGTCAACCAACCGGTCCCGAGCCACTTCATGGGCACGCCGCTTGGGTGCTAGGTCCTTCATGAGGCGGTTAGGTTCCGTACCGAGCATCATGCACCCTCAGTCCTGGTCCCCAAACCGCCCAACCCGCTATCCACCACCAGAAGTTGGGACGTCCTCAATGGGCTGATAGTAGGAGCCCCGCTAAGAAAGGGGGCCGATTTCTGGAACCGAGCTACTCGACGTGCCTTGGGGGATTCATAATGGATTTCAATTCGCACTTAGGCGAGTCCAATGGTGCAACGCTGGGCGCCCTGGTCGCATCACCGGCCCGGCGGCGGGGAACGCACCAAAAGACTTAACTGCGTTCGCCTCTGTGTTCCGATTCGCGTACTTTATCAGACTCCTGTCACGAAGTGAATAACCTGGGACCACCTCCACACACTTATCCCACGTATAAGTTACCGTCGCATGGGAGAAGGAGGTGGCTGGTTTGATCCCCTCGGTTGCCAACTTCCCACGGACGGTCTACCACCGGACCAGTGGGGGCCTGGACGCGCCCACCGTCTGGACACCGGTGGTTCGGCCACCTGGGGTGGCAGCACCACCACACTGAACGGGCCAGGGGCAGTCCGTTGGCGGGGAGGCGGGGGTCCGTAACCGCCAGCCTGGCCAACAGCCAGCGATCACCCTGGAGTATAAGCAAGGGGCCATCCCGATTACTCGGGATGGCCCCTCGTGTTGCCGCCTTAACCGCTGAATAGTGGAAGGAAGAGTTAGTTCAAAGAGATTAAACAGGTCCCCCGACGGATCGGGGAACGGCGATGGGCTTTCTCAAGGGACCGATCCCTTCGGCCCGGGAGCCAGAGGCTCAACCATTGGCCTGAGGAGCGGAACACCCACCGAACGACCTGGGAGGTGGATCCAGCATGGTCCCGAGGTTAGTCAGGACACCCGCCGGACTAATGCTCCCTAGAAAGGAGGTGATCCAGCCGCACCTTCCGGTACAGCTACCTTGTTACGACTTCGTCCCAGTTACCGAGCCCGACCTCGGCGCCTACTTCCCTTGCGGGTTGGCACAGCGACTTCAATTGTTCTCGGCTTCCATGACGTGACGGGCGGTGTGTACAAGGCCCGGGAACGTATTCACCGCAGTATGCTGACCTGCGGTTACTAGCGATTCCACGTTCATGCAGGCAGGTTGCAGCCTGCAATCCCAACTGGGGCCGGCTTTGGTGGGATTGGCTCCAGCTTGCGCTTTAGCGACCCATTGTACCGGCCATTGTAGCGTGTGTGTAGCCCAGGGCATAAAGGCCATGATGACTTGACGTCATCCCCACCTTCCTCCTCCTTGTGGGAGGCTGTCTCGCTAGAGAATTTAACTAGCGACGAGGGTTGCGCTCGTTGCGGGACTTAACCCAACACC
>JBGPJN010000160.1:0-6973 GCA_041485445.1 Dehalococcoidia bacterium
CCCCCTGTAGTCCCCCCTTTCGCAAGGGGGACAGGGATATGTGAAGCGTTAGGACCAGTCTCGGTCTCGGGGGTAACCAATGTCACCGTGAGTCCCGATTCCATCGGGACGAAGGGTCTAAAATGGCAGGAGTAACTACGGCTCGAACAGCGAGTCTTACCTCCGCCATTTTAGATTCTTCGCCTGCGCTGCGCTTCGGCTCAGAATGACAGTTCTATGTTTCGGATGTTCCAAATGTCGTGCATACTCCTGTCAGCCTTTCGCAAGGAGGAGATACAGAGGGGGTCCTTCGGCGGAAGGACGACCCCTCCTAACCTCCCTTTGGTTTGGTAAGGTAAGGGGAGGAAGAAACTGCACTGCCAAGTATGCCTTCAGAGAGGAGCAGCCATGCCCATCCAACACCACACCGCCCGGGTCAACGACATCCGCCTGC
The DNA here is from genome assembly GCA_041485445.1 of Dehalococcoidia bacterium. Classification (GTDB taxonomy): domain Bacteria; phylum Chloroflexota; class Dehalococcoidia; order Lucifugimonadales; family UBA3495; genus SHYG01. The sequence continues at coordinate 434 of JBGPJN010000160.1, forward strand.
ACTACGTTACTTCCGGCGACGGTCCGCCCCTGTTCCTGCTCCACGGGTTTCCCCAGTCCTGGTACATGTGGCGCAAGGTGATCCCCGCGCTGGCGGAGCATTTCACCGTGGTGGCCCCGGACCTGCGGGGCTACGGCGATTCCGACAAGCCCGGCGGGGGCTTTGACAAGCGCACCATGGCCCAAGACGTCATCGCCCTGGCCCGCTGCTTGGGATATGAGAAGTTCAGCTTGGCGGGGCACGACCGCGGCGGCCGGGTGGCCTACCGCTGCGCCCTGGACCACCCCCAGGCCGTCTCCCGCTTGGCCCTGCTGGACATTGTGCCCACCGGGGTGGTGTTTGACCACACCAACGCCCAACTGGCCCGCAGCCAGTGGCACTGGTTCTTCTTCCAGCTTCCGGACCTGCCCGAGCTGCTGCTGGGGGATAACATCCCCGGATACCTGGCCTGGACGTTCCGCAACGGCAGTTTCCAGCGCCACGCCTTTGACGACGCGGCGGTAGCCGAGTACGTGCGGATCTTCTCCCTGCCGGGGTCCCTCCGGTGCGCCCTGGAGGATTACCGGGCCGGCGGCGCGGTGGACTGGGAGAACGACCGGGCAGACGCCGCGGCGGGGCGCCAATTGCAGGCGCCCACCCTGGTGCTGTGGGGCGCCGAGGCCGGCCTGGGCCGGGCCTGGCCAGTGCTGGAGGTCTGGCGCAAGTGGGCCAAGGACGTGCGCGGCGAGGCCATCCCCCAGTGCGGCCACTACCTGCCGGAGGAGCAGCCGGAGGTGGTGGCGCAGGAGCTGCTGCAGCACTTCAGGTAGGGGCACACCGGCTGTCCTTTAACCCCCGCCCATGAAATAATGGCGTCCATGATGACCAACGCTAGGGGAACCAACGTTGGGGCAAGCAGTGCGGGCGCCGGCGCCCCGCCGCGCCGGTGGGTCTTCTACTACGACGGGGAGTGCGGCTTCTGCGCCACGGTGGTGCGATGGCTGGCCCGCCTAGACCTGCTGCGCCAGGTTACCTGGACGCCCTACCAGGGTCTGGCGCAGCCGCCCCAGGGCCTGTCCTGGGACGACCTGGACCAGGCCGCCTACCTGGAGCACTCCCGCCGCCATCGCCGCTACCGGGGCTTCTACGCCTTCCGCCGGCTGACCTTGTGGCTGCCCCCACTGTTGCCCCTGGCGCCCCTGTTCTGGTTTCCCGGCGTGGACCTGCTGGGCAGGGTGCTGTACCGCTGGGTGGCGGCCAACCGGCAGCGCATCTCCCGTTGCCGGGCGGCCGGCCGCCGCAGCGATGGGTAAACCAGATCCGCATAACCAGGCGATGCCCTGCCATGACCTGGGAACGGTGCTGGCGGCGCCGGCGGGTTGGCGGCGGCTGGTGTTGTATAATGCCCTGGCGCGGCCATCGGGCGACTTGCCATCGGGCGCCCTTGGGCAAGCCCAGGCCAAGCGTCGAGACCGCGGAGATCCCGGGAGCCAGTCTATAAGACTCTCCGCGTCCTCAGCGATCTCGGTGGTTATCAGATAGGTTCTCAGTAGGAGCGGCACATCCAGGCCCTGCACAAGCGGCTCTTCTACGGGTGGGTCATCGTCGGAGCGATGTTCGTCATTAACTTCGCCGGCATGGCCTCCGGAAATCTAACCCTCGGGCTGTTCGTCATTCCCATGGGCGAAACCCTGGGCATGTCCCGGGCCACCTTCGGCTGGCTCCAGACCACCCGCCGGGTCGCCTCGGGGGTCACCAGTTTCGTGGTGGGGCGGGTGTTGGACCGCTACGGGCCTCGCGGCCTGGTGGCGGGCTCCGCGGTAGTCATTGGGGTGTGCCTGCTGGCCATCAGCCGCGTCCACTCCGCCTGGCAGTTCATGCTCCTGTTTGGCCTCATGGGCCTTACCGGGCTGGCGGCCCCCAACAGCCTGGTCACCTCGGTGCCGGTGGCCAAGTGGTTCCGCCGCCGACGGGGCCGGGCCCTGGCCCTGGCCACCATGGGGTCGGGCATCGGCGGCATCATCTTCCTGCCGGTGACCCAGTGGCTCCTGGGCGGCCTGGGCTGGCGCACCACCTGGATCGCCATGGGCGTCATCTTCATGGTCATCGTCATCCCTGTGGCCTTTATCTTCCTGCGCCGCCAGCCCGAAGATTTGGGCCTTCGTGTGGACGGCGACCCGCCCATCGATCCAGGCGGCGGCCGGTCCCAGTCCGCCGGCCACTCGGGCGCGCGGTCTGAAACCGAAGAAGCGGCGTGGACCGTGCGCCAAGCCCTGCACACCTCCGCCTTCTGGAAGCTGATGGCGGTGTTCGCCGCGGCGGGCCTGGCCAACGGATCGGCGGGGCTGCACCGCATCCCCTACTGGGTGGAGAAGGGCTTCGACCCCCAGGTGGTGTCCTTTGCCTTCGCCGCCGACGCCGGGGGGGCGGCCACCATGGCGTTCATCGCGGGAATGCTGGTGGACCGATTCCCCGTGCGGTTTGTGGGGGCGGCCTCCTACCTGGGGTTTGTGGCGGCAATGGCCCTGATGTTGGTGGGCCGCAACGAACTGTTTCTCTTCGGCTCCACCATTGTTTACGGGCTTTCCGTGGGCGCCGGGATGATCCTCCAGTCCTACATCTTCGCCAACTACTACGGGCGGGCTTTCCTGGGATCCATCCGCGGCATCGTCATGCCGGTCACGCTGGCGGCTGCGGGGGTGGGCGGACCGCTGTCCGGCTACCTGCGAGACGCGTCGGGCAGCTACGTCTCCTCCTGGTGGTTGATCATCGGGTTGTGTCTGGCCAGCGCGGTGCTGTTGGCCACCGCCCGCCCGCCTGTGTTCCGCCCGGCCGTGAACCAGGCGGGCGCGGCTGGATAGTTTGGCGGGTTCCAGCGCCGCAGCGACCGGCGGAGCCACAGGTTGTATACTGTGGGGCGCAATTTAGTGCAGGGACGGACAACTATGAGGCGATTGGGTGGCTAGGCCTATTCTGGGAGTGGTGGGCATCAAGCCGCCCAAGATTTTCTACGGCTGGTGGATCGTGGTCATCAGCGCGCTAGACGACGCGCTGAAGCACGGCACGTTCAACCGCGGGTTCACCTTCTTTGTACTCCCCATCCGGCGGGAGCTGGGCATCGGCGTGGCGGTCATTTCCCTGGCGGATATGCTGGGCCGGCTGGTGGGCGGGCTGCTGGGGCCCGCGATGGGGTTCTTCACCGACCGGCTGGGGCCCCGGATCATGCTGGCCTTCGGCGGCATCATGTCGGGGACTGGGTTCATCCTGCTGGGCCTGACGGGCAACTACCTCACCTTCATGCTGGTGTTTGTTGGATTTCTGTCGGTGGGCTTTCGCTCCGGCTACAACAACGCCTCCATTGCCGCCCTGAACAACTGGTTTCGCCGGCGTCGCGGGCTGGCCATGTCCATCGCCTCCATCGGCAACGGCCTCGGCGGTGCTGCGCTGTCCCCTCTGATGGGCTTGATGGTCTTAAGCCTGGGTTGGAGAAAGTCGGCCCTGGTGGCAGGACTGCTGATCCTCGCGGTGGTGGTGCCCCTGTCGCTGTTGGTGCGGCGGTCTCCGGAGAGCATCGGACTGCGGCCCGACGGCGATCCGCCTGACGGTGCGGAGGCTGCCGGCAGCGGAACGGCGGACCGCGCGGGAGGGCATGGTGGCCGCCACCGCGCCCGGAGCTTCGGTGACGTGGACTTCACCGCCCGGGAAGCCATGGGCACACTCTCCTACTGGTGGCTGGTCGTGGCGGTGGCCATGCGCAACACGGTGAACTCAGGCTTGTCCTTCCTGCTGGCGCCGGTCATGGTGTGGTTCCTCCAGGGCAGTGGCCGCAGTGAGAATGAGAGTCTGGGCATCTCCGCCGTCTTTGTGGGTCTTTTGGGACTGAGCGCGGTGGTGTTTAATCCGGCGATGGGATGGTTAAGCGATAAGTGGCCCAAGCCGAAGCTCAGTGGGTTGTGCATGATCTCCGGCGCGCTGGCCCTGACTATGTTGCTTAACCGCAGTGGACACTGGTGGCAGCTAATCCCTTTCGTGGTGCTGTTGGCGGTTTCCGATTCTGCCAACCCCATGGCGTGGGCCATAATGGGCGATTTCTTTGGCCGCCGCAGCTTTGCCACCCTGCGGGGCTGGCAGCATCTGCCGGACCAGCTCCTGTCCATGAGCACCCCTGTGTGGATGGGTCTGATTTACGACAACACCGGAAGCTACTTCAAGGCTTTGATCCCCCTCATAGGATTCTTTGCCCTGGCCGCCGTCGGCTATTGGACCATCCCCAGGCCAAAGATCCCGGCCCGGCTCCTGGCACAGGGGGAAGCGGTGGCCGTGGTGCCTGCCGCGGAATGACACCCGGCACCCGGCCGCGTAGCTTGCCGGGGGTGGGTGCCGGCAAGCATAGGGTATAATCAAACCAGCCGGTTATTATACCGGTTATTATTCATTGAGGCGCTGCTATGGCCCAGCCCAAACCGCGAATCAAGTTCACCGTCAAAGACTACATGACCACGCCAGAGGACAAGCGGTATCAGCTTCTGGACGGGGAGTTGATTTTGGCGCCAGCACCTACTACCAGGCACCAGCGGCTCCTTCTCAGGTTGTATGGTGCAGTGAACGCCTTTGTGAAGCCCAACCAACTGGGGGAGGTCCTCCTGTCCCCATGCGACGTGGTGCTGTCCGACCACGACGTATTTGAGCCAGACCTGCTGTTCGTCTCCAACGCCCGGTCGAACATCGTCACCCGGGCCAACCTCCAGGGAGCGCCCGACCTGGTGGTGGAGATTCTCTCCCCGGCCACCGCCGGCTACGACCGGGGCTACAAGCAGACCATGTACAGCCGCCACGGCGTGCGGGAGTACTGGCTTGTGGACCCCGACGCCGCTACCGTGGAGGTGCTGACCGAGAGCGCCCAGGGACTGATGCCGGCGGCCACCTACACTCGCGAGGATACCCTGACCTCGCCGCTGCTGGCTGGCCTGGCCATTGACCTGGCCCCAGTCTTCCGCGGCGCCTAGCCCGGTCTACAGACCAAACCGCTCTGCGGCCTTGGCAAACCCCGGCATCGCTCCCTCCAGCACCCGGTCCTCCAGGCAGTAGGCGATGCGGAAATGCCCGGGCGTGCCAAACCCCCGTCCGGGCACCGTCAGCACGTTCCACTCCTGCAGCGCCTCCACAAAAGCCACGTCGTCGGGGATGGGCGACTTGGGGAACAGGTAGAAGGCCCCCTGGGGCTTCACCAGGGAGTAGCCCATCTCGGTGAGCTGGCCGCACAGGAAGTCCCGCTTGCGCTGGTACTGGCCCGCGTCCACGCTGACCCCCTGCAAGGCGCGCACCACGTGCTGCATCAGCGCCGGCGCGTTGACAAAGCCCAGGGTGCGGTGGCAGAAGACCAGGCCGTCCACCAGCTCCCGGCGGTCCGCGCAGCGGGGGCTCACCGCCACGTAGCCGATGCGCTCCCCCGGCAGGGCCAGGTCCTTGGCGTGGGAGTAGGCGATGATGCTGTTGTCGTAGTGGGGCAGCGCCTGGGGGTAGGTCAGGCCGTCGAAGATAATGCGGCGGTACGGCTCGTCGCTGATGAGGAAAATCTCCCCGCCGTGGCGGGTCTGGGCCCGGCGCAGCAGGTCGCCCAGCGCCGCCAGCCGCGGGCTGGCGTAGACCACCCCCGAGGGGTTGTTGGGCGAGTTAATCAGCAGGGCGCGGGTGCGCGGCGTGATGGCCGCCTCGATGGCCGCCAGGTCCGGCTGGAAGCCGGCGTCGGTGGGCACGACCACCGGCACGCCCTGGTGGTTGTCAATGTAGTAGACGTACTCGCCGAAGTAGGGCGACAGGATGATGACCTCGTCGCCGGGGTTGAGGATGGCGCGCAGGATCACATTCAGCGCGGCGGCGGCGCCGCAGGTCATCACGATTTCGTCGCGGGTGAAGGGCACGCCGGTCTCCTGGCGCAGGCCCTCGGCCACCGCCTGGCGGGTCTCCGGGTAGCCGGCGTTGGGCATGTAGCGGTGCATGCCGGCGGTGGGCTGCTGGGCCAGGCGCAGCAGCTCCCTTTGAAACTCTTCTGGAGGCTCCATCACCGGGTTGCCCAGGGACAGGTCGAACACGTTATCGGCCCCACGCTGGGCCTTCATGACCAGGCCCACCTCAAACATACGGCGGATCCAGCCGCCCTCCCCCATGTTCTTGCGGATGTGGCTCGCGATGGGCATAGTGCCTCCTTGGTACGTGTGTTTGCAGAGGATTAGTTGTCGGTATTGTAGCCGAGGCGAGGGAGAGGTGGTAGACGGGAGGTGGCCGCTTGTGGATGAGAGTGTTCCAGCCTCGAGCTGCTTTGGAGTCTATTTCTCTTACCTGGTACAATTTACGTTAATACCGTTGATAATAGCCCACGTGCCGTGGGTGACTGGCGAGGTGTGTATGGTTGAGTTAGATGAACTGCAGGATGATTTAGCTTTACCTCAGGATGACACTGTTGAGGATGAAGCCGAGCAAGACGACACTGTCATGCCCATACGGTATGACATTACCAGTTTTGGGATTGACTTCGACGTTGAAGGAGTCGTCCGCCGTCTA
>JBGPJN010000161.1:0-6953 GCA_041485445.1 Dehalococcoidia bacterium
CGGTGAACGCCCTGGCCCGCAGCGACATCGCCCTGCTGGTCACCGACGCCACCGAGCTGGCCACCGCCCAGGACGCCCACATAGCGGGGCTGGCCTGGGACATGGCCCGGGGACTGATTGTGGTGGTCAACAAGTGGGACCTGGCGGCCCAGGACGAGGCCTACGTTCTGGAGCAGGCCATTGCCCGGGTGCGCGGCCGGCTGCACTTCATGGCCTACGTGCCGGTGTGCTTCACCTCCGCCCTGCACCGGCAGGGCATTGACGGCCTGCTGCAGACCGCCCTGGAGCTGTGGCAAGAGCGGCTGCGCCGCATCCCCCTGGGGGCGCTGCAGCGCACGGTGAACCTGGCCCTGGCGGAGCACTCGCCGCCCACGGTCAAGGGGCACCGGGCCCAGCGGCTGCGGGTGGACCAGGTGCGGCAGGTTGACGTAAACCCGCCCACGTTCCTGTTTACGGTGAATAACCCCAATCTGGTACACTTCTCCTACGAAAGGTACCTGGAGAACCGGTTGCGGCAGGTCTTTGGGTTTAACCACACCCATCTGAGGTTAGTATTCAAAACTCGATGACCCGGCTGTTGACCCTGGACGTGTTCGGCCTGACGGTTTTGCCCCTGCTGGGCGTGGCGGTGGCGCTGGTGCTGCTGACCATGGGGAGCCAGCCCCAGGCGGCCCGGTACGCCGCGGTGCTGCCCCTGGCCTACGTCATCGGCTCCATCCCCTGGGGGTATATCCTGCTGCGGTGGCGTCGCGGCGTGGACGTCCGCCAGCACGGCAGTGGTCGCACCGGCATGTCCAACGTGCTGCGCACCGGCGGGGGCAAGGTGGCCGGCGCGGTGCTGGCCCTGGACCTGAGCAAGGGGATTGTGGCGGTGCTGCTGGCGCGCCTGGTCATCGGCGGCACCGGCGCCGAGATCGCGTCCGGGCTGCTGGCCCTGGCGGGGCACAACTGGTCGGTGTTCCTGGGCTTCCAGGGCGGCCGGGGCGTCGCCACCGGGCTGGGCGGGCTGTCGGTGATGGCCCCCATCCCGGCGGCCATCGCCGCCATTACGTTCATTCCGGTCACGCTCTTCAGCCGCTACGTTTCTCTGGGGTCTTTGAGCGGCGTGCTGGCCGCCTGCGCCTCCCTGGCGGTGCTCAGTCTGCTGGGAATGTACTCCGGCGCCTACATGGCCTACGCCGGCCTGGCCGGGGTCATCATCACCTGGCAGCACCGGGACAACATCCAGCGGCTGCTCCGGGGCACCGAGCGGCGCCTGGGGCAATCGGCGGGCCACCAGTAGGGGCGACTCATGAGTCGCCCCTACTGGTGAATCGCACCTACACCTACCAATCTCTGCGTTCTCAGTGGTGAGAAAGGGGTAACCAGCGTTGCACAGCCGAGTGGCCATCGTGGGCACCACCACCTGGGGCACCACCCTGGGCATCCTCCTGGCGCGCCACGGTGTGCCGGCCACGCTGCTGGCTCGGTCGCTGGAGGAGGCCCGCCTGCTGCAGCGCCACCGGGAGCACCGGCGGTTCCTGCCCGGCATCCCGTTCCCCGAGTGCCTCTCCGTGGACCACGACCCGGCCCGGGCCATGGCGGAGGCCCAGCTGGTCATCCTGGCAGTGCCCTCCGACCGCCTGCGGCAGAACGTGCAGTGGGTGCGGGACGGCATCGCGCCGGGCAGCGTCATTGTCAGCGCCACCAAGGGGCTGGAGCTGCCCCAGGGCAAGCGCATGAGCCAGGTGCTGGAGGAGGAGCTGCCCCCGCACCTGCACCGGGGCATCTGCGTGCTGTCCGGCCCCAACTTGGCCAAGGAGGTGGTGCAGGGCAAACCCGCCTCCACCGTGGTGGCCGCCCGCGACCCTGGCGCCGCGGCCCAGGCCCAGGCCACCCTCATGTCCGCCAACTTCCGCGTTTACACCAGCGACGACGTGGTCGGCGTGGAGCTGGGCGGGGCGCTGAAGAACATCATCGCCTTGGGGGCGGGCATTGGCGACGGACTGGGCATGGGGGACAACGCCAAGGCGGCCTTCATCACCCGTGGACTGGCGGAGATCACCCGGCTGGGTCTGGCCGCCGGCGCCAGCCCCCTGACCCTGGCCGGCCTGGCCGGCCTGGGCGACCTCATCGCCACCTGCGCCAGCCCCCTGAGCCGCAACCACTACGTGGGGGTGCAGCTGGCCCAGGGCCGGAGCTGGCCGGAGATCCGGGAGTCCATGGACAACGTGGCCGAGGGGGTCAACACCACCGTGGCCGCCCTGGAGCTGGCCCGCGGCTTGGGGGTGGAGATGCCCATTGCCCAGGCCGCCCACCGGGTGCTGTTTGAGGGCCTGTCCCCCCTGGAAGCCACCGCGGAGCTGATGGGCCGCCCGCCCCGGTCCGAGTGGTAACCACGGCGTAGGGGCGCTGCTTGCTGCGCCCTACCGCAACGCGCCCAGGCGCAGCCCCGGCGTCCGCGCCAGCAGCCATTGCGCTAGCACCCGCCGGTGGCAGGGCTGGCCCGCCGCCTCAAAGCACAACAGGGTGAACTTCCCCAGGGCGGGCATTCCCGCCAGCCACTCTTGGAGCGCGGGGTCCGCCGCCCGCGCCGCCTCCAGGGAGTGCCGGTACGCCACGCTGAAGGCGTCGAAGTCCAACTCCCCGGCGCGATAGGCCCGCAGCAGGCCCAAGGGGGGGTAGAGCAAGGGCAGCGTCTCCCACTGGGTGCGCTGGCCCCGGGGATGTTGCCGGGACACGCGGTACAGGCGGCCCACCCAGTGCTGGGGGGCGTAGAAGCTGGCGGTGTGAAGCATTATGTTTTGCGATGTTCCCCGCCAGGCATTGAAGAGCCATAAATAACTATATTGGGACTAAAGTGACGCCTGTGGCACACCAAAATTACACGCAAAACGTCGCTCAATCCACACACCAAATCCACACAATCTGATATACTACGCGACAGGCTCATCATGCACCCAAGGATGAGCAGGGTTAAATTTGGTTCAGGAGGAGGGATATCCTCGTTCTTTTGGACACCAATAGGAGGCGTACCATGCCACAGATGGCAGTAGAAGGAGAGGTTGTAGTTCTGGAAAAGGCCCGATTTTACACCCTCGACAGGGCCGGGACTAGAACTTACGCAGCACGGGTTCTCCCATTGGGAGTAACAGCCTACGGGCCTACACGGGAAAAGGCGTTCAAAAAGGCTCAACGGATGGTAGCTGGTCTGGTAGCAGTCCATCGGAGTCAGGGCAATCTCGAAGATTGGCTTCACACCAGCGGGGCTAACTGGTGTTGGGCTAAGGCCTATCAAGGCCAATTACCGGTGCAGAGAGTTGGCGACAATCAACAGAATGGACATGAAGAAGGTGACGGTGAACCTTCTTGGGTGTCCATTTCTGACCTCGGGCCAAGGGTACTTCAGCTTGCAGCATGACATGCGGCATCTGTTTATAACGGAACGAGTTACCACCTTCCTACTATCCAAAGGGTTCGCCAGAGTTCTTGGCGAACCCTTTGGTGATTGTATCTTCAGCGACGGGATTGTAAGTATCGCTCTTGACGAGGAATTGGGACTAACAGACATTGTATTCCTAGAGCAGGACTGGAACTCGCAAGACGCGTCAACCTTATTTCTCGAATTCAGAGAGACCTTGATGCCCTCTGATTTCGTCGCCTAAGTTGAGGCATTACTATGCCAAAGAGTCAACAGAAAACCAAGAATCGAGAAACCCCCCACTGCGCAGGGACCACCCCCTCTAACTCCCCCTTTCCAATCCAAGGGGGAGAACGCCAGTCCCTCCCCTTACCAAGGGGAGGCTAGCAGGGGTCATCCTCCCTCCGGAGGGCAAAACAGTGACGGGACTCGGCAGTAGTGCCGGGTCCCGTCGGGTGTCTCCAGTGCGCAGCCCCGCGATTTCGGTCTTCACGACCTGACGGGCCGCCCCGCTGCGGGGGCTATGGCCACGGTTGATTCAAGGTGCAGGGCTTGCGGTTCTTCCTGCCCTGCCGGAGGGGCCCCTGCCCAGTGCCGCTGACCCCATTTACCCGCCCCGTCCGGCAGGGCCGCTACCAGGAAACTCCCAGCGATGGTGAAGGACGAAGAGTTTAACCATCTAGCACCTCCTTGCCGGATTCCGTTGTAAGGAGAGTTTTTCCTCTCGCTTACTTCACCGTTAGTATAGCACGACAAGCCTAATCTGTCTATAGTTTTAGGCCGATTTCCCAGGGTCGTTTCATTGTTGCCGCAAGGGCCTTGCCCCCGCTGGTTGAGTAGGCCCGACCGCAGTCGGGACGTATCGAAACCCGTCTCCCCGTTGGTCTCGATACGTCCCGATTTTATCGGGACTACTCGACCAGCGAGTGGAGAATAATGAAAAGGCCCTGGCCGGGTTCCAGGGCCGTTTCATTCTCCGGGAAGGTAGGGGCAGGCCGAGAATGAAACAATCCTGAATCCCCAAGTCCCGGCCTGGAATCTCTCCGGAGCTAGCCGGAGGACGGAGTCGCCGGGATTTGGGGATTAGGGGATGCGCATGCTCGATTGGGTATAATTGGGCCAGTTAGGCCCCGTGGGAGCTGGTCAGTGCGCGCGATAATCCTGTCGGACATTCACTCCAACCTGGAGGCCCTGGAGGCCGTGTTGACCGACGCCCAGGCCCGGGGCGGCTTCCAGGAGGTCTGGTGCCTTGGAGACACCGTGGGCTACGGGCCCGACCCCGGACCCTGCCTGGACCTGCTGTGTCCTTCTGCCGAAGGGCTGCGTCCCTCCGCGGAAGGCCCGCGGTGCCACAACCTGCGCATCGTGGCCGGCAACCACGACCACGCCGCCGTGGGCAAACTGGACGTGACCGAGTTCAACGCCGCCGCCGCCGCCGCCGCCCGGTGGACCGCGGGCCAGCTCTCCCCGGCCCACGCCGCCTTCCTGGCCGGCCTGCCCCTGGTGGTCACCCAAGGCGCCTTCACCCTGGTGCACGGCAGCCTGCGCGCCCCCCTGTGGGAGTACCTGCTGGAGCCGGAGGCGGCCCTGGGCACCCTGGAGCGCCTCACCACCCGGTACTGTCTGGTGGGCCACTCTCACATCCCCTTCATCTGCCGGGAAAACCAGGGCCTGCCCCAGTTTGTGGAGTTCACCGAAGACTGGACGTTTACCCTGGGCGAGGAACGCTGGATCATCAATCCTGGCGGGGTGGGTCAGCCCCGGGACCGGGACCCCCGTCCCAGCTACGCCATTTACGACAGTCTTCCGGGCACCGTGGCGCGGCACCGGGTGACCTACCCCATCGCCCAGACCCAGGAAAAAATGCGCCGGGCGGGGTTGCCCCAGACGCTAATCCAGCGCCTGGACTTCGGCGTGTGAAGACGGGCCGGACCTCCCCCTGCGGGGCCGCCGGCAGTATCCCAGTTAGGGGTGATGGGAGATGGGGACTCTACTCGTCGCACCGGCGAAGGCCGGTGTCCAGATACAAGAAGTTGTATGCTTGCGCGTGGGAGGCATCGGGTACATCCAGTGGCGCAGCCTTTAACTAGAGCGGTAACCCCGGTGCAGCGCGACGCCGCTGGCGTGGCGCGCTACGACGTGGTGGTCGTTGGCGCCGGGGCCTCGGGCCTCATGTGCGCCATTGAAGCCGGCCATCGGGGGCGCCGCGTCCTGGTGGTGGAACACGCCAACCAGCCTGGCAAGAAGATCCTCATCTCCGGGGGCGGGCGCTGCAACTTCACCAACCGGTACGCCACGCCCAGTGACTACCAGTCGCGCAACCGGTCCTTCTGCGTCTCGGCCATGACCCGGTACACGCCCCAGGACTTCATCGCCCTGGTGGAAAGGCACCGTATACCCTACCACGAAAAGAAGCTGGGACAGCTATTTTGCGACGGTTCCGCCCAGGCCATCCTCCGCATGCTGCTGGACGAAGCGGCAGCGGCCAAGGTGACAGTCCGGTTGCAGTGCAACGTCACCGGCATTGGGAGCGCCCACGGTTTCCTGCTGGAAACGGACCTGGGGGCGGTGTCCGCCGACTCTCTGGTGATGGCCACCGGTGGCCTTTCCATCCCCAAAATGGGCGCCACCGGCTTCGCCTACGCGGTAGCCCGCCAATTTGGTCTGGAGGTCACGCCGACCCGTCCGGCCCTGGTCCCCTTCACCGCCCGCGGCGGGGATCTGGAGTTCTGCCGGGGGCTGGCCGGCGTCTCGGTCCCCTGCGTCGCCAGCTGCAACGGCGCCAGCTTCACGGAGAACCTGCTCTTCACCCACCGGGGCCTCAGCGGCCCCGCCATGCTCCAGGTCTCTTCCCATTGGCAGGAGGGGGACCAGGTCCATATTGACCTGCTGCCCGGCGTCGACGCGCTGGCCTACTTGAAAGCCCAGCAGGCCGCCCGGCCAAGGGCGGAGCTGCAGACCATCCTCGCCGCGCTGTTGCCCAAAAGCTTCGCCGAGGCCATGTGCGATGCCTTCCTGCCCCGCCGGGCCATGGGCCAGCTTTCCCCCCAGGACCTCAGCGCCATTGAGCGCACGTTGAAGGACTGGACCATCCCGTTGGATGGCACGGAGGGCTACGGCAAGGCGGAGGTCACCCTGGGCGGTGTTGACACCGCCGGCCTCTCGTCCAAGACCATGGGAGCGATAAAGACGCCCGGCCTCTTCTTCATCGGTGAAGCGGTGGACGTCACGGGACCCCTGGGAGGCTACAACTTCCAGTGGGCCTGGGCCTCCGGCTACTGTGCGGGGCAGTACGCGTGACCGGAGCGCCCGTCTTTCGTAGCGTCTCCCCTTGCGGTGGCAGGGAATAGGGATTGTTTCCGTCTCACCGGCGAAAGCCGGTGTCCAGGTACAATTGTGGTTGACATGCCCTGATGGATTCCGGCTTACGCCGGAATGACGAAGACCTATCTGACCCACTCAGGGCCCCTTCATTTTCCTCCACTCGCTGGTTTCGATACGGCCTGCGGGCCTACTCAACCAGCGGGGGCAAGGCCCTTGCGGCGACAATGAA
>JBGPJN010000162.1:0-6940 GCA_041485445.1 Dehalococcoidia bacterium
ATGGAGTCGCGGAGCATGGCCTTGGTGAAGTCCGCCCCGGCCAGCACGGAGCGGCTGATGTCCACGCCGTTCATGTTGGAGCCCTGGAAGTTGGCGTTGGTCAGGTTGCAGTTGCGCAGGTCCACCTCAATCATGGTGGCCCCGCTCACGTCGGCGCCGGTGAGGTCCGCGCCCAGGAAGGAGGCCCGCACCAGCCGTGACCAGTGCAGGGTGGCGCCCTGGAGGTTGGACCGCTGCAAGTTGCCCCAAAACAGGTTAACGTTGCTCAGGTTGGCGCGGGCGCAGTTGGCGCCGGTGAGGGAGGCCCGGAACAGGTCCGAGCCGGTGAGATCCGCCTCGGTAAGGTTGGCCCCAGCCAGGCTGGCTTGGGTGAGCCGCGCGTTGACCAGCTTGGCGCCCTGGAGGTTGGCGTTGCGAATCTTGGCGCCCGCCAGGTCCAGCCCGCCCAGGTCGGCCCCCGACAGATCCAGGGCGGCCGAGGGGTTGGCCTCCCGCCATTGGGCAAAGGCCGCCGGGCCCGCCTTCAACAGCTCGATGTGCTCCCCGTTGGCCACGATACCTGCTCCTCTGCCGCGTTTGGGCTGCCACTGCTACGAAAATATCCCCTCTCCCAGGCCCTCACCCCCTGACCCCCTCTCCCTCAGGGAGAGGGGGATTGTTGCCGTTGCGCCCTCTCCCCTTGGGAGAGGGCCGGGGTGAGGGCGTTGCCCCTCACATTAATCCTCTCCCATTGTGGGGAGAGGAGACTGCGCTGCAAATGGCACGTGGTCAATGACCGGCTACTGGCCCTTCTCCCGCGCCTCGTCAAGCTCAAAAATCTTGTCGCCGATGACCATCTTCATTTCGCTGACGCGGTTCATCTCGGGGTACTTGTTGCCCTCTTCCTTGCGGTCGTAGATCTTGGCCCCGTCCAGGTAAACCTCCAGCCGGCCCCCGCCGGCGGGGGTCAGCTTGATGGCGACGTCCCCCGCGTTCTGGGACCGCCAGATCTCCATGGCCAGCCACACGGCCAGCGCGTGGTAGCCTCAAGGGACGCAGTAGGCGATCTCCACTTCTACTTTGCCGAACTGGGGCATGGGCGCTCCTTGCCGATGTACAGATGGGTGGAAGACTGGGGAGAGGAAGGAGGCGGTGGTGTCACCACCGCCTCCCCCCAGCTACAGCAGCCGGGTCAGCACCGTGGCCAGGATGGAGGCGGCGATGACCCCCAGCAGCCCCAACTGCCAGTAAAGCAGCCGGTCCACCTTGGCGTTCAGGGCCCGCAGGTCCTGCTCCAAAGTGCCCAAGCGCCGCTCAATGCGTTCTTCGATGGATGAGGTGGACATGCCGGTGTGCCCACGGCGCCCTAGGGGACGACGGCGGTGCCCACGCCCACGGCGGTCTGGTCCCCGTTCTGGTTCTGGCACACCAGGCTCACGCTGACCATGGTGCCCTTGCCCTGAGCCGCGGGCTGGCGGGAGCTGACCTCACCGGTGACGGTGATGGTGTCCCCCGACTTCACCGGGCGCAGGAACTTCAGGTTCACCGAGCCGGTGTGGTTGAACACCTGGGGGCCGAAGAACTTGCGCAGGGCCTCCGTGGCGTACACCACCGACATGCGCCCCGAGGCGATGGGGAAGGTGGTGCCCAGGCGCTGCTTGGCCAGCTCCGGGCTGTTGTGAATGTTCTGCCGGTCCAGGATGCCGCACGCCTCAAACTGGTTGATGCGCTCCTGGGTGATGTGCTTGGTCACCGTGGGGATCTTGGCGCTGACCTCTATATTGCGGGTTGCCATTTCTTTCCCACCTCGTCGGGCTTCTTCATCTGATAGGTGCGCAGCTTCTCCAGGAGGCGGCCGTCCTCGTCGGTGGCGGTGGCCTCGATGACCAGATACGGCTTGTCCCGGCGCAGGTACTTGTCGTGGATGCGGCCGGTGACCTTGATCTTCTTGCCCGGGATGGGGGCGTTGAAGAACTCCACCTCATTGCCCGCGTTGACCCCGCCGGTGTTGTCCTCGTACACCATGGCCAGGGCCGTGGCGTCGTGCTTTACCCCCAGGGTGGGGAAAGCGGCTTCGGGGTCGTCCACCGCGGCCCGGAAGGTGTTCACCATCTCCTGGGTCAGCAGGTACTCGTAGGACCCCAGCTCCTCGCCGATCTGGGCGGTGTCGTAGTTGAAAACCTTGAGCTTGGGTTTGGCGGCCGGTGCGGCCCCCTGGTTGCTCCTGGGTCTGGGCATATCCCAACTCCTTTTAGCGCTGCGCCATGTAGCTTGCGTAGCGTGGCCCGCCGCCCTTCGGACGGGTCGGGGCAGGTTGCTTACCCTATACCATGTTTCCGTGGGCAAGTCAACTTGGGGGTTGGCCGCGTAACTGTTCAGACTTGATGAGGTAGGAGTGGAGGCTACATCCGTCACACCGGCGAAGGCCGGTGTCCAGTTACACGCATGGTTGAGATGCGCCGATGGATTCCGGCTTTCGCCGGAAAGACGAAGACCTAACTGAACAGTTACCTTGGCCGCGGCGCGTGGCTCAGGTCCGCTTGGGCAGGTGGCCCGCCCGCACCAGACACCCCAGGGTGTCGCAGATTACCCGGGTGGCCAGCAGGGAGGTGATCTCAGCGGTGTCGTAGGGGGGTGAGCACTCCACCACCTCCAGGCCGGCCAGCGGGCGCTCGCAGATCAGGTGGATGAACTTGAGCACCTCCCGGGGCAGGAACCCGCCCGGCTCCGGCCAGCCGGTGCCCGGCACAAAGGCGGCATCCAGACAGTCCACGTCAAAGCTGACCCACACCGCATCGGCGCCATCCCACGCCACCTCCAGCGCCCGGGCCGCGGCGGCCTCAATGCCCATCTCCACGCAATCGGTCACCGTCATGATGGTGGTTTCCCGCTCCCGCCCCACCTTCACACCGGGACGAGGCGCCTGCCAGCCGCCTATGCCAATCTGCACCAGGTTCTTGGGGGGAACGTTGGGCAGGTTGGTGGCATGGAACCAGGGCGTGGTGTGCATGCGCTCATCCAGGTCCGTCTCCTGGGTATCCACGTGGCGGTCAAAGTGGATGATGCCCAGCTTTCCGCCGTTCAGATGCTGGGCCACGCCCCGCACCGTCGGGAAGCCGATGGAGTGGTCGCCCCCCAGCACAATGGGGAAGGCCCCACTGCTATACACGTGGGCCACCGCCTTGCTGATCTGGTCAAAGGTCTTCTCGATGTTGGCCGGAATGGTGAAGATATCCCCCAGGTCGCACATGGTGATGGACTCCCGCAGGTCCACGCCGATCTCAAAGCTGTAGGGGCCGTACAGCGCGGAGATCTTCCGGATGCCCTGGGGGCCGAACCGTGTGCCGGGCCGGTAGGTAGTGCCGCCGTCAAAGGGGGCCCCCAGCACGGCGACGTCGTACTCGCCGCACCGGCGCACGTCCTCCAGGTACGGGGCTTTGAGGAAGGTGTTGATGCCGGCGAAGTGGGGCAGCTCGCCGCGGCTGAAGGTGGGGATGGTCCGATCCTTGATGGAATCGGCGCCGGGCAGCCCCAGCTCCAGCCCGCGGGCAATCTCCTCCTGGAGTTTGGTGGTGGGCATCAGCGCCTCGGCCTCCACCGCATACCTGGCCTCGGGGCCATAGCGCTGGTGCAGGGGGACCTCGCCCCGGTATTCGTGCTCCGCCAAGGGTAGTGACCTCCTGGTGTGGCTAGTGCTCAGCCAAGGTATTGCCGCATTGCGTTGTTACCAAACTGGCCCTCCCACTCCCGCCGTGGCCCTCAACCCCCTTCGTCTAGCTCAGGGCAGGCCCTGGCCGCCTTCCCCCGCGGGGAGAAGGGGGCACTCTCGCCGTTGCTCCCTCTCCCCCTGGGAGAGGGCTGGGGTGAGGGCCACTCTACCCCTCGCCCACCTCGTCAAGGAGCAAGGATTGTACCTCTTCCCGCAGGTCCAGGAAAGCCGGGTCCCGCCGGATGGCGCGGGTGCGCGCTTCGCCGAAGGGGACCCGGACCTCTCGCTTGACCCGCCCCGGACGGGAGGAGAAGGCGTAGATGCGCTGGGACAGGTAAACCGCCTCCTCCACGTCGTGAGTGACCATGAGAATGGTGGTGTTGGTGCGCTTCCACACGTCCAGCAGGAAGTCCTGCATCACGAACTTGGTCTGGGCGTCCAGGGCGCCGAAGGGCTCGTCCAGCAGCAGCATCTCCGGCTCGGTGGTCAGCGACCGGGCGATGGCCACCCGCTGGCGCATGCCCCCCGATAGCTGGTCGGGCAGCGCGTTGGCCCACTGCTCCAGCTTCATCACCGCCAGGTAGTAGGCCACCCGCTCCCGGATCTCCTCCCGGGACACTCCGGCCAGCTCCAGCCCAAAGCTGATGTTCTGGGCCACCGTTCGCCACGGATACAGGGAGTACCGCTGGAACACCAGCCCGCGGTCCGGGCCCGGCCCCACAATGGCATGACCGTCCAGCAGCACCTCCCCGGAGGACGGCTCCTCAAATCCGGCCACCACCTCCAGCAGGGTGGACTTGCCGCAGCCCGAGGCGCCGACGATGCAGACAAACTCGCCGGGGGCCACCGTCAGGTTGACCCCCTCCAGCGCCCGCACACTGGCCGACCTGGAAACGAAGTCCTTGGTAAGGTCCCGGACCGCCAGCTTCTCTTCGGTCATCTACCCCCATCCTAACAGGCCCTTGCGAAAGGTTCTTAACCCGGGCTGTCCCCCCTCTCCCCACCCCTGGCCCTCATCCCCCTGCCTCCCTCTCCCCCAGGGAGAGGGCCGGGGTGAGGGCGCGGCTGCCAGGTCACCGTGATGCCCAGGGCGACATGCGCTTGCGCGCCCAGTGGAGCAGCAGGTCGGTGGTCACGCCGATGATGCCGATGATAATGAGCAGGGCAAAGATCTTGTCGATCTGCAGGAACTTCTGCGCCCGCACGATGCGGAACCCCAGCCCCTCGCTGGCCGCCAGCAGCTCCGCCACCACGATGAGGTTCCAGGCCGCCGCCAGGTTGACCCGGGCCGAGTCAACCATGCCGGGCAGGGCGTGGGGAAAGACCACCCGCCGGAACACCGTAAAGTTGCTGGCGCCCAGGGTGTATGAGACCTTGATTAGCTCGTTGGGTATCTGCCACACCACGTTGGCGGTCATCAGGGAGTTGAAAAACACGGTGCCGATGAAGATGAGCGCAATCTTGGGCGTCTCGCCCAGCCCCAGCCAGATCAGCAGCAGGGGCACAAAGGCGGTGGCGGGCATGTAGCGCACCAGCCCCATCATGGGCTCAAACAGGGACTGCATACTGCGGAAGCTGCCCATGGCCAGTCCCAGCGGCACCGACACCAGCACCGCCAGCCCGAAGCCGATGCCGATGCGCCCCAGGCTGGTGCCCGCCGCTGTGAACAGCTCCCCGGACCGGATCATTTCGCCCATGGCCCGCAGGACACGCACCGGGCTGGGCAGGAAGATGGGGTCCACCACCCGGAACAGGTAAAGGACGGACCACGCCGCGAAGGGCAGCACCAGGGATATCAGCACCAGGGTGTGCCGCAGCGTGGACGGGATGTCGTTGCGGATCCGCCAGAACACCGACGGGCGGCGCGGGCTCCGCCGGGACGGTCCGTGACCGAGGCGCCGGCCTTGCGCGGCCTCCCCTGGGGCGGAAGGCCGGGCGCCGGAGTCGGGGGCCGGGGTCACAGGCAACAGGGGACGTCGTTGGGTGCGGACGCTGACGTGCCGGCTCACAACTACCTGGCGGCCTTGGCATAAGCCTGCACGAACTGGGGATCAAGCAGGCCGGTCAGGTCGGGCGCGGTCTTCACAAACTTGGAGTCCACCAGGAACCGGGAGATCTCCTGGGAGGCATACTGCAAACTGGCGTAGTCGCTGCCGGGGCCAAAGGCCTTGATGTTGTCCTCCACCGAAAACAGGGTGGTGCCCGAGTCGTACTCCCGGTACTCAGCAACGCTCACCCCCGCCCGCTTTGCCCGGATGGCCAGTGTCTCCTCGGGGTGCTGCTTCATGTAGGCCAGCGTCAAGTACCAGGCATCCACCATGCGCTGCACGGCCTGGGGGTTGCTCTTGACCAGCTCCGCGGACACCGCCAGGTGGTCGGGGATGGCGCCGGGGAACCCCTTGGAGGTGAACAGCGCGTGGGACCCCGGCCGCTTCAGGGCCTGGGTGGTGAAGGGTGCAAACACGCCCACCGCGTCCAGTTGTCCCGCCGCAAAGGCCGCCGCCGCCGCGCCCGTCTCCAGCCCCACGATGGTCACGTCCGCCTCAGCCAGCCCCGCCGAGCGCAGGCCCAAGAGCAGCAGGAAGTGGTCAACCACCCCCACTTCCACGCCGATGCGCTTGCCCTTCAGGTCCTGGATGGTCTTGATGTTTTCCGTGGCGATGATCTGGTCGTTGCCGGTGGAGTTGTCGTTGGTCAGCACAATGACCTGGCGGGAGCCCGCCGCCACCGACGCCAGGGTGTCGTTCAGCGTCTGGGAGTTGGCATCCAGCTGGCCGCCGGCCAGGGCGTTGATCGAGTCGATGTAGCCCTCAAACCACACCAGCTCGACGTTGACGCCGGCTTTCTTGAAGAGGCCCGCCTCCTCCGCCACCTGCCAGGGAAACCAGCCCGGCCACGCGCTGAAGCCCAGCTTGATGGGCTTGGCGGTTGCGCCCGCGGCGGGCGGCGCGGTCCCCGCGGCGGGGGTGGCCGCCGGCGCAGCCCCGCAGGCCACCGCCAGGGCCCCGGCCACGACCAGCGCCGCCACGGTGACGATCCGGAAGATGTACCCTGCGGGGGGTGGGGTCCTGGCGCCTCGTTTCAGCAGTCCTGTCACTTTCGGGGGACTGGCTCCCCCTTGCCGGCCCACACCGGCCATCCCACTGCGCCACGGGGATATGGCGCTCTGGCGATGGTACAGGAAAAGAGGCCTGCGCTCGTTTCAGTTCTGTTAACAGTTTGTTACGTTAGTGTGAACCACCGTGGCCGCCG
>JBGPJN010000163.1:0-6860 GCA_041485445.1 Dehalococcoidia bacterium
CCCCTCTCCCACTAGGAGAGGGCTGGGGCGAGGGCAACCCTCACCCCCTCGGTCCCCCTCTCCCTCGGGGAGAGGGGGAGACGGTGTTCTGAGGGGCGGAGTTTGCCTTAACTCCTGTAGCTTGGCCCTTCTCCACCTTACCAAGATGCGTGATGCTAGTTGTCCGACATCCAAATGTTACGGATGTCATTCTGAGCCGCAGCGAAGAATCTAAGGTAGTGGGCACGGCACCATCGCAAATTCTTTAGATTCTTCGCCTTCGCTGCGCTTCGGCTCAGAATGACAGTTTCATAGTTATGAAATACTCCTTAGACTTCGAAGGTCTAGCTAACATCAGGCATCTTACCAAGGGGGAGACACAGAGGGGGTGGTTCCGCCCCTCAGCCGTCACCCACCCCGACTTCAGTCGGGGCCTCTGGCTCCTCCTCCCGGTACTCCTGGTAGTCCGACACAAAGTAGCGCACCCGGGTCTTCTTGTACTCCCGGGTGCTGTAGAGCAGCAGCCGGTCGGAAATTCCGGTGGCCTCGCCAATCTGTTGGGCCACCTGCTCGCACCCCTCGGTGGTGGTGGCGTGGACCATGGTGAAGTGGGTGTAGGGCCAGTCGGGGAAGGTGGGCCGCTGGTAGCAGTGGGTCACCGCAGGGTGCTGGGCCATCTTCAGGCCCACCTCCTGGGACTGCCCCTCGGGCACCTTCCAGACAATCATAGCGTTGGCCCGGAAGCCGGAGCGGCGGTGGTGCAGCACGGCGCTGTAGCGTCGCATGATCTTGCGCGCCTGGAACTGCTGGGCCAGGCCAAAGAGCTGGGAGGTGGTCATGCCCAGGCGTCGGGCCATGGCGTCGAAGGGGCGGGACTCCAGGGGCAGGTCCTCCTGCAACTCCCGGATGGCCGCCTTGTCCGCCTCGGACACCGGCACGGCCTGGTTCCAGTCCGGGCCGGGGCTGCCCCCGTCCTCGCCATCGCCGTCGGGGCGGAAGTTAAAGGCATCGCTCTTCTGGCCCACCATGTCGAAGTTGACGCCGATCTTGAAGAAGCGCAGGGTGGGCATCACCCGGCAGCTCTGGGCCTGGGTCTCCCGGGCCATGCGGGCCACGGTGTCGCCCAGGTCCTCTTCAGGCGGCACCGCCAGGGTGAACCACAGGTTGTAGTAGGAGCCTTCCCGGGCGTAGTTGTGGCTGACGCCGGGGTGGCGGTTGATGGTCAGGGCGCCCTGGTGCAGCCGCTCCGGGGCGTAGGCCATGGCCACCAGGGTGGTCTTGTAGCCCAGGCGGCGGGTATCGAAGATGGCGCTGATCTGGCGCAGCACGTTCTGGCGTTTCAGCTCCGCCAGGCGCGGGATAACCTCCGCCTCATTGATGTCCAACTCCCGGCCCAGGGCCCGGTAGGGCTCGTCCACCAGGGGGAACCGGCTCTGGATGAGGTTAAGCAGCTTGCGGTCGGTGAGGTCCATGAGTCCGAAAACTCCCTACTTAAACTGCCGGGCCGGCGGCCACGGCCACTGGGGATTGGGGGTGGGCCTCCAGGCGAACAGACCTGCGCTGGTAGCCCTCCACCATGCCCAGCAGCACCTGGTCGGCCAGCTCCAGCATCTGGCCCCAGGCTGAGGGGTCGGTGGAGTCCAGCACCATGGTGCGGAAAAAGATGAAGGCCTCAATGGTGTCCTTCAGAGGCACGCCGCGGTCGGCCATCTCGGCGCCGTACTCCTGGCCCAGCAGGTGGGACTCGGCCAGGGCCTCCTGGCGTTGCCGCCGCTGGGGGCCTTCCGTGGCGGGATTGACCAGCAGGGACAGCAGGCGGCGGCCGAAGAGGCGCATGCGCCCCCGGCCGTCCTCCTGGATGCTCTGGTACCAGGGCTGGCTGGTGACGTCCTGGTGGTGCAGGCCGCGGCGGATGCGGCGCAGGGCGGAGTCCTCCAGCTTGTCCTTGCGGTCCCGACTGGTCGGGACGGGGGCGGAGCCGCCCCGGCGGGTCAGGGCCAGCACGTCGTCGTGGGAGAATCGGCGGTGGCCGCCGGGGGTGCGGTAGACCCGCAGGTGGCCCTGGTCGGCCCACTGGCGCAGGGTGGTCTGGTTCACCTGCAGCAGGCCGCAGGCCTCCCTAAGGGAGAGCCACTGGGCGCCGTTTTGGACCGGGGACTCAACCATGCAAATCTATCAAAATCTATGTAAATCTATGCAGCTTCGTTCGGCCCCATAGAGGCTACCATAGCAAGGGGCTGGCGTCAATTGGGGGGTGTGAGGGGCAAGTCCTGACGGGCAGAGGGCTCGGTTGACGGCCATAGAGCCCTGGAGTCGGGCACGGTCGTCAGGACACGAGGCAACGATGTGCATCGACTGCGTTGTAACCGCTGACCACAGGAGTAGTGCGAACCTACCGAAAGCGTGACCCCGGCCGGGTGGCGGCTCAAAGCATGAGGTGATACGCTAGAGTCCACACTTAGTGTCACATATTGTCACCAAAGCGCCGCAATTTTTTGTGGACGGACCACGGGTTGACTCGTTAATGTACAATCACACCAAAAGCACGCTGAATCCATACAGAACCCACATGCAGTTGGCTATGCCAAGTGTTGAAATATGCGACCGAGCATCAGGCGATCCCGGCCGGTCCCAAAACCAACCTTAGATCATCTGGGGGCTGGCCTATGGTAGTTGAATTGCCCATTAGGGCTGATCGCGAGCCGTGGCGGCGGATGATGGAGAGGTTGAGAATTTCTCTGGAATTGGTGGTGTCAATTGAACTCTAAGCGACAGAAAAGAAGCCCGAAAATGGGTAATGTTGGCGCCCCCTTTGAATACCAGGGCGCGGCTTATTCGTCGGCTCCAGGCCGAGTGCACGTCAGGGTCGCCCCAGAACACGCAGATGAAGCATTCGCCGTGTTACTTCGGAGTGGTAGTGAGTTTGTTGCGCTACCGAACAACGAGTACCTGCTAAGTGCACGGATGGTAGAGATCTTACAGGAGGCGGAATTCGCTTTCGACGTCGTCAACTCGGAGGCAGCGTGATTGCCTCAATACGAGTTGTACGTCCCGCTGAACTACAACGACGGACCACCAGATTACGGACGAGAGATCGAGCCCGCAAAATTAAACCAGACTAAGGAGGAACTAGCAACGAGGGTTGGTGGCGGAGTTACAGTGCTCCAGGCAACTGGTAGCCTAGAAGGGGTCTGGGTCTCCCCAGAAGGGCAATTGGTGCCGGACAAAATAATGATCCTCAGAGTAGTCGTAAATGCCGATTTTGACCAGTGGTTTGCTGAATATTCCCTTACCGTGAAAGAACGGTTTCGGCAGCTCAAGATCCTAGTTTTCAGATCCGAAGGTTACACACTTTAACCCTTGCCCGTCCGGTAACCTCTCCGACCCCGCCCCCGCCAACCACGCCTCCCAAACCAAGGCCCCTTCTTGCGAGGGGGCCTCTTCTTGCTCTTGGCGCCGCCCGCCGGGGCCGCTAGTTGAGGGCCGGCGGCTCGGGGACCAGGGTGGGTTGCCGGACGGCGGCGCAGGCGGGGCACCAGCCGTAGAAGTCCACCCGCTGGGAGGAGATCAGGAAGCTGGCTCCCTGCTCCACCAACCGCCGCAGCTCCGCCACGGTCTCCTGGCCCACTTCCGAGTCTACGACGCACCCACAGCCAAGGCACACCAGGTTGGCATGGGGCGTGAGGTTGGCGTCGTAGCGCGACTGGCGGGGGAAGGGCAACTCCCGCACAATGCCGGCCTGCTCTAGCACCCCCAGGGTGGAGTAGACGGTGGCCAGCGTTACGTAGGGGAAAAACTCCTTCACCCGCTCAAAGATCTCTTTGACGGTGGGATGGTCCCCTGAGTTCACCACCACTTCGGCCACGGCCAAGCGTTGGGGCGTGAGCCGCATGCCTAGGGGCCTTAGCCGGGCTACCAGCTCTTCCTGGGTCGTCAATGGGATTATCCTCCGTCTAGATAGATTGCCACGGGGCCGCCCCGATGGCATCGGGGCGGCCCCGCAACACGGCACCGCCTAGCTTTTAGAGCCGGCCGTTGTCGTACTTGGCCTGGAAGATGGGGTCAATCTTGTTATAGACCTGGATGCGCTGGCGGGCCGACTCCACCACGAATACGCGGCCCTGGTCGTCCACCCGCACGCAGATGGGGGCCCAGAAGGCCTTCTCCTGCTCCATGCCCTGGGCGATCTCGCGCTCCTTCCACATGTCCGGGTTGGCGTCCAGCTTTTCCTTGCCCCACTTGGAGATGCCGCCGTCGCCGGTCATCTTGGCGACGAAGTTGCCCAGGCGGTCGAAGACCTGGACGCGGTCATTGCCCCAATCGGTGACGTAGATGTGCCCCTCTTTGTCCACGGCCACGCCGGTGGGCCGGTTGAGCTGGCCATCCTTGGTGCCGGAGGCGCCGACCTTCAGCAGGAACTTGCCGTCCTTGCTGAACTTCTGGATGCGGTCATTGCGCCAGTCGGCGACGTAGACGCTGCCGTCCTTGTCCACGGTGATGCCCCAGGGGTAGTTCAACTCGCCGTTGTGGGCGCCCTGCTTGCCAAACTGGGAGATGAACTTGCCGTCCTTGGTGAACTTCTGCACCCGGTGGTTCCGGCCGTCGGACACCAGGAGGTTGTCCTGGGCATCGAAGGCGATGCCGTTGGGGCCGTCCATCTCGCCGGCGCCTTTGCCGGTGGCGCCCCACCGCCCGATCACTTCGCCGTCCTTGGTGAACATCACGATCTGGTTGCGCCACTCGTCGGCCACGTACACGTTGCCGGCCTTGTCCAGGGCGATGCCCGCGGGCCAGGTCATGGAGCTCTCAGTCTCGTCGGCCTGACCGGCCGTCTCGCCGCCGTTGGCGAACTCACCAAGGTACTCCTCGTCCACGGTGCACATGGTGATGCGCATGGAGTCGGGGCGGTACTCGCTGGCCCGGCTCACCACGTACATCACGTTGTTGTCGGCCAGGGCCATGGACACGGGGGTGCGGAACCCGGGGCCCCGCTGCTCACCGCGGCCGATGGTGTGGCTATATCGATAGGTCGTTCCCATTACTTGTGCTACTACCATTTTTCAACCTCACCTACTATGCGGGTTTTGTGGGCCCGTAGGGGCGTCCCGACAAGTCGGGATGCCCCTACCCAGGGTGGCTACTTGTTGATGAAGGCCAGCTTCTCGTAGCTGCCGCCGACCACGGGCTTGGCTTCCACGCCCATCCAGTCCTCCAGCAGGGTGGTGTACAGGCCGCGGTAGTCGTTGTTGAAGTGGAGGTCGCCCTCCAGAAGCTTGTTGGCTTCCAGGGACGGGTACTCGCCGTGGAGGCCGCCCGCCACGTTGTCGCCGACGACGAAGGCGATGCCGCCGGAACCGTGGTCGGAGCCGGAGCCGTTGTCGTGGACCCGGCGCCCGAACTCGGTGAAGACCAGCAGGGTCACGTTGTCGGTGGCGTTGTGCTCCTGCAGGTCGGCATAGAAGTCAGCCACGGTCTGGGACACGTTGGTCCACAGCTTGGCGTGGGTGACCAGCTCGCCGGCGTGGGTGTCGAAGCTGTTGTAGGGGGCGGTGGTGTACAGGATGCGCACGCCCAAATTGGCCGTGATGACCTGGACAATGCTGCGCATGTACTGGGCCACCGAGTCGCCGCCGTACTCAATGCTGGAGCTGTACTTGAGGGGGGCTTCCTTCAGGATGTCGGCGCCTTTCAGGGCGTCCATGCCGGTGCTGGACAGGTAGTCCACCACGGCGCCCCGCCCGACGGTGGGGGAGTAGATGCGGGAGAACAGGTCCAGGGCCTCCATCCGCTCCTCCTCCTCCATGCCGGTGAGCACGCCGTAGGTCTCCAGGTTGCCTACGGAGGCGATGGGTACGCCGGGGGCCACCAGGGCCCGGGGCAGACCGCGGCCGAAGTTGACGCAGGTGAGCACGTTCTCACCCTTGGGGTCCATGGCCTTCACGGTGCGGCCCAGCCAGCCCTCGGTGCCAATCTTGTCCGGCTCGCAGGTGTGCCAGATGTCCATGGAGCGGAAGTGGGAGCGGCTGGGGTTGGGGTAGCCCACGCCCTGGATGATGGCTACCTTGCCCGCGTCGTACAGCTCCTTGATGGGCCCCATGTTGGGGTTGAAGCCGATGGTGTCGTTGATGGGCAACACCGAGTCGGTGGGGATGCGCACGATGGGCCGGTTGTCGGTATACAGGGGGTTGGTGTAGGGCACGATGGTGTTCATGGCATCGTTGCCGCCGGAAAGCTGGAGCACTACCAGCACCGGGTCTTTCTTGGTGGAGGTCATCTTCTTTTCTCCTTCTTGTTCTTTGGGCGCTGGGTAGGGGCGGGTTTGAAACCCGCCCCTACGGAGTCAACCTTACGCGAACTGGTACTCCTGGGTAGAGACGATGAGCTGGAGCACCTGGGCCGCCCGGGTGCCGAAGTCCGGGGCGCTGGGGTTGAGGGCGCCGCCCTTGCGGACGTGGTTGGTCAGGTGGTCCCGGGTCTCCTTGGGCAAATCGTAGTGGCCCAAGGCCTCCAGGCAGCCGCTGACCAGGCTCTCCGGGGTCAGGTTGCGCTGGGCGGACAGGCGCTTGATGATGGCCTGCACGCCGGGCCTGCTGGTGTCGCCCAGCTGGTCGGCGCAGAAGTTAATGCGCTCCACCAGGGTGCCGCTGTCAATCCACTCGCTGCCGGTGTGCCAGCCCTCCACGGTGGGGGGGTTGAGCAGGTCCTGGCCCATGTAGCGGATCTCGTTGGAGATGACCTGGAGGCCGGGCTGGATGACGTCCCAGCCGCCCACCAGCTTCAAGGTGCTGGCCACCACTTCCGCGGGGCTCTTGACCCGGGCGAAGCGGGCGTCCTTGAAGGACTGGGAGTTGAACAGGACTCGCAGCATGGCGCGGATCTCA
>JBGPJN010000164.1:0-6805 GCA_041485445.1 Dehalococcoidia bacterium
GGGCAAAGGGAGTCTAGCATCGGCCCCTGGGGGTGTCAACGGCGAATAGGCGGGAAGAGTTGACTCATACCTAATTATGACTATAATTATAGTCATATCGTATGTCTACACACCGGCGATATACGTTGATTTACGATAGAGAGGTGCGGTGGCACCTTGCCGAGATTAGCCTCCGGTATCATTCGCTAATCCGACGTGGGATCGAGGATTCATTGCTTACCGATCCGGAAGTAGAGACCAGAAACCGAAAGCCCCTACTCCGGCCTTCGGTTCTAGGCACCGCATGGGAGTTACGCCTTGGTCCCAATAACCGGTCCCGGGTTTTTTACCGCACGGATCATGAGTCCAGGCAGGTTTATATTCTAGCCATTGGATTCAAACGAGGAAGCCGCCTATTCATCGGGGAGCAGGAGTTCGAACTATGAAAATCGCGCCGGTTGCTGATGTCAAGGCTCATTTCAGCAGTTATCTGGAGCAGTGCGCAGACGGCCCAATAATCATCACCAGGAATGGGCATCCCACCGCGGTGCTGGTGGCGGTGTCCGACGAAGCGGAGCTGGACCGCCTGGTTCTTGCCTACACACCCAAGTTCAGGGCTCTCTTGGACGCAGCCTACGAACGAATCAGGAATGGGGAGGGGCTGACCCACGATGAGTTGTGGAGTGCGGCCGGCAAGAAACCCGAATAGGTTAAGGAAATGCCACCCCGGCCAGGGCCTTCACCGCGCCCTCGGCGGCGGTGAGCAGCGGGCCGGGGGCCACGCCGATGGCCACCGTGGCGACGGCCGCCACCGCCAGCGCCAGCCGCGCCGGCGCCGGGGCGGGGATGGGTTCTGGGGACGCAGGGGCATCCAGGAACATCACCCGGATGATGCGAATGTAGTAGTAGGCGGAGACCACGCTGTTGATGACGCCCACCAGGGCCAGCCAGGCCAGCCCGCCCTTGACCGCGGCGGTGAAGACGTACAGCTTGGCGATAAATATGCTGGTGGGCGGCACGCCGATGAGGGCCACCAGGGCCAGGGCCAGCGCCGCCGCCAGGAAGGGCGACCGGCGGAACAGACCGGCGTAGTCGGCGATGCGGTCGCCCTCGATGCGGCTGCTGATGGCGATAACGGCGATGAAGGCGGTGAGGTTGGCCGCCAGGTAAGCCCCCAGGTAGAACAGCACGCTGCTGGGGCCAAAGGTGGTGAAGGCCGGCCCGGCGCCGGGGCTGTAAGCCACTCCCGCCACCGCCGCCACGCCCACCAGGATGTACCCGGCGTGGGCAATGGTGCTGTACCCCAGCAGCCGCCGGATGTTGGTCTGGCCCAGAGCCCCCAGGTTGCCCAGGGTCATGGAGGCGGCGGCCAGGATGGCCATGAGGGCGCCCCAGTCCACGTCGTAGTCCAGGAAGCCGGTGTAAAACACCCGCAGCAGCACCGCGAAGCCCGCCGCCTTGCTGGCCACCGACAGGAAGGCCACCACCGGCGCGGGCGCACCTTCGTAGACGTCGGGTACCCACATCTGGAAGGGCGCCGCGGCGATCTTGAACCCGAAGCCCGCCAGCATCAGGGCCACCCCCACCAGCATGGCGTAGCTGCCAAAGGGCACCGGCTGCTGGGCCGGCTCCAGGAAGCTGGCGGCGATACCCGCCAGGCTGGTGCTGCCGGTGAAGCCAAACACCAGGGCCATGCCGTAGAGCATCAGCGCCGAGCTGATGGCGCCGATGATCAGGTACTTCATCCCGGCCTCGGTGGAGCGGCCGGTGAGCAGGAAGGCCGCCAGCGCCGCCAGGGGCAGGGTGGTCAACTCCAGGGCGATGTAGATGGTAATCAGCTCGGTGGCGGCGGCCAGCAGCATCATGCCGGTGGCGGAGAAGAGCAGCAGGCCCAGGTACTCGCCCTGGTGCCCCGGCATGCGCCGCAGGGGGTCCGTGGAGGCCAGCACCACCAGCCCCAGGGCGGCCAGGACCAGGCAGTTGAAGAAGAGGGCGAACCGGTCCACCGACAGGCTGCCCGCCAGCACGCCGCCTTCGGCCACCAGGTTAGGGAGCCCCGCGCGGCCCAGACCGCCGCCGGTGTCCAAAAGCTGCACCAGGGTCGGGGCGCCGGCGACGAGCACGCCCAGCAGGGCCACGGCGGGCAGCAGGCCCTTCCGCGACGCCACCAGGTCCAGCAGAATGACCACAATGCCCATCCCGGCGGTGGCCAGGTAGGGGGAGATGAGGTAAAGGTCGTGAAGGGTCAACTTCCCCTACCTCCCGCCGAATCCGTTGAAAGCGTCCACCATGGGGGCCAGCCCCGCCTGGAACACCTGGGTCAGCGGCGCGGGATACACTCCCACCGCCACAATGACGATAATCAGCAGCACCAATGGCACTGCTTCAACGAAAGTGGCGTCGGTCAGGTGGGCGAACCGTTCCCGGCCCGCGCCGAACAGGCACCGCTCCACCATCCACAGAATGTATCCCGCCGCCAGTATTATCCCCAGCACCGCCAGCGCCGTGGGCCAGGGGTAGGCCTGGAAGCCGCCCAGGAACACCAGCAGCTCCGACACGAAGCCGCTGAGGCCGGGCAGCCCCAGGGACGCCAGCCCGGCGATGAGGAAGGCCACCGCCACCAGGGGCATGCGGTTGGCCAGTCCTCCCAGGTCGGGGATGTAGCGGGTGTGGGCCTTGTCGTACACCAGCCCCACCGCCAGGAACAGCAGCCCCGTAATTGTGCCGTGGGTGAAGAGCTGCATCGCCGCGCCGCTGAGGCCGGTGTCGGTGAGCGCCCCGCGGCCCACCTGCACCGAGGCGATGCCCACCAGCACCAAGCCCATGTGGCTGACGCTGGAGTAGGCGATGAGCCGCTTCAGGTCGTTCTGGCGCAGTGTCACTACCGCGCCGTACAGCACGCTGATGACCCCCAGGGCCATCAGCGCCCAGGCGAACTGCCGCGTCTCCTGGTGGAAAATGCCAACGTTGATGCGCAGCAATCCGTAGCCGCCCATCTTCAGCAGCACCCCCGCCAGCATCACGCTGCCCGCGGTGGGGGCGTCGGTGTGGGCGTCGGGGAGCCAGGTGTGCAGGGGCCAGACAGGCAGCTTGATGGCAAAGGCCAGAAAGAAGAGCCAGAACAGGGCCGACGCCGGCAGCAGCAGGTCCGCCCCAATCAGGCCGGCGCCGTGGGCCAGCAGGCGGGTCATGTCGAAGGTCCCCACCTCCGGCGTAAGGTACACCGCCACGATGGCCACCAGCATGAAGGCGCTGCCCAGCAGGGTGAAGATCAGAAACTTCATGGCCGAGTACTCTTTGCGCCCGCCGCCCCAGATGGCGATGAGCATGTACATCGGCAGCAGCTCCAGCTCCCAGAAGAGGAAAAACAGCAGCAGGTCCAGGGAGGTGAACACCCCCAGCACCGCCGTCTGCAACAGCAGCAGCCAGGCGAAGTGCTCCCGCACCCGCAGGGTGACGCGCCAGGAGGCCAGGACGGCGCACAATCCCAGCAGGCCGGTGAGGAGCACCAGCGGCGCACTGAGGCCGTCCACCCCCAGGAAGTAGCTGGCGTTCAAGGTCTGGCTGGAGAACCAGGGGAGGCGGTCCACCCACTGGAACCGGTCCGCGCCGTCGCCCTGCTGGAAACCGAAGAACACCACCACGGAGAGGGCCAGGTCGGCCACGGCCGCCGTCAGCGCCGCCAGCCGCGCGGCGCGGTCGCTGCGGGCCAGCAGCAGCAGGGCCAGCGCCCCGGCGGCGGGCAGGAAGACGGTGGCGGTCAGCAGACCGGTGAAGCCCGTAACCAACTCTCAGCCTCTCGCCTTTAGCCCAGCACCAGGTAGCCCGCCAGGATCAGCAACGAGCCGATGGCGATCATTACGCCGTACCACTGCACCTGGCCGTTCTGGAGCAGGGCCGTGCCGCGGCCCACGCCCCGCACGCTCCAGCCCAGCAGGTTGACCAGGCCATCCACCAGGAAGCGGTCCACCCATTCCAGCGTCCCGGCCACGACGCGATAAAAGACCCGGCGCACCAGAATGCCCTCATACAGCGCGTCAACGTAGTACCGCTGGGACAGCAGGCGGTGGACCGGTCCCGCCCGCTCCAGGGGGTCGGGCGCCGCGTCGCCCCGGCGCGAACGATACAACAAAACCGCCAAACCGATGCCCGCCAGCGCCGCCACGGTGGAGGCCAATGCCACCAGAATGTTGAATGCGGGAGCCACCGGGTGCGCCGCTTCCGCCGCCGCGCCCAGGGCATGCTCCAGCCCCAGCTCCAGGAAGCGGGTGAGCCAGTGTCCCGGGATCAGAACAAATCGCTCCATCCCTTGGGGGTTGGCCAGGTAGCCCGCGGCCGCGGCGGCCACCCCCAGCACCGCCATGGGCAGCACCATCACCCGGGGGGACTCAGCCAGGTGGAGGCTGCTGGGGTGGTCATCCGCCGATGGTGCGCCGTGGTGGTCCGGAGACGCGGCGGCTGGTGGCGCGGATGCCGCCAGGTCGGCGCGCTCCTGCTCGCCGCCACCCCGGAACTCGCCGTGGAAGGTCAGGTGCAGCATCCGCCAGGTGTAGAAGGCGGTGAGCAGCACCCCCGCCAGCAACAGACCAAAGGTCAGCCGGCTGACCCACGCCTCCACCGGCCCGCCGCCCTGCCGGGCCGCCACCAGAATCTCGTCCTTGCTCCAGAACCCCGACAGGGGGAAAACGCCCACCAGGCTCAGCCCGGCCACCAGGGTCAGGGCGTAGGTCCACGGCATGAAGCGGCGCAGCCCGCCCATATAGCGCATGTTGAAGGTGTCGGCGGCGTGGTTGACGCTGCCTGCCCCCAGGAACAGCACCGACTTGAAAAAGGCGTGGGTGAACAGGTGAAAGACCGCCGGGCCGTAGGCGCCCACCCCCAGGGCGGCCATCATGTACCCCAGCTGGCTGATGGTGGAGTAGGCCAGCACCCGTTTGATGTCGTTCATCACCAGGCCCAGGGTGGCGGCCATGAAGGCGGTGAAGGCACCAATCAGCGCCACCACCATCATGGCGTTGGGCGAGGCCAGGAAAAGGGGGTAAAAGCGGGCCACCAGGAACACCCCGGCCGCCACCATGGTGGCGGCGTGGATCAGGGCGCTCACCGGCGTGGGGCCTTCCATGGCGTCGGGCAGCCAGGCGTGCAAGGGGAACTGGCCCGACTTGCCCGCCGCGCCGGCAAAGATGCCCAGCAGCACCCAGGTGAGGGCCGCGCCCCCCAGGATGGCCCCGCCCGCGGCCAGGGGCTGGGCGGCCTGCCAGATGTCCGGGATGTGGAAGGGGTCCAGCCCAGCCGCGGCGAAGCGGTCCGCCTGGCTGAACAGGTACAGGATGGCCAGCAGGAACCCTACGTCGCCGATGCGAGTGATGATGAAGGCCTTCTTGGCCGCCGCCGCGGCCGCCGGGCGGTGGTGCCAGAAGCCGATGAGCAGGTAGGAGGCCACACCCACCAGCTCCCAGAAGACGTAGAGCTGCACGATGTTGCTGGCCAGCACCAGCCCAATCATGGCCCCGGTGAACAGGGACATGTAGGCAAAGTAGCGGCTGTAGCTGGGGTCGTCCCGCATGTAGCCCACGGAGTAAATCTGCACCATCAGGCTGACCCCGGTGACCACCACCAGCATCACCGTCGTCAAGGGGTCCACCAGCAGCCCCAGGGCGATGGTTGCCCCGCCCGCCTGCAGCCACGGATGGGGCGGGAACTCGTGCACGGCGCCACCCGCCGTGGCCGCCAGTGTCCCCATGGACAGCCCCAGCGCCACGGTGAGGCAGCCGATGAGCACGAAGCCGCTGAGGGCGGCAGCCCGGTCCAGAAAGGGGCGAATGACCAAGGAGATGACCACAAAGGAGGCCAACGGCAGCAGCAGAATCGCCCAGATGACGGACTCGCTCATCGCCTACAGCTTCCTCACGATCTCTTCGGCCACGTGCTCCCGGCCCTTGGGGACATACACCAGGAAGGGGACACGCTCTCCCCAGTCCAGCACGTCGCCCTGGGGGAGAATGCGCGCAGGCAGGCCCTCGGCCTCCAGGACCTCCTTCCACATCTCCGCCAGCATCAGGTCCGGCGCGCTTTTGAACTCAACCCACATAAATCAGCTATCAGTCTTCGGCTATCAACGGTCAGCCCTTGGGCAGACCGTTGATAGCCACTAACGAATCAAATCAACGGCCCGTTGCCGCAGGAACAACTCTGCTTCCTCGCATATACCGCGGAGGACTTCCGCGGCGGGGCGCACAGCATGGACAAAAGCAGCACCTTGGCCAAATAGCATGGGAACTATGTCCCGATCACCGCGACGAATCGCGGCCTCCCACACTGGCACGATCTCATCCAGACGGGCTCGAAGCTCATCCTCCCGCCCATGCCACTCTTGGATGAAGCGGTTCATGTGCAGACGGGCCGCGATCCCTTCGGGCCAGAAACTGCCCTGAACCTTGTTACGAATGATGTCGTAGACCTTAGTGTAGACGGTGTTCTCCCCGTCGCTCTGAACCACGCGCTCCTTGTGGATGTCAGGGACCTCGTTATTTTCCTGGGTGGCCAGGAAGGGAGTGCCGACCCAGGCGCCTTCCGCGCCGGCGACCAGCACGGCGGCGAGGGACCGGCCACTCGCGATGCCGCCAGCTGCGATCACCGGGACATCAGGAAACTCTTCAATGACTCGCACCAGGAAGGGCAGCAGGTTCATCGTTCCGGTGTGGCCGCCTGCCTCATTCCCCTGGGCCGCCAGGACATCAGCGCCGGCATCAACCGCCAGCCGGGCGCCCTCCATAGTCTGCACCTGGCACACCGTTTTGGCGCCACTCTCCTTGGCCCGGCTCAA
>JBGPJN010000165.1:0-6691 GCA_041485445.1 Dehalococcoidia bacterium
ATGGACGGCAAAGGTTGGTTGGCGATCGCAGGAGGTCTGGCAGGGCTGTGGGCCTTGAAGAATCCTGACAAAGCCTCGCAGATATTGGACGGACTGGCCCGGTGGTCGGAACAAGACCAACAACGCCGAGCGTTGCAGGCAGCGCCGCCTCCAGCGTTGCCGCCGCCTCAACTCCAACCCCCGCCCCCGCCGGCTCTGGTCGTACCCGGTGTTGACCTGGCCAAGACATTGGCTGACCTGAAGACAAGCCCCAGCAGCGCCCCCTATAACGGCGCAAGCCCCGGCGGCCCGGCCGTCACGGTCCAGGCCTACACTCCGCCGGTGGACGAAGCCCTGGCGCGGTTGGTGCATCACCCGGCGGTGGTCCTGATCCTGGGCCATCGCGGCAGCGGCAAGAGCGCCCTGGCGGTGCGGCTCCAAGAGCTTTTGAGGGACGTGGCGCCGCCCTACGCCATTGGGCTCCCGGCCAAGGCGAGCAAGCTGCTGCCCCAGTGGTACGGTCTGGCTGAGGAGCCGGGGCTGATTCCCCAGAACGCCATTGTCTCCATCCCTGAAAGCTACCGGCTGTTTCATTCCCGGTCCACCCAGAGCGCCTAGGGCCGGGCCATCGCGGGCCTGGTGAACCTGAGCCGGCACCGGCGCCATTCCCTGATCTTTGATGTTCAGAACGCGGCGCACTTGGACCGCAACATCATCTCCGAGGTTGACCTGGTGCTGGTGAAACAGCCAGGCCCCTTCCAGCGAGGCTTTGAGCGGGGCCAGCTATCGCCGCTCATGGATTCGGCCCGAGCCGCCTTTGCCGGGGCGCCCGAGGCCAAGCGAAGAAGGCATGTTTGGGTGGTCTCGCCCAACGCGGGCCTAGCGGGCCAGCTGATGCAGAACGAATTGCCCAGCTTCTGGTCCGAGCGCATCAGCACGGTATTTGGCGATACGGTGGCATCCCTGGGCCGCAGCGGCATAGCCGTCGGGGTTCAACCTGGCGAAAAGGAGGGGAAGGCCTCGACGGGGGCAAAACCCAGGGCGGGGCAGCAGACCACCGGAGAAAGCAAACGGGAGAAAGCCCACAAGATGGCGGCGGCGGGATATTCTCAACGCAAGATCGCCGCCACCCTGGGGATCAGTCCCAGCTACGTCAACAAGCTCCTGAAAGGCGCCCGGTGACGGGCTACCCCAACACGCCGCCGCAACATCGCCATAGGTCAAGGTCTGGAGCGGTGGACCGGCAGACCGCGGGCAAGCTAATGCAGAGCCTACAGATCGCCGGAGCATCCGAGGTGATGCGGGAATCTTGGTCCAGCTACCTCCCCATCCGGCCCTGGAGCCCAACGTAGGGGCGGGTGCCATCAGACAACGCACCGGGCGTGGCGACTCCTCCGGCCCGTGGGGCACTGAGAGCGTTTAGCACTTTGACGGCTACTACGAGCCCCAATACAAGGGCAAGCACGCCACCCAAGGAAGGCCCACGGGAAGGCGCAGACCCTGGCGGGGGAGCGGCAGTCGGTGTTGGTTTGAGCCGAGATTGGGATAGCTGCGCGTTGCCCGCGAGTTGGCCCCTGGCCCAGGCAGGAAGGGCCGCCGCTGAGACCAGCCCATTTCCCACCGCCCATTCCGGGAAGTCCGGTTGCTGTTTCGTCCAGTCTCGCACCATCTGCTGACTTGGCGCCCGATCTTTACTAGCGCGGCTCAGATGCAACGAAAGTTGATCCTGAATCCCCACTTCCACTGCCGCATACCTAATTTGGCCCTTTCTGACCGCCCGCTGGCCCAGCATGGCTGCGGCCTTCACCACAGCATCGTACTGCGGGCCCTTTGACGACATTCGTGCGACCAACATGGCACCCCCAAATAAGTTTTGCCTAAGTTAGTCCATAAGTTGGATGGATTCCGCTTTACTTAAATGGTAGCAGCGTATACACATTCCCGCCAACCGTTGGAGTCACCACATGAATCTCTCTGTGGAGGCCGTCCATCTGCTGAAAGGGACAAGGGGGAAGGCCAGCCATGACCAGCGCCGGCGGTGTAGCAGCGGCACAGCCCGCACTCCAGCGGGCAGGGGGCGGTGGGACTCCGACCCCGGCGCTCCAACAAACCCCCGGATTTAGGCCAAACGACATCCTCGTCCGTCCCATACCCCACCGGATCGCGCGGCGCGTCTGCGAGCAGCAACACTACCTGAGGAGCTACCCGGGGGGCGCCATGCTGGCCTTCGGGGTCTTCGTGGGCGCTCGACTCCTGGGAGTGGCCGTGCTGGGCGTGGGGCCGAAGAACATCTCGTTCTTTTTCCGAGACGCTAGGGGGCAAGAGGTCCTTTGCCTCAGCCGCATGTGGTTGGACGACCGGCTGGGGCGGAACTCGGAAAGCCACACTCTGGCCATCATCCTGCGCCAACTCAGGAAGGAGCAGAGCACTATCAAGGCGGTGGTCGCCTACTCGGACCCCGCGGCCGGGCATACCGGGACGATCTACTGGGCAGCAGGCTTCTTGTACGTGGGGCCAAGCCAAGCGACGCCGCTCTACCGGCTCCCGGATGGGAGCGTTCATCATAGCCGGTCCTTGAGTCACAGCTACGGCTCCCACAGCATCAGGCACTTTAGAGCGCATGGGGTTGATGTGGAACTGGTAGAACAATCGCCGAAACACACCTACGTGGCCCTGGTGGACCCCAGCTGGCGGGAGCGGCTGGTGCGTCCGGTATTGCCATATCTGAAGTTTGAAGATGGAGGAAACTGACCATGGAGATAGTTGAACTGCCCGTATCCTCGATCCAGGTCCCAGAAGGGAATCCCAACGAAATGGACGACGCCATGCGGGCGCGGCTGCGGCGCTCCATCGAACGGTTCGGCTGCCAGGCGCCCCTGGTGGCGCGGCAGATTGGCCCAGACCGGTGGGAGACGGTCGGCGGCGCTCAGCGGCTGGGAGTGCTGCGGACCATGGGGAAGCCCACTGCGCCCTGCGTGGTGATCGCGGCGGACGACGCTGAAGCCCGGCTGCTGGGCCAGGCGCTAAACCACATCGTTGGTCAGGACAACGACGGCCTTCGGGGTGAGCTGTTGCGCCAACTCCTGGAAGCCCTGCCCCAGGAAGAGGTGCTGGCCATCCTGCCGGACAGCGCCCGGAGCCTGGAGGCCTTGACCTCCCTGGGCCAGGAGGACATGGCGGCGCATCTGAGGGCGTGGGAGCAGAGCCAGGGCGCCAGACTGCGTCACCTGACCTTCCAATTTCAGGAGGCTGAGTTGGCGGTGGTGCAGCAGGCCCTGGGCCAGGCCATGGGCCTGCTGACGGAGCCGGGGGAAAGCCCGAACCTGCGGGGTCAGGCCCTGGCTGGCATCTGTCGGTGCTACCTCAAGAACCATGAGAAGGAAGGTATTGTATAGACATGAGTACACAATACGCGGCTGCCACTGGCGCCCTGGGATGCCCAGTGTGCGGAGTGACCCTGCGAGTCGGCACCGCCCAGGGGCGCACCTCCCATAAGCCCTTTCTGATGCTGATATGCCCCGCAGACGGGCGTCACTTCCGAGGGTTCATCAATGACCGGGAGTATGTCGCCAAGGTCCTGGCCCGTCTGGAAGGCCAGACACCGGCCTCGGGAAGTGAGGATGATGCCAAAATCAACCCCACCGGCGGCAGGTGGCCCACTCTTGCCCTGAAGGAAGTCGAGGGGACTGACTTGGATCGGGGAGGCGCAGCATGAGAGCCGGCATTTACGGCAGGATCAGCACCTCGGACAAGGACCAGAACCTGGACACCCAGTTGCTGCCCCTCCGGGAGTTTGTCCAATCCCAGGGTTGGGAGGTGTTCAGGGAGTACACGGACCAGGTGTCGGCCACCGACCTGGCACGCCGCACCCAGTGGCGGGAGCTGCTGGCCGATGCCAGCAAGCGCAAGTTCGACCTGGTCCTGGTGTGGCGCATGGACCGAGCCTTCAGGAGCGTTCTCGATGCGGCCACCACCCTGGAGCGCCTGCGGGGCTGGGGCGTGGGCCTGCGCTCCTACAGCGAGCCGTGGCTGGACACCACCAGCCCCTTCGGGGAGGCGCTGTACTACATCACCGTGGCCTACGCCCAACTGGAGCGGGGCATCCTGCGCGAGCGGGTCAAGGCGGGCACTCCCGCAGCGTTGCGCGGGCAATTTCGAGATCGGCATGTCCCAGCCGGATGAAGATGTCCACCGCGCGCCGGGCGTGGGTCAGCGCCTCAGTCGTCTTCCCCTGCCGCACTAGTGACTTGGCGAGGTGGTGGCAGACATGGGCGTTCAATTCCTGGCGGTCCTGTTTTTCGGCCAAAGTCAGGGCCTCACGGGCCAGGATCTCAGCCCCCGGCCAGTCTTTCCTGGCCAACTGCAACTCAGCTAGATTGGCCGTGTAGATGGCCACGCCCCCGGCGTAACCAACCGCGTGGGCCACCCGTAGCGCCTCGCGATAATCTCGCTCTGCAGCCGGGAGGTCGCCGGAGAGACGCTCGGTCTCGGCGAGGGAGTTCAGCGCGATGGCCACGTCCACGCTCTCGGTGGACAAGGAGCGCCGTAGATCGAGCGCCTCGCGAAAAGCGGCGATGGCGGCGGGATAATCCTTCTTCAATTCGTGAATGCTTCCGCGCATGCGGATGACAATAGAACGCTCCCGAGTGCGCTCCCAGGCACCGACCTGCGCGGTTTGCCAGTGTGACGCGGCGCGGTCGACACAGGCCAGCACCTCGTCCGCCTGCTGGCGCAGAAAGTGAATCCAGCCCACCTGGAAGGCCCGCCAGCCGGCATTGTTGTGATCACCGGCCACCACGGCCTTGGCTTCCGCTTGCTTATGGAGCGCGAGCGCTTCATCCCAGCGGCCTGTGAAGTCAAGGAAGTCGGTGAGCGCATTGCACACGGTCTGCAGCCGCGGATTCGGCCCGGCGACGAAGAGCGGCAAGGCGGGAGCCACGGTGGGCCAGGCGGCATCGAGCACCGGGAAGCGGTCATGCTTTTGGTCGCCGTTCTCCACGATCAGAGCGTAGGCGCGCTTCTCCGACCGGCTGCCGGTTTCCGTGACAACTTCGGGCCGCTGGCGCCGCAGGAAGTCGGCGACCATCGGCACCAGGGCGTAGGCCCGCTCCTCCTGGTCGGGGACCACGAGGGCGCGGTTGGCGAGGGTACGCAAGGCGGTCTCGACGGGACCCTCGTTGAGACCAGTCAGCTCGACGATGTGCTGCACCATGGCCGGCAGGGTGAAGTAGGTGAGGGCCACCAGGACGCGCGTCTCCTCCGCGGTGAATTCCTGCGCGAGATCGCCAAAGATGAACTCCAGCGGATCATCGTCCGGCGGGCAACTGCGCAGGTAGTACAGCGCGTCGGTGAAGGTGCGGCAGCTTCCGCGCCCGAGCTGCCCGGCCACCCAGCGCAGGAGCAGCGGGTTCCCGCCGGTCTGCGTGTAAAGGGTGATGCGCTCGGCCTCGCTGGTCCTCGCCAGCAAGGGAAGGTGCAGGGCGAGGTCGGCGAGGGTCTCCAGCGCGGCGGGTTCGTCGAGTTTTTCCAGGATGAGGAGCTCCGAGCCGGAGCCGATGCGGCGGCGGCTGGTGAGGATGGCCTTGCAGCCCTGGGGCAGGCGCTTCACGAAGGTGAGGAGCCGGTCGCGATCGTCTATGGTGAGGGATTCGAGGTTGTCGAGGATGAGCAGCGCCTGCGCGGGGCGGAGCGCGTCCAACAGGAGCCGGATGCGCTGGTCCTCGGTTGCCTTGCCGATGTCGGGCTGCCCCAGCTCGCGGGCGAGCTCATTGAGCATCTCGATGAACCCCCGCAGGATGAAGCCGCCGAGTTTCCGCACGCCACCGTCGTCCATCTCGCGGTCCTTCAGGGAGAGGAAGATGATGCGCTGGAACTGGCCCGGCGGGCAGTCGTAGGCGGCACGGATGGCGAGAGAGGTCTTGCCGATGCCGCCCGGCCCGTCAATGAGCGCGCCCCAGGTGCGCGACTCGGGATCGAGGGCGTCCCGAATGGCCGCGAGTTCCTTCTCCCGTCCGAAGAAAGGCTGGAGGCGAGGAAGGTTGTTGGGGATGCTGGTGGAGAGGGGTTTGGCGTCAGTGACAGCGTGCTTGGTGTAGTGTTCCTTGGGCTGCATTTCGTTGAGGGCCAGGCGTTCGAGAATGAGGTTGGCGGCTTGCTCCGGTGTTAAGTCATCCAGGTCTATATATCCAGCGAGGCCATACAGACCCTCGCCTTCGACACCCCCGAAACGGGTGAGCATGACCTCCTCAACCTTGCGGGCTTTGAGAAGTGAGCAGATGGCGCTCCACTCCAAGCCGCACCATTGCTTCTTCTCGTAATCCGGGCACAAGACCGCGACGACGAGATCGGACTCTGTTACGTAGAGGGCCGGCAGATACAACGCCAGGTTGTGGCGGGCGAACTCCGCTTGGTGATACTTGTCGTAGAGGATCGCGACCTTGCCGAAGCGCATCGCAAGAATGCCCGCGACTTGGGCGACAAACTCTCGGTTCTCCCCGGAGAAGGAGAACGCAATGCGAAAGCGTCTGGCACTCATAACCACATCCAGGTTGGTCGGGATGAAGTGTCACAAATTGTACCATGCTGGAGGCGGTCTACGTGGACCCGGTGGAGGAGCGGAGCATTGTGGGCTTCCGCCCCAAGCCGGCCTTCCAGGCCCTGTTCCAAATGGCCGCTGCGAAAGAGGGCAGCGGGGTTGCGCTTATTAACCAGG
>JBGPJN010000166.1:0-6618 GCA_041485445.1 Dehalococcoidia bacterium
AGCACGAGGAAGTTAAGGTGTTGTGGGGCAACGCCCACACCCCAGCCCTCTCCCAGGGGGAGTGGGAGCAACGGCATCAGGCTCCCCATCTCCCTCCGGGAGAAGGGGTTGGGGTATGAGGGCCGCCGGTGGGGCAACGCCCTCACCCCAGTCTCTCAATCCCCCGACGCCAGCTCCCAGCCAAGCCATTGGCACAGGGCCCGGCCCATGATGAGCTCCTGGTCGCCCTGGGACAGCCAGGACAGCTCCTGGGTGAACAGGGAGACGCACTGCCGCCACGGGCAGGGCATGCGGGTGATGTCGGTGCCCCAGAACATGCGCTCCGGGCCAAAGGCGTCGTAAATGCGGTGCAGGTGGCCGTGGATGTCCCGGAAGGGATAGCGGGCGCTGGTGTAGCTGGGCGCGCCGGTGGCCTTCACCGCCACGTTGGGGTGCTTGGCCAGGGCCAGCAGCTGGGGCAGGGTGGCCCACGCCGCCGCATCCTTGCTTCCGCTGGGCCGCCCCATGTGGTCCACGATGAGCCGCACCCCCGGATGCCGCTCCGCCACCACGCCCACCGCGGGCAGGAAGTTGGCCGCGGCCAGGGCCACGGGGATGCCGGCCTTCTCCACGGCGGGCCACAGCCAGTCCATGGTGCCGTCGGTCATCCAGGTCTGCTGGTGGGGCTGCTGGAAGGAGAACCGCAGGCCCAGCATGCCGGGCTGTTTCTTCCACCCGGCTACCAGCCGGCGGCTCTCCGGCTTGTCCAGGGGGA
Organism: Dehalococcoidia bacterium; assembly: GCA_041485445.1. Lineage (GTDB taxonomy): Bacteria > Chloroflexota > Dehalococcoidia > Lucifugimonadales > UBA3495 > SHYG01. Next base: position 755 of record JBGPJN010000166.1, read on the forward strand.
AGTTGCCCAGGATAGACAGCCGGTTGGGGTGCTGCCGCGCCGCGTCCAGGGCCACCTGGTTGGCGTTGGGGTCCCATCCCGGCGGGTGGATTACCGCGGCGGTCACGCCGCCTTCATCCATCTCCTTCAGCAGGTCATCTTTGGAGTAGCGGGAGATCTGCCGGTGGGCGCGGTTGGTGGGAAGGCCCTGTCCCCAGATGTGGACCTGGGCGTCAACGATCAGCATGGCGTGCTCCTAAGGACCATTGCATAACTTCTTAAACTGTGTCGGACGAAATCCCCCCAACCCCCCTTTCGCAAAGGGGGGTAAGTGGCCGTTTCCATCGCAAACGCCTTCCCACCGGTTTAGATACTTATGCAAGGGTCGTTAAGTGCTTATCCTAAAACTCACCACGGGGTACACCGAGACCGCTGAGACAACGGTAATCCAATCGTAAACTCTCTGTGTTCTCGGCGTCTCTGCGGTTATTTAGGATCGGCTCTAAACGACGGGGAGGCCAGGCCTGAGTCGAGTTGCTGGCGCTGGCCCCCCAATTTGGTCACCCGCAGGCTGCGGCGTCGCCGGGGCCTGCCCCGTAGGGGCGAGGCATGCCTCGCCCCTACGCCGAATTCACCCGCAGGTGCGACCGCTAGGCCTTGACCTTGGGCTGCAGCTGCCGGGCCTTGGCCTCCACGGCGGGAAGCACGGCGTTGATCACGGTCTGGTCAATGTCCGCCGCCACGCCGGGATACCCGGCCCGCTGGATCATGGCTTGCAGCTTGCCGGCCTTGAACTGCTGCAGGGTCCACTCCAGGGTGTCCGGCACGATGGTCTTGTCCCAGAAGATCCGGTAGTTCTTGTTGCGGGGGCCGTAGTGATAATGGGGCGCCTCGCGGAAGCAGTCAAAGGCCAGCAGCTCCGTCTCTTCCGTGTACTCCCGGCCCGGCGTGCCTGCCAGGTCGGACAGCACGTGGATGGCCAGACCGCCGTCGCCGCCGGTCTGGGTCCGCATCTCCAGGCCGAACCGGATGTTCCCGGCCTCAAACATATCGGTGCCCCGGTTGTGCTTCACCGTGCTTCGCTGAGTGGAAAACATGCTGCGGGCGTGGGTCTCCACCTCGTCCAGCTTGGCCTTCATCGCCCCCGCCTTCACCTGGCGGGCGACCGATTCGTAGCCGGCCTCCTTCAGCATGGTGGGCAGGTTCTCCCGGAGCTGCTTCATGGTCCAGGCGATGGGGTTGCCGTCCACCGTGGGGTCCATGCGGCACACCTTGTTCTTGCCTTCCGGCCCGTAGACGTAGCTGCGCTCGACGTCGAAGCAGTTGAAGCGCAGGAGGGTGGTGTCCTTGCCGTCCACCTGGCCCAGAACCAGGATGGCCACGCCCTGGTCGCCGTGGTCGTGGATGTTGCCGTCCCAGACTTCGTGCTGGAGGATGAACTTAAGCGCCCCGGCTTCAACTATGGGCCGGACCTTCTCCCGGCGCCGCATGCCCTGGGGTTGCATCTCTGCGGGTGCTACCGCTCCTTCTCGCTGGTACGCCATGGCTGGACCTCCTGTTACGTTAATTGTGCCCGCTGGCGCAGGCTGCTGGCGCCATGATACTCCCTTTTGTGGCCACTTCGCTAGTATGGTGAGGGAGCAGTGGCGCCAGCCCCTCTAACTCCCCCTTGGCAAGGGGGAGAAGAAGGGGCTGTCCCGTCCCCCCTTACAAAGGGGGGACTACAGGGGGGTCGTACCCTTACACCACCGCCGCACGGCACAGGATGCAGGACCACCCCCTCTATATCTCCCCCTTCGTAAGGGGGAGAGGGTGGCTTCTTAAACACCCTTTACAGCCGCCCGCCGTCGTACAGGCCAAGGAACACCGGCGGCATCTTGCGGTAGATCTGGATGCGGTTGCGGCCCGAGTCCACCACAAAGACCCGGTCCTGATCGTCCACCTCCACGCCGATGGGCCCGCGGAAGAACCGCTCCCGCTCCAGCCCCTGGGCCACCTCCCGCTGCCGCTTCATGTCCGGGTTGGCGTCCAGCTTGGCGATGCCCCACTTGGAGAGAGTGGCGTCGCCCACCAGCTTGGTGATGAAATCGCCATCGGTGTCGAAGACCTGCACCAGGTTGTTGCCCCAGTCGGCCACGTAGATCAGCCCCTCCCGGTCCACGGCCACGCCGGTGGGGCGGTTGAACTCCCCGTCCTGGGCCCCCGGCCCGCCGATGCGCAGCAGGAACCGGCCCTGGGCGGTGAACTTCTGGATGCGGTCGTTGCGCCAGTCGGCCAGGTACACGTCGCCGTTGCCGTCGATGTCGATGCCCCAGGGGAGGTTGAGCTGGCCGTCGCCGCTGCCCTCCTGGCCCCACTTGCCCAGGAAGCGCCCGTCCTTGCTGAACTTCTGGATGCGGTTGTTGCCCGTGTCCACGATGAACACGTTGTCGTCGCGGTCGAAGGCGATGCCTGAGGGACGGTCAATCTCGCCGTCGCGGTGGCCCGGCATGCCCCACTTGCCCACCCAGTCGCCGTCCTTGGTGAAGATGGACACGCGGTGGAGCCACTCGTCGGTGATGTACACGTTGCCCTGGCGGTCCAGGGCGATGTCAGTGGGCCAGATGAGGGCGCCGTCGGCCACCGCCTCGCCCACATCCATCTGACTGCCGCCCAGCCGGTCGGCGTTGCCGATCTCGCCGATGTAGTCCTCCCCCACGGTGCAGATGGTGACCCGCTTGGCGTCGGCCCGGTAGTCGTAGCTGCGGCTCACCACGTACATGAGGTCTCCCTCGCCCCGGGCCACCGCCACCGGGTTCTTGAACCCCGGCCCGGCCTCTTCGCCCCGGCCGATGGTGTGGCTGTAGCGGAACGTTGCGCCCTGAATCTGCGTAACCATGCTCACCTCTCGCCTGTTTGTGCCGATTACTTACCCCTCACCTTAATCCTCTCCCACAAGGGGAGAGGAAACCTCCCCCTCTCCCTCGATGGGAGAGGGTTGGGGTGAGGGTGAGTCGCCCCCGCGCCCCTACTTCCTGACAAAACTCAGCTTCTCAAAGCGGCCGTTGACGATGGGCTTGGCGTCCAGCCCCAGCCAGTCCTCCAGCAATGTGGTGTACAGGCCCCGGAAGTCGTTGTTGAACTTCAGGTCCCCCTCCTCCAGCCGGTCCGCCGCCAGAGAGGGATACTCGCCGTACAGCCCGCCCTGCACCGCGTCGCCGATGACGAAGGCCATCCCGCCGGCGCCGTGGTCGGTGCCGGAGCCGTTGTCGTGCACCCGCCGGCCGAACTCGGTGAACACCAGCAGCAGCACGTTGTCCGCGGCCTGGTGCTCGGCCAGGTCGCTGTAGAAGTCGTGGGCGATGCGGGCCGCCTCGGTGGTCAGCTTGGCGTGGGCCGACAGCTGGGTGGCGTGGGTGTCAAAGCTGTTGTAGGGCGCGGTGGTGTACAGGATGCGCACCCCCAGTCCGGCGCAGTGCACCTGGGCGATGTTGCGCATGTACTGGGCGGTGGAGCTGCCGCCGTACTCCACCGTGGAGGAGTAGCTGACGGGGGCGGTGGCCAGGATGTCGGCGCCCTTCAGGGCATCCATGCCGGTGCTAGACAGGTAGTCCATCACCGGGCCGTGGCCCATGGCCGGCGAGTACATGCGGGCAAACAGGTCCAGGGCCTCGGTCCGCTGCTCCTCTGCTTCGATGGTGGTGAGCACCCCGTAGCTTTCCAGATTTCCCACCGAGGCCACCGGCACCCCCGGCATGGCCAGCGCCCTGGGCAGGCCGCGGCCAAAGTTCACCCCGGTGAGCACGTTGCTGGCCTGGGGGTCCAGGGCCTTGATGGCCCGGCCCAGCCAGCCCTCGGTGCCCAGCTTGTCCGGCTCGCAGGTGTGCCAGATGTCCATGGAGCGGAAGTGGGAGCGGTTGGGCTTTGGGTACCCCACGCCCTGGACAATGGCCACCTTCCCCTGGTCGTACAGCTCCTTGAGGGGGGCCATGTTGGGGTTGAGGCCCAGGGTATCGTTGATGGGCAGCACCTGCTCCGCGGGGATGCGCACATTGGGGCGGTTGTCGTAGTACAGGGGGTTGGAGTAGGGGACCAGGGTGTTCAACATGTCGTTGCCGCCCGATAGCTGCAGGACTACCAGGACGGGGTCCTTGCGGGTGCTGGTCATGCGTTCCTCTCCTTATTGTTCTGCCGTAGGGGCGGGTTTCAAACCCGCCCCTACCGGTGGGCTACGTCAACTGATACTCCTGGGTAGACACGATGAGCTGCAACATCTGGCCCACCCGCTGGGCGAACTCCGGGGCGCCGGTGCGCAGCGAGCCGCCGGCCTGGGCATGGGACAGGAGCAGGGCGCGGTTCTCGGGCGTCAGCTCGTAGCCGCCCATCATCTCCAGGCAGCCGTCCAGCAGCCGCTCCGCCGATACGGCGGGGCCCTCGGCGCGCAGCCGCCTGACGATGGCCTGGATGCCAGGGGCCTGGACCTTGCCCATCTCCCCAGCCATGAAGTTGATGCGCTCCACCAGCGTGCCGCTGTCAATCCACTCGGCGCCGGTATGCCAGCCCTCCACCGTGGGCGGGTTGAGCAGGTCCTGGCCCATGTAGCGGATCTCCAGCGCCGGGTCGTACATGCGCGGCTTGGGAGTGGTGAAGTCCCCCACCAAGCGCAGGGTGCCGGCCACCACCTCCGCCGGGCTCTTCACCTTGGTAAACCGGGCGTTCTTGAAGAAGTCGGAGTTGAACAGCACCCGCAGCATGGCGCGGATCTCGTACCCGGAACGGAAATACTCCTCCTCCAGCATGCGGATGGCCGCCGGGTCCCGGGGCGGGGCGCTCTGCCAGGCCGGCACCTGGGGCTCGTCGGCCACGAAGAAGTTGTACAGGTGGCGGGAGACGAACCGGGCGGTGGAGGGCTGCTTGGCAATGATGTGGATGATGTCCTGGCCGTTGAAGTTGCCCGTTTCGCACAGGAAGGTCTTTTGACTGTTGTTGTGGTCGTACTTATTGTAGAGGAACTGGTTGTCGTGGCGGCCGTAGGGGTACCGGGGGATGGCGTTGGCGATGGTCCAGCCGGTGAAGGCCTGGGCGCAGGCTTTCACGTCATCCTCGCTGTAGTTGGGCTGGCCGTCCATGCCCACGCCCATGGCGAACAGCTCCAGCAGCTCCCGGCCCCAGTTCTCGTTGACCGCGTCCTTGTGGCTGAGCTGGTTATCCAGGTAGTAGATCATGGCCGGGTCGGTGGCCAGCTGCAGCAGCAGGGCGGCGAAGTTGCCAAAGCCGTGGGCGCGGAACTTGTTCAGCTGCACCAGGATCTGGTTGGCGGCCATGCACTTGGAGTCGCCGACGCAGAAGATGCCGTGCCAGAACAGGCACATCTTTTCTTCCAGCTGGCGCGGGGAGTTGACCATGCGGTAGGTCCAGTAACCCTGGTTGGACATGATGGACTGCATGTCCCGCCAGCCGGCCATGTACCGGAGCATCAGGTCCATCTGGAGCTCGGGCTGCTGCTCGGGGTGGAGCAGCTCCTCCACGGTGGCCTCGTACCCTTTGGCCGCTCGCCGCTCCAGCTCCTCGTAGGAGGCGCCGAAGCCGGCGCGCCGCATCAGGTGCGCCATTAGAGCGATGTCGGTGTCCGTCGTCATGTTGCTCGTCCTTGCCTTGCCTGCATGATGCGCCCCCGGCCCTCATCCCCCTGGCCCCCTTTCTCCCACGGGGAGAAGGGGAGAGACTTGGCATTGCCCATTCTCACCCCTGGGAGAGGGTTGGGGTGAGGGCGCGCGTCCCTTGGGCTGTGTTGCGGCGAGTATATCCTGGCCCAGCAATTCAGGTCAACCATCGTCCACGGAGCGTAACTGTTCAGACTCGGAAAGGGACGCGCGGCGCTTGTACCGGACGTAGCAGGTTTGGCG
>JBGPJN010000167.1:0-6590 GCA_041485445.1 Dehalococcoidia bacterium
CAGGGCACTCCCCTGCCCGCCAACCTGCGTGTCTACCCCACGGTCCAGGCCCTGGCGGACTCGCCGTCGGTGGCCGCCCTGGTAATCACGGACCAAGCCGGCGTGGCGGGTGACGGCGGTAGGGGCGGGTTTCAAACCCGCCCCTACGCCGCCGCGCTCCCCGGCAAGCACGTGGTGGTGTACCGCCCCCGCAGCCTGGTGGCGGGCATGGGCTGCCGGCGGGGCGTGCCGGTGGCGGAGCTGGAGGAGCTGCTGGCGACCACCTTCCGCCGGCACAACCTGTCCCTGGCCTCGCTGAAGTGCATCGCCACCGCTGACCTGAAGGGGGACGAGCCGGGCCTGGTGGCCCTGGCAGAGCGCCACGGCGTGCCACTGGTCTGCTACGGAGTGGAGGAGCTGAACCGGGCCTTTGAGGGTAGCGAGGGCCAAGGCGTCACGCCCTCGGCGGCGCGGCGCCTGCTGGGCGTGTGGGGCGTCTCCGAGCCGGCGGCGCTGCTGGCCTCGGGCAGCGGCGTGCTGCTGGCGCCCCGGCAGAAGGCGAGTCGGGCCACCATCGCCGTGGCGCGGGTGGCCTTTGGCTGAGGGCCTGCGTGAAATCCCTCCCCTTACCAAGAGGAGGCTAAGAGGGGCGGTTTTCCACCCTCACTGTGAGTCCTCGTTGCGATAGGCGAGACGACCCCCTCTTTATCTCCCCCTTACCAAGGGGGAGAAGGACGAATGACAGTACGTGCTGGAGGAATCGGCTCATCCCTCCCCTTACCAAGGGGAGGTTACGAGGGGTGGGACGACCCCCTCTCAATCTTCCCCTTACTAAGGCGGAAAAGGGTATGTAAAGTGTTAGGACCAGTCTCGGTCCCGGGGGTAACCAATGTCACCTTGAGTCCCGATTCCATCGGGACGAAGGGTCTAAAATGGCAGGAGTAGCTACGGTTCGAACAGCGAGGCTTACCTACGCCATTTTAGATTCTTCGCGTCCGCTGCGCTCCGGCTCAGAATGACTGTTCTATGTCTCGGATGTTCCAAATGTCGTACATACCCCTGTCAGCCTTGGTAATGGGGAGACATTAGGCTTCTCCGTGGCCTCTGTGCACTCTGTGGTAAATAACCAGCAAGAGGTAAAGAAATGAAGATAGACCCGCACAAGTTTGAGGGGTTCAACCGTGTGCTCACCGGCGTGGTGGTGCCCCGGCCCATCGCCTTTGTCTCCACCATCTCCGCCGCCGGGCAGATTAACGTGTCGCCCTTCTCCTTCTTCAACGCGGTTTGCAGCGACCCGCCCACCCTGGCCTTCTCCTGCTCCCGCTATGCCCCCGGCTGGCCGGACAAGCGCAAGGACACCCTGGCCCACATCGAGGAGACCGGGGAGTTTGTGGTCAACCTGGTGGTGGACGACATCGCCGAGGCCATGAACCAGACCGCCGCCGAGTACCCCACGGAGGTCAGCGAGTTCGGCGTGGCGGGCCTGACGCCGGCGCCCTCAGACGTGGTGCGTCCGCCGCGGGTGGCGGAATCGCCGGTGAACATGGAGTGCCGGCTGGTTCAGGTGGTGAACATAGGGGAGGGCCGTAGCCAGAACGGCCTGGTCATCGGCGAGGTTGTGCTGCTGCACATCCGGGACGACATAATCAGCGGCCACCGCATCAACCACCAGAAGCTGCGCCCGGGGTAGGCCGTCTGGCGGGCAACATGTACTGCCGCACCGACCACGTCTTTGAGTTAATCCGCCCCGTGTACCGGCCGGGAGACTAAATTGTCCAATGTCAGTTCCGCGACGCCAACCCTATCCAGGGCGGGCCTGGGAGGCGAACCGGCTGCCTCCGGCGAAGGCCGCAGGCCATCAGGGCGGTTTCAGACCTTCTCTTCCCTCCGCCATCGGGACTTCCTGTTCCTCTGGCTGAGCAATCTGTTCAATGCTTCCGCCAGTTGGTTTGAGCAGATCACGATCCCGTGGGTTGTCTGGATCATATCCCATTCGCCATTCTGGGTGGGCGTGGCTGGCGGTGCGCGCTCGCTGCCCTTCCTGTTTGTAGGACCCCTGGCCGGGGTTTTCGCGGACCGGTTGAACCGGCGCAAGATGGTGATAGTAGTGCAGTCTGTCCTGGCCGGGGTGGTGTTCGCCTTCGCCCTGGGCGTGCAACAGGGCTACGTCACCGGGACCACCGGCGTAGCCTATGCCCTGAGCTTTACATTCGTCGGCGGGACCCTCCAAGCTCTAATCCAGCCGGTCCGCCAGGCGATGGTAGCCAACACGGTGCCGCGCCAGGACCTGTGGAACGCCATTGCCCTCAACTCGGTGGCGGGCAATGTGGCCCGCGTGATCGGGCCGGGTCTGGGCGGGGTGCTTATCGCCTGGCTGGGCCCGGCAGTCAACTTCGCCATCGAGGGCGGGTTGTATGTGCTGATGGCGCTGGCGATAGTACCCATTAAGCTGCCCTATCGGGAAGAGATCACTGCGACCAAGTCCTCAGTCAAAACGAACCTTAAGCAGGGTTTCGCCTACGTGGCTTCAGAACCCCTGATTTTTCACCTGTTGCTGCTCAGCTACATTCCCGCGTTTCTTGTTGCGCCGGTCGTTCAGATCATGCCTGTAATTGCCGACGAAGTATTGGGACACGGGTCGAAGGTGTATGGTTTCCTGGTGCTAGCCATGGGCATAGGCGGTATCCTTGGCACCGCGTTTTTTGCCTCGATGGGCAGGGTTTTCCAGAAGGGGTGGATGGGAATGACGTCGCTGCTGCTGCTGTCCTGCACGGCCATTGTCCTGGGCATCTCCCACTGGCTGCCCGTGTCCCTGGCGGCCATGTTCTTCCTGGGCCTGTTCCGCATCGCCTTTCAGATTAACAATAATACAACGCTGCAGATTCACACCGCAGATGGCCTCCGGGGCAGGGTGATGGCGATTTACCACCTAGACCACGGCTTTACGCCCTTCGCCAGCATGCTGGTGGGGTTAATGGCCCAGCTCACATCGGCGAATTTGACTGTGATGTTGGCCGGGGCCATCAGTCTAGCCCTTGGGTCCTATGCGTGGTTCGCCTATAAAGATGTTCGCCGCGTGGCGTAGGCAGAAAGACCGGGAGTCACTGGTGCGGCCACCCTCAACTGGAGAGGTTACTGTCATGGACCACCTGCCCCTGAAGGGCGTGCGCATTGCCGACTTTAGCTGGCAGATCGCCGGCCCCACCTGTACCCGCTACCTGGGCATGATGGGCGCGGAGGTCATCCGCATCGAGAGCAACCGCCGCCCGGACCCGTACCGGGAGCGCAGCATCAGCCACTTCATCAACCAGTCCAAGAAGAGCATCACCCTCAACCTGTCCCACCCCGAGGGCGTTGAGTTGGCCCAGCGCCTCATCGGCCTCAGCGACGTGGTGATCGAGAACTTCGCCCCCGGGGTCATCGAGCGCCTGGGGCTGGGCTACCAGGAGCTGCGCCGAGTGAGGCCGGAGATCATCATGCTTTCCTCCGCGGGGCTGGGCCACTCCGGCCCGGACATGAAGCAAGTGGCCTACGGCACCCTGATCCAGTGCTTCACCGGCTGGAGCGCCCTGCAGGGCTACCCCGGCCACGCGCCGGACATCGGCGGCATCTGGACCGACCCGGTGGTGGGGATGCTGGAGGTGTTCCTGATTAACGCCGCCCTGCACCGGTGCTGGCAGTCGGGCCAGGGCCAGTACATCGACCTGTCCATGGCGGAGGCCACCACCATGCTGCTGCCCGAACCGGTCCTGGACTACGCCATGAACCGCCGGGTGCCGGAGCCCCTGGGCAACCGCCACCCAGCCTGCGCGCCCCATGGCAACTACCCGTGCCGGGGCGAGGACCAGTGGATCGGCATCGCCGTCACCACCGACGCCCAGTGGCTGGCCCTGTGCCGCGTCTTGGGCCTGGTCGCTCTGCTGGCCGACCCCCAGTATGGCGACGCCCTGCGCCGGTGGCAGAACCAGGACACCCTGGACCGCGCCCTGGGCGAGGTTACCCGCCGCCACGACGCCCCGGCATTGATGGAGCGGCTTCAGCAGGCGGGAGTGCCCGCGGGCGCGGCCGTGTCCGTGGACCAGCTATGGCGGAGCCCCCATCTAAGAGAGCGGGGTTTTTTCCAGACCTACCGGGAGCAGGACGGCGCCCTGCGGGAGCTGCCGGCCACTCCCTGGCGGCTGGACGGCGAGGCGGGAGACAACATGACCGCCCAGCCCGTGCGCGGGGAGCACAACACTTACGTGTTTGAGGAGCTGCTGGGCCTGTCCCAGCCCGAGGTGGAGGCCCTGGCGGAGGCGCGGGTGATTTACTGAGGGGGAAGGCGGTTCAGGACGGTGGGCCGCCGCCGGCCCCAGCCTCGGGGTGGGTGCGGCGGAACTCGTCCAGGGCGGCCTGGAGTTGATCGTGGAAGGCCTGAGGGTCCCGCAGCTCCAGAACGAGGCGCCGCCGATCGAAAAGTCGCATGGGCAGGGGGGCCACCAGCCGCACCCGCAGCCGGTCCCCAATCATCAGCCGCAACATCTCCAGGTGGGAGATGTTGCGGAAAGGGATCACCCGCACCCTGGGGGTGCCGTATACCACCATGAGCGCGGTGGGGTAGACGCGGTACTGTCGGGGGTTGGCGAACCAGGTGAAGGCGGCCACGGCCAGCCCGGCGACAATCAGCGTCGGACCCCGCTGCTGGATCTGGATCACCCCCAGGACTGCCACCGCCAGCGCCAGAATCAGCGTGACGTTCACCGGAATGCGGTGCTTGGCCTGGTAGAGGGGCCGGTCCACCTGGTTTTGTTGCGGTTTTGACATTGGCTGTTGTGAGCACTCCGGCGTATGGCGGTGGCTCGGCTGGGCGCCCCTGCGCTTCCGGGCCCGGCCCTGTGTGACGGCGGCAGGTCTGCAAGCTGGTGTGGGTCAACCGACGACTGCCAGATTATACACCCTTACTGTTCAGAGAGGTGCAGGCTGGGAGGCTGCGTCTTCCCAGGCTCTGCAACTGTTGGGCTACTGGCTGATTCGGGTCAGTCTGAACTGCGATAAGACGAGTTACTGTTCCGACTTGGAGGGGCACGCGCAGGGTTGCTGACCCTCGCGCAGCTTGTACCGGACGTAGCAGGTTTGGCGACCAAGGGGTGTGCAGAGGGGTGAAACCCCTCGCCGGTCCTTCCGCGGAAGGATGGGGGTGTCCCCCAGATACATTGCTTCTCTTCCCCATTCCTGGCCAAGCTTGTCTTAGCGAAGCGTAAGGAAGGGGGCAAGGGGGATGGTCGAAAGGCTGCTCAGCAGCCACTGCTCCTTAGTTTTGGAGCGCTGGTGGGGAGTCCAACACCCGACTCTGAACAGGTAGGAAATGAATCTGGAATTGACCGAGGGCCACCTATGTGGGATAATATTAGGGCTTGGGGACGCGTGGGTTCGACAGGAGCGTTCTCTGGCGGATTGCAGGCCGAGGTGCCACCGCACTCGTTAAACCGATGGCAAAAAAATAAACGGCGATCGTGAATTCGCACTAGCGGCCTAAGGGCTGCTACGTCTGCCCCTTGCCAGTCCCGGAGGCGGGGGAGCAGGCGCCACAAGTCCGGGATGCGGCCGTGCCAACGCCGATAATGCGCGGTCAAAGAAAAATCGGCTGGCCTTGGGGTGATTCCCTCCGGTGGAAGTTCCCCGAGGCGAGAACAAAACACCGGATAAGCTTGTAGTATATCCGACCGGGGGGCCTTTTGGACGGGGAGTTCGACCCTCCCCCGTCTCCACCAAGAACACATGGCGGTTTCGCCACAGTCCCGGCCAATGGCCGGGACTGATTCGTTATCAGGGCAGGCGTCCTGGTTGATAAGCGCAACACCGCTGCCTTCTCTCGTAGCAGCCATCTGGAACAGGGCCTGAAAGGCCGGCTTGGGCCGGAAGGCTACGACGCTCCGCTCCTCCACCGGGTCCACATACACCGCTTCCAGCATGGTCAGCAGAATCCTCCGGCGCTCGGATAGGTCTGCCTCGGCCCATAGGGCCGGCAGGCTCTCCAGCAGCTTGCCGGCTTCCTGGGCGGCGTTGACGCCGGGCACCACCAGGGACTGGAGTCTATCTGCTAGAGACCGTTTCTGCCGCTTGTAGTCCTCCGGCTCCAGCAGCCCGTCCAGGTAGACTTGGCCCAGGCGCTTCAGGCGCTGCTCGGTCTGCTGGCGCTTCTCCTCCACCCGCTGGACCTCGTCCTCCAGATGGAGTTGGGTCAGCATCCGGTCCTGCCAGGTATCCGGCAGGGTGATGGCGCCGATGATCTGGTCCATCTGCCCGTCCGGGATGTCGCAGGGGAGGGAACTGCTTCGGCCCACGCAGTAGCCCGCGCCCCTTGAGCCCCTTTGCTCCCGGTAGTACCGGTGGCCGTTTCGGTAGGTCTGGGACCACATGGGGTAGCCGCAAAAGGCACATTTTATCAGGCCTTTGAGCAGGTATTCCCGCTGGGGATGTGGGTCGAGGGTGCGGCTGCGACCCGAGTTCTTGGTCAAGGCCATTTGCACCGCCCGGTACAGCTCCGGGGTTATCAAGGCCTCATGGCTGCCGGGCATGATCTGGTCGTGGTGCTTCACTTTGCCGGTGTAGAAGACGTTGTGCAGGATGCC
>JBGPJN010000168.1:0-6447 GCA_041485445.1 Dehalococcoidia bacterium
ACCCGTAGGGGCGCACCTGTGTGTGCGCCCTGGGCAGCACCCTTCGGCTGGAACCAGGGCAGACACGCAGGTCTGCCCCTACGGCCGTCCCCCCTCCAGCCATAGCTGGTAGACCGTCTTGCGGGGCAGGCCCGTGGCCTGGGCCACCTGGCCCACCGCTTCCCGCGCCCGCGCCCCCGACTGTCGCAGCCGGGCCAGCTCCTGCCGGGCGACTTCCAGGCCTGGCGCTGCGACCGCCGCCCCCGGCGTGTCTTTAGAGGCGCCGGCCACCACCAGGGTAAACTCGCCCCGCGGCTCCTGAAAGTGGCCGATGGCCTGGGAAATCGTGCCGCGAAAAACCTCTTCATGAAACTTGGTCAGCTCCCGGCACACCGCCAGCGGCCGATCCCCCAGGGCGGCCAGCAGGTCCGCCAGAGTGTCCGGCACCCGGTGGGGCGCCTCAAAGATGACCAGCGTCGCGGGCGAGGCGGCGACCTCCGACAGCTGGGCGCGGCGGACCTTGCCCCGCCGTGGCAGGAAGCCCAGGAACTGGAAGGCGTCGGCGCTCAGTCCCGAGGCGGCCAGGGCGGTGGTCACCGCCGAGACTCCAGGGATTACCTCCACCGGGAACCCGGCGGCGGCGGCCGCTGCCACCAGCTCGGCGCCGGGGTCGCTGATGCCCGGCATGCCGGCATCGGTGGCCAGGGCCACGTCGCTGCTTGCCAGGGCCGCCAGCAGCTCCGGCAGCTTGCTTTGCCAGTTGTGCCGGTGGTAGCTGGTCAGGGGCACGTGGAGGCCCAGGTGGCTCAGCAGCTTGCGGGTGACGCGGGTGTCCTCGGCGGCGATGAGGGAGGCTTGGCCCAGCACCCGCGCCGCCCGCCGGGTCAGGTCCTCCAGGTTGCCGATGGGCGTGCCGACGACGTAGAGGGTGCCCATGTGGCTCCTTTTGCCCTGGGTAGTGGGGCAGTTTGCTGTGGCAGGGTTGACTTTAGCGGCGAGCGTAAGACTTGTCTTAGCGAAGCGTAAGGAACGGGGACTCTATCCGTCTCACCGGCGAAGGCCGGTGTCCAGGTACGAGCGTGGTTGAGATGCTCTGATGGATTCCGGCTTGCGCCGGAATGACGAGGACCATTCTCACCCACTACCGTACCCCGGCTTGCCAACAGTATACCGGAGGGCTACCATGAGGTAACGCTTTCTAGACTGTCCCCACGGGAGATAACCTCTTGACCATCTGTTTGGCCTTGCTATGCGACAACGGGAACCAGGTGGTGGCCGCGGCGGACCGCATGGTGAGCGTGGAGTTCCTGTCGCTCCAGTTTGAGCAACACGCTCGGAAGGTGGACCACGTTGGGGAACACACCGTGGCGTTGACCGCGGGGGACGCCCTGGGCCATACGGAGATCCTGCGGGAAGCCACCCAAGAGATCTCCCGCCTGAGCCAACCCAACGTGTCTCAGGTGGCCGCGCAGGTGGAGGCGTGCTTCATCCACCGCCGCCAGCAGTTGGCGGAGAACTCGGTGCTGCGCCGGGTGGGCATGGACTACGACACCTTCCTGCAACAGCAGCGCAACCTGGCCCCTGAGCTGGTCTCCACCCTCATCAGCGCGTATAAGGACGTGGAGTTGGACATCGAGCTCCTGATTGCCGGCGTGGACAGCACCGGGGGCCACCTCTACCTGATCTCCGACCCCGGAATCACCAACTGCTTTGACTCCATCGGCTACGCGGCCATCGGCAGCGGGCTGCCCCATGCCGAGAGCTTTCTGACCGAGGCGGACTATTCGCCCAAGATATCGGTTAACCGGGCCATCTGGCTCTGTTACATCGCCAAGCGCCGCAGCGAGCGGGCGCCGGGCGTTGGGAGCAAGTATACCGATGTCCTGGTGATCGACCGGGAGCAGGGCGTCCGGTTCCTGGACGACCAGACGCTGCAACGGCTGGACTCCTTTTACCAACAGTATCTCACCAGCCTCCTGGAGGCAACCAGGGCCATGGACCGGTCGGTGGCCGACCTAGACTTGACGTACCAGGCCTAGACCGCCATGTTGCCGGCCAAGCGCAAGAGCCCCATCCCTCCGTTGAATCTCGCGCTGGAAGAGATGCGCGAAAAGCTGGCCCGCCTCAAAGAGGGCAAGCTGATTGTGCCGGACCGGAAGCCCAGGAAGCCGAGACCCGGCTAGGGGGGTGTGCGGGCCCAGGTGGGTGAGGAGCCTGCGGGCGATGCGGGTGTCTGCGGCGGCCACCGGATGCATTCGGCCCAGCGCCCGCGCCGCCCGGAGGGTCAGGTTCTCCCCATGCCGGTGGGCGGGCCGATTATGTAGAGGATGGGCATGGTTTGCCTCCGTCTTGCCGATGCAAATCCGCCAAGTCATCATATCGGGCCCGAAGGCAAGCGTTAAGAAGTCCATTATCACAGGAGTCACAACAACGGGTCGATTACCACGTTGCGGATGTCGAAAACCAACTTCTTGCCATTTACGATGTGCAGGCATCCCTCGCGCTGCACTTTGTCTCCCTTTCTAATACCATGCCGATCCAGCTCGTGCTCAGACCGAAACTTGAGATACTTCACACGACGTTTACGGTCATACAACGTCGCAGTGTGGTAGTCAGCATATGGTGTGACGTTGTGCTCCGGAAGATGGTAAATGGCATTGATTCGGCCCGACATGGACTGCCGGGATCCCGCCAATTGTGCTGACGACGCGTCTGGGGGAGATGACCCCCGGCGCAGATCGGACATAGCGGCTGTCCTTCTGGTGCACTTGCCATTTTGGACTGCCTCCTACGTAATCTTCCTACGTAATCTTAGGTTCGCAACATCCCAAGGTGCTTGTTCCCTCATTTTACAGCCTACAGCCGCGTGCGCAAGAAACATATGAAACAGACTCGCACCTCTTGCCTCAGCAACCCATCGCCTGTAAGCTCTACAGAGTCAAATACACCCCAGCTAAATTGAGGAGACACATCAATGGCCCAGCTTACCGGGGGTCACCTGTTCATCCGCTGCCTCAAGCAGGAAGGCATCAAAAAGGTGTTCACCATCGTGGGGGACACCATCCTGCCCCTGGTGGACGCCGCCGCCGACGAGGGCATTGAGTTCATTGACACCCGCCACGAGGGCGCCGCCATGCACATGGCCGACGGCTACGCCCGCATCACCGGCCAGCCCTCAGTGGCCCTGTTCACCGGCGGGCCCGGGTTTGCCAACGCCATTTCCGGCCTGCCCGCCATCTACACGTCGGAAAGCCCGGTCATATTCGTGGCCGGCTGCGCCGAGCTGCCGGAGAAGGGCATGGCCACCTTCCAGGAGATTGACCAGACCGCCATCGCCGCGCCCATGACCAAAGGCTCCTGGCTGATCCACGACAAGCGGCGCATCCCCGAGTTCGTGGCCACCGCCTTCCGCACCGCACTGTCGGGCCGGCCCGGTCCGGTGCACCTGACCCTGCCCATCAACATCCAGGAGGAGCACGTCTCGGAGGACGAGCTGCCCCCCTACCTGCCCAGGGAGTATCGCAGCATGGGCCGCTCCCAGGGGGACCCAGCGCTGATCAAGGAAGCCGCCGCGCTGCTCCAGGGCGCCCGCAAGCCGGTGATCATCGCAGGCAACCCGGCCCGCTACTCGGTGAGTCCGGAGCAACTGGCGGCCCTGGCCGAGGCCACCGGCGCGCCGGTGTTCACCGTGGAGCAGGCCCGGGGGCTGCTGGACGACGAGCATCCCCTGTGCTTCGGCTACGCCGACGGCGCGCTGAACGGCGCGGCCCGCCGCTTCCGTGAGGCCGACGTGGTGCTCCTGCTGGGCAAGCGGCTGGACCACCGGTACCGCTACGGGCAGATCTTCAGCCCCACCGCCAAGCTCATTCAGGCCGACCCCTCGCCCGCGGAGATCGGCCGCAACCACGGCGTGGCCGTGGGGCTGCTGGGCGACCTGGGCGCCATCACCCAGCAGCTGACCGCCGCCAGCAAGGGACAGAAACGGGCCAGCATCGCCCCGTGGCTGGCGCAGCTCCGTCAGGACCGGCAGGCCTGGCGGGAGGGCCTGGAGGCCAAGGCCACCGGCGAGGCGCCCATGCACCCCATGGACGTGTACTCCCGCATCCAACACCTTATAGACAAAGACACCATCATCGTCATGGACGGCGGCGACTACGTGCAGTGGGGCCGCTGCTACCTCAAGGCCCGCCAGCCCGGCGGCTTCCTGCGCCTGGGGCCCCTCAGCCACCTGGGCGCGGGCATCCCCTACGGCATGGCGGCCAAGCTGGCCCACCCGGAAAGCAAGGTGCTGGTGTTCAGCGGCGACGGCTCCATCGGCTTCTACACCATGGAGTACGACACCTGCATCCGGCACAACCTGCCCATCACCACGGTGCTGGGCAACGACCACACCTGGGGCATTGACAAGACCTTCCAGCTGGCCTACTTCCAGCGGGCCATTGGCACCGACCTGCGGGAGGTGAGGTACGACAAGGTGGTGGAGGCCATCGGCGGCTACGGGGAGCACGTGGAGCAGCCGGAGGACGTGGGCCCCGCGGTGGAACGGGCCATCAACTCGGGCCGGCCATCCCTGGTGAACATCACCGTGCGCTCCGGCGCCAGCCCCCTGGCGGAGGCCATGATCCGGCGCCGCACCGGCGGGTGACGTCTCCGGTACGGGGGTGTGGCGAAGTTGCCCACGGGTGTTACGAAACACCTACTGACATTGATTAACAAGTACGTAGCCTGCCGGTTTCTCACCGATAATGAACAATCCGACAAATTGGTGGTCGCCCAGTCTTGACAAACAGATGGGCAAGGTATAGGCTTCCCGCAAGGCTTGAGCAGGAAAAGCCGGCCATATTATATGGGAGGAGTAGGTATGCTGAAGATTGGCCACGAGATAGTCCGGCCTGGCGCAAAGTACGGGCAAGCTCCGGTGACGTTCAACATCCCCGAAGAGCTGGAGACCGTACCCGGCATCCCCATGAACCAGCGGGAAGTGGACTGGTACTCCCGAGAGTACCCCATCGAGAACATGAACATCTCCGAGCGGGCTTCCCGGGACTGGGCCAACACCCTGCGTGATGGCCACGTCGAGATGCGAGAGATCCGCAAGGAGCACGAGAAGCTGAACAAGCCTCTGATCCTGGCGGCCCGTCTTAGCGCCGACCTGGAGCCCACCGCCAAGCCCACCGGTGAGGACCTCACCCAGCAGATCAAGGACAAGGCCCGGGAGTTGGGCTTCGTGGAAGTAGGCATCGCCGCCTTTGACCACCGCTACGTGTACCAGAGCAAGAAGGGCGCCACTACCTACTACCCCCACATCGTCTGCCTGGCCTATGAGCAGGACTTTGAGCCCACCCAAACCATCCCCAGCGTGGACGCCGAGATCGTCCACTCCAGCACCTACCGCACCGAGGGCGCGGCGGCCCTGGAGTTGGGCAACTTCATCCGGTCCAAGGGCTATCACGCCCAGGTAACCGGCTCCGGAGACTCCTTCGGCCCCTACATCGCCACGTTCGTGGCCGCCGGCGTGGGCCAGTTGGGCGCCTGCGGCTACCTGCTGACCCCCCACGTGGGCAGCCGCTGCCGGTTGGTTGCTGTGACCACCGACGCCAATGTCACCTATGACAAGCCCATTGACTACGGCATCCACGCCTTCTGCCAGGTCTGCCAGGTCTGCGTGAACCGCTGCCCCGGCCGCGCACTCATGCGCGACAAGATCTGGTGGCGCGGCATCGAGAAGAACAAGCTGTACTTCAAGCGCTGCCGCCCCGTCATGGCCCGCTACCTGGGCTGCGGCATCTGCATGAAGGTCTGCCCCATCCAGAAGTACGGCCTGAAGGACACCATGGACCACTACGCCGCCACCGGCCAGGTGCTGGGCAAGGGCACCCATGACCTGGAAGGCTTCACCCTGGAAGGCAAGGGCTACTTCGGCCCCGGCGAGCTGCCAGTGTTCGAGGCTGGCTTCTTTGACATGCCCCACGGCGACAGTGGCGAGTGGGCCTTCGACCGGTTCAAGGCCAAGGCCAAGGCCGCCGGCAACCAGGTCACGCCTGAGCTCATCGACGAGTTCCGCAAGGAGATGAGCAAGGCGATGAGCCAGAACGCCGACACCATGACGGCCATGCTTAACAAGCAGGAAGAGGACAACCCGGACTACATCTAGTAGCCGCGGTGATTCCGCTTCTCCTGGGTGGGTGAAAGCCCGCTCAGGGGTCTCCCAGGTGGGAATAACGTCAGCCGGTCCCGATTCGTCGGGACCGGCTGATGCTTGGTCTGGTGCCCTGCCTTAAATGGCATAGCACGTAGGGGCGACGCATGCGTCGCCCCTACAACCTGCTCCAGGGCCTTGCCAGAGGGTTACAGCTCAAGCAGGACGGGGCCGGCGGGCGGGGCAACGCCCTCACCCCAGCCCTCTCCCGGTGAGAGAGGGAGCAACGGCAACAACTCCCCCTTCTCCCCCAGGGGGCCTTGCCTCAA
>JBGPJN010000169.1:0-6381 GCA_041485445.1 Dehalococcoidia bacterium
AGGTGTCCCAGACCGCGGACAACGTGCTCAGCGCCGCCGGGCAGCTCTCCCAGGCCGCGGAGCAGGCGGGGCAGGCCACCCAGGGCATCGCCGCCACCAGCCAGTCAGTGGCTGCGGGCGCCCAGGAGCAGGCCCAGAAGTCCCAGGACGTCACCACCGGCATGGGCCAGCTCACCCAGGCCATTGACCAGGTGGCCAAGGGCAGCCAGGAGCAGTCCGGCTCGGTGGCCCAGGCCAGCACCATTGTGAGCCAGGTGTCCAAGGCTACCGCCGAGGTGGCCAAGAGCGCCCAGGGCGCCGCCGACAGCGCCCGCCAGGCCAGCGAGGCCGCCCAGAACGGCACGGAGATGGTCCGGCAGACCGTGGAGGGCATGGGCAAGATCAAGGGCGCAGTGGACCTGGTCTCCGGCCGGGTGGCCGAGCTGGGCAAGCAGTCCGCGGAGATCGGCAAGATTGTGGCCGTCATTGACGACATCGCCGCCCAGACCAACCTGCTGGCCCTCAACGCCGCCATCGAGGCGGCCCGGGCCGGGGAGCAGGGGCGCGGCTTCGCCGTGGTGGCCGACGAGGTGCGCAAGCTGGCCGAGCGGGTCACCACCGCCACCAAGGAGATCGCCAGCCTCATTGAGACGGTGCAGACGGGCGTGGGTGAGTCGGTCAAGGCGGCGGAGGGCGGGTCCAAGGAGGTGGCGGAGGGATCGGCGCTGGCCGACGAGGCCGGCAAGGCCCTGACCCAGATCATGTCCGCAGTGGACGCGGTGACCCAGCAGATTGAGCAGATCTCCGCCGCCGCCGAGGAGGTCAGCGCCTCCAGCGACGAGATGGTGAAGACCATTGACGGCGTCAGCGGCGTGGTGGAGCAGAACTCCGCCGCCACCGAGGAGATGGCGGCCAACAGCACCCAGGTGTCCCAGTCGGTGGACAGCATCTCCCGCATCATTGAGACGAGCAGCGCCTCCATCGAGGAGCTGTCCGCCTCGGCGGAGGAGATGAGCGCCCAGGTAGAAGAGGTGGTGGCCTCCGCCCAGTCGCTGGACCAGATGGCCCGGCAGCTCAAGGAGGTGGTGGGGGCGTTCCAGCTGGACGGCGCGGAAGACTCACGGGTCAAGCCGGGGACACACCCGGCTCGCCAGGGGGAGGCACACCCGGCCCGCCAGCCTGACGCATACTCGGCCCGCCAGCCGGCCACCCTGCCGGATGAGGACGAGGCCTACACCAGAGAGCCGGCAGGCGTCCGGTAGCACACCGGCTCCCGGCGGCCACCAAACCATAGGCGCCAACGCAGGGGCGCCCCGACTCGTCGGGGCGCCCCTGCGGTTTGCCCCGCCCGTGGCCCCCTCATCCCCCTGGCCCCCTTCTCCCCGAGGGAGCCTTGCCTCAAATGTCATTCTGAGCGACGCGAAGAATCTAAAATCCCAGTGATTTAGACCCTTCGCTATGCTCAGGGTGACAGTAAATGGATGGAAAACGCAGCAGCCTGTCGGAATAAATACTTTTGAGGCAAGGCCCCCCGAGGGAGAAAGGGGAACTGTGGCCCTGGCCCCCCTCTCCCCCTGGGAGAGGGCCGGGGTGAGGGCGTGCGCCCCCTGCCCCGCCCGTGGCCCTCCATCCCCCTGGCCCCCCTCTCTCGGAGGGAGAGGGCTGGGGTGAGGGCGCGTTTCACCCCCATAGTAAAACCTCTAACTCGATTGGGGGTGCGCACTCTGCTATCGGCAGGGTGTCGCTGTTAGCCTTTAGTGATGCAAGCGGGCCGCGGCATCCTTGCCGGCGGCCCTTGTGCCTTACTTAAAATTGAGGTGTATTGCCAATGGAAGCCAATGCGGTCCAGCAAGACGAGAAGCAACTGGTGGTCTTTGACCTGGGCGCGGAGTCCTACGGCGTGGACATCAGCGCGGTGCGGGAGATCATCCGCATGCAGCAGATCACCCGCGTGCCCCGCACTCCGGAGTTCGTGGAGGGGGTCATCAACCTGCGTGGCAAGGTGATCCCGGTCATCGACCTGCGCAAGCGGTTCGCCATGGAAGTGGGCGAACCCAGCAAGGAGAACCGCATCGTGGTGGTGGACATCGGCGGCCAGGACATCGGCGTGGTGGTGGACGCGGTGACCGAGGTGCTGCGCATCTCTCCCGACTCGGTGGAGCCCCCAGCCTCGGTCATCACCACCGCCGACTCGGACTACCTGCTGGGCATCGCCAAGCTGGAGGAGCGGTTGATCATCCTGCTGGACCTCCAGAAGGTGCTGGCCGACGTTTCCGAAGTGGCTATTGAGGAGTCCAGTACCGCGGAGCTGGCGCTGGCGGCCTGACTGGCGGACCCTTCCCCCGTAGCTGACCTATTCGCACAAAAAAGGCAGGATTATGGAACTGGCCGCCGACATCACCGCGGAAGACATGGCGGTCTTCCTTCAGGAAGCCGACGAACAACTGCAAAGCCTGGATGAGAACATCGTCCGCCTGGAGAAGGAGAAGGAGAACCAGGACCTGCTTCAGGAGATCTTCCGCATCGCCCACACCCTCAAGGGCTCCTCGGCCATGCTGGGCTTCCGGCTGATGACCGACCTGGCCCATGCCATGGAAAGCCTGCTGGACCGGGTGCGCAAGAAGACCGTGCCTGTGACCACCCAGGTGGCCGATGCCCTGCTCCACAGCCTGGACCTGCTCCTGGTGCTGAAGCGCGACCTGGCCAACTCCACCGACAGCCACGTGAACGTCGCCCCCGTGGTGGCGGAGCTGGAGGCGGCGTCCACGGGGCAGGCCGCGCCGGGCCCGGCCAAGCCGGCGGCGGCGGCCCCGCTGGCCCTGGACCTCAACGCCACCACCAAGCTGCAGCTGGCCCAGGCTTCGGGGCAAAAGGTCCACCTGGTCAAGGTGGCCTTCAACCCGGAAACCTCCTGGGCCGCGGTGCGCTGCTTCCAGGTGCTCCAGACCCTCTCCCTGCTGGGCGAGGTGATCGACTCCACGCCTTCCGCGGCGGATGTGGAGGCGGAGAAGGTGGGGTCCCAAATTCAGGCGCTCTTCGCCAGCGAGCTGGATGAGGAGACGGTGCGCAAACCCCTGACCGCCATCTTCGACGTGGTCAGCCTGGAGGTGGCGCTCTACGCCGGCGACGGCGCGGCGCCTCCCGAGGCCAAGCCCGCCGCGGCGGCGCCCGAAGCCTCCAGCCTGGGGGATGCCCCTCAAGCCCCGGCCCAGGTCCAAGCGGCGCCTCAGGCCCAGACCGTGCGCATAGACGTGGAGCGCCTGGACCGCCTGATGAACACCATTGGGGAGCTGGTCATTGACCGCACCCGCATCCTGCAGATTGGCAAGCTGCTGGAGTCCCGGTACAAGGAAGACGAACTGGTCCACGCCCTGGGAGAGACCTCGTCCCACGTGGTGAAGGTGGTGGACGACCTCCAGGAAGAGATCATGAAGGCCCGCATGCTCCCCATTGGGACGGTCTTCAACGGCTTTCCCCGCATGGTGCGGGATCTGGCCCAGAAGGTTGGCAAGCAGGTGGAGTTCCTGGTCTCCGGCCAGGATACGGAGATTGACCGCACCGTCATTGAGCGCATCCGCGACCCACTGGTCCACATTCTGCGCAACGCCGTGGACCATGGCATTGAGACGCCGGAGCAACGCCGGGCCGCCGGCAAGCCGGAGTCCGGCACCCTGCGGCTGGCCGCCTACCAGGAGCATGGCTACATCCTGGTGACCGTGGAAGACGACGGACGCGGGATTGACCCGGAGCGGATCCGTCAATCGGCGGTGAGCAAGGGCGTCATCACCGCGGAGGCGGCGGGCCGCCTCACCGAGAGCGAGTCCCTGGACATCATCTTCCTGCCGGGGTTCTCCACCGCGGAAAAGACCACGGAGGTCTCCGGCCGCGGCGTGGGGATGGACATTGTCAAGACCAACATTGAGTCCATCAACGGCTTCGTCCAGCTGGAAACCAAGGTGGGCAAGGGCGCCAAGTTCATCTTGCGGTTGCCCCTCACCCTGGCCACCATCCAGTCCCTGCTGTTCCGGGTGGGCCCCACGGTCTACGCCGTACCCCTGATCTACGTGCTGGAGGCGGTCATCGTCCAGGCCCGGGAGATCAGCACCGTTCAGGGGCAGGAGGTAATCCGGATACGGCAGGCCGTGGCCCCCCTGCTGCGGCTGCGGTCCGCTTTCCTCAGCAGGGGCAAAGACGGGACCGGCGAGACCTCGGTGGTGGCCGACGCCCCTACGGTCCAGGCTGCCACCCAGTGCCAAGTGGTGGTGGTCCGGCTGGGCGACCGGTTCGTCGGCCTGGCGGTGGACGCCCTCATGGAGCTGCAAGAGGTGATGGCCAAGTCCCTGGGCCAGTACATGGGCCAGGTTAAAGGCATCGCCGGGGTAAGCATCCTGGGCGATGGCCAGGTGGTGCTGATTCTGGACGTGCCGTCGCTCATTAACACCTTTCTAGCCAATGGAGTCCGGAAGGCCGGCCGGAGTGGTGTGGCGTCGGCGTAGGCGGCCAAGGCTGCCGTCAGGGGCTGAAGCCCTGGCCGGCACGACAGGCGGGGAGAGAGTCATGATTGCGCAAAATGTCCTGGATGAACAGATGAAGGCGTGCACCCAGCTAGTGGGTGAGGGCAGCGCCAAGGCCATCCACGGCCTGGCGCAGATGGTGGGGCGGGAGATTCAAGTATCCGCGTTCAACGCCCGGCGGGTGCCGGTGAACCAGGCGGCAGACCTGGTGGGCGGCTCTGAAGCCCTGGCCCTGGGCGTATACCTGGGAGTAACCGGCTGCGCCACCGGCCACATGTTCATGATCTACAAGCCGGAAACCGCCCTGGCCCTGGCGGACCTGCTCATGGGGAACCCAGTGGGGACCACCAAGAGCATGGCGGAGATGGAAGAGTCCGCCCTGGGGGAAGTGGGCAACATCATGGCCTCGGGGTTCCTCAACAGCATCTCCGACGCCACCGGCCTGACCTTCCAGCCCACGCCGCCGGCGGTGATGCTGGACATGGCGGGCGCTATTCTGGACGTGGCCATGGCCAGCATCCTGGAGGAGTCGGACCAGGCGCTGGTGGTGGAGACCAACTTCACCACGGAGGACCGCCAGATCAGCGGTACCCTGCTGATCATGCCCAGCCCGGACCTGCTCCAGGTATTGCTGAAGCACATCGACAAAGGGCGATAAGCATGGTGAGTAAGCCGGCAACCAAAGACGCGGTGATTGTGGTGGGGCTGGGGGAGATCCGAGTCTCCCGGGACCCCGCCAGCGTGCTCACCTGCCTGGGTCTGGGCTCGTGCATTGGCCTCTGCGCCTACGATCCTGTGGCCAAAGTGGCAGGCATGGTCCACATTGTGCTCCCCACCAGCGAGGGCAAGGACGGCCCCAACGCCTCCAGATACGCCGACGTGGGAGTCCCCACCTTGCTGGAAGAGCTGAAGAAGCTTGGCGCCCTCAGCCTTCGTCTGGTGGTGAAGCTGGCCGGCGGGGCCCAGATGTCCAAAGCCCCGGGACATCAGGCCACCTTCCAGATTGGGGCGCGCAACTACACGGCGGTGCAGGCGGTGCTGGCCCAGCACCGCATCGCCGTGGCGGGGGTGGATGTGGGGGGCAACCGGGGACGGACCTTCAGGCTGTATGTGGATTCCGGCCGCGCCACGGTGACCACCGTCGGGCTGGAAAGCAAGGAACTGTAGGAGGACTGCATGGCTAAGATCCTTATAGTGGACGACGCCGCTTTCATGCGAATGCGGTCCAAAAAGATGCTGGAGCAGAGCGGACATAATGTGGTGGAGGCCGCCACTGGCTCCCAGGCGGTGGATATGTACAAAGAGTCCAAGCCCGACATGGTGCTGATGGACATCACCATGCCGGACATGGACGGCCTGACCGCCCTGAAGGAGATTCGGAAGCTGGACCCCAACGCCAAGGTGGCCATGGTCACCGCCATGGGACAGCAATCCATTGTTATGGAGGCGCTCAAAGCCGGCGCCATGGACTTTGTGGTCAAGCCCTTTGAACCGGACCGCATGCTGGCAACGGTCAAGAAGCTCTTGGGCTGAGCCCGCGCTAGCCAGGACCAGGGAAAATAGTGGATGCGCCACCGCCCAAGAAGCCGACTATATCCAGCGGCAGCGACCCCATCGACAAGGCGCTGCTGGGCGGCTTGGGCCAAGGGTCCCTCACCCTGATTGAAGGCCCCTCGGGGACGGGCAAGAGCGTCCTTGTCCAGCACCTGGCTTACGGCGCGCTCATGGCGGAGATGGGCACTGCCTATTACGTCAGCGGCATGGGCCCGGAGGGTCTCATAGGCAAGATGAACGCGCTGTACCTGGACGTCACCCCCAACCTCAAGGAGGGGCAGTTCCGGGTCCGGGGCCTGGCAGACTTCGCCCAGGGGGGCGGGGGTGGCAAGGG
>JBGPJN010000170.1:0-6368 GCA_041485445.1 Dehalococcoidia bacterium
CCAACAGCGCCAGCAGCATGGGGTGACCGCCGGCCCCTACGGCCCGGCGCCGGTGGCGCCAGCAGTAATCAGGTGCTGGATCTGCTGGTAAATGGCGGGGCCGATGCCGTGGACGCTGGTGATGTCCTGGGGAGACCGGAAGGGGCCGTGCTGGGCGCGGTAGTCCACAATGGCCTGGGCCCGCACCGGGCCGATGCCCGGCAGGGTATCCAGCTCTGAAACTGTCGCGGTGTTCAGGTCAATGAGGCTAACGGCTGGCCCCACCACCGGCGCGGAGGCGGTTTGGACCTGGTCCCGGCTGGCCCACGCCTCCGCCGAGCTTGGCGGAGCCTCTCCCACCCGGGGAATGTAGTAGTACCCCTCGTCCTGGACCCGCCGGGCCAGGTTCACCGCCGCCAGGTCGGCCGCCGGCAAGGCTCCCCCAGCGGCAGCCAGGGCCTCCACCAGTCGATCGCCGGGCTGGAGGGCGTAGACCCCCGGCCGTTCCACCGCACCGTTTATGTAAACCCGCAGGTCCGCCGAAGCCTGGCGCAAGGCCGCGAGCGTTCCCAGACCGCTGGGCGGCGGCCCGTCTTCCGCCGGCGCGGCAGGCCCGTATATCTGGATGGGAGCGTTGGCGTCCTGCCGGAGCAGCAGCACCACCCCCGCCGCGATGACAAACCCGGTCAGCAGCACCAGGGAGACGATGGCGACCAGACGGTAAACATTCATGGTTGGTCACTGGCGAACGGTTCTAAAGGTTGCTTAGAAAGTTCTTTACAATATCGAACACCGGACTATCCCAGGGCCACTCCCCCGCCTCAGCGGCTTCCCCCAGGCGTCTGTCCGGTCGATTTCTGGAAGCCAGGAAAGTGTGAACTCTGGCCTTGGCCAAGGGACGAGGATTCAGCCCGTTGGCAGCCAAACATTCAAGGTAGCTGTCCACACACTGCATCGCCGGGTCCGCGGACACCGCCTCAAGACATAAGTCCTCCAGCGTACCCGATTGATTCTCCGGTGGTAAAATAGCGACGGAGACTCGGGGGCGGTCACCTGCCAAGCCAAACGGTCTAGTGGGAGCCACCAGGCCTGCGGCGAACAATGCGGCTGACACGCTCTCGAAGGCACCACCTGCGTTATCGTCGGCATCTCTGACCACTCCCACAGAGACCAAGCCCGCGAAACCCGGTGTGACCGGCAGAGTGCGAAGGAATGGACGTAGTTTGGGAATGCCGTTGTAGGAGCGCACCTGTACGTCGTGGAGTTCGAGCCTCATCAACAGCGCATCGAAGAACTTTATCTCATCCTGACCCTCGACCAACAGGAGCTTCGGTTGGGTGAATGACGACGGTTGTCGCGTCTCGGCTCCAGAAGTCATCACCGAACCTCAAGGCCCGACTCAAGGGCTGTGTCCAGCATTTCCCTGTCGTATGTTGCAGCCTTAATTTCGTCTCCAACACGGTCCAGGCGGTGCAACTGGAAATCATAACGCTCATCTTCCTGGAAGGTCTGGTGAGCGGAGCGGACGCACTCATAGCTGTGGGTCGTAGCGAAAACCTGGACATTGAAAATCCGAGCGAACTGGGCGAGCGACCTCCATACTTTGGGCATAATGCTGTGATGAATGCCGTTCTCCACTTCATCGAACAACACCACTCCGTCCTGAGCTGTCTTGAAAGCGAGGACCATCGACAACAAACGACCCATCCCATCGCCCATCAGTGCCACAGGTAACAGCCGGCCAGTTCCCAAGTCGCCATGTATAGTGGCGGAACGACCGTAGACCACAGTTGCAAGCCGTTTGAGTCGTGGTTCTACATGCTTCAGAGCCGCAACAATTTCGTCCTGACGTCCCTCAATCTCTATTGCCCCAAATCGTTCAGCTATCACCTGTGGCGGCTCCCGATGCCTAGCGGGTAAATAGACCGATATCGGTCGCCGCATCAGGTGTTGTCGAGACACCCTCATGCCTTCCTGCGACATTCCGGGTGCTATCTCCTCCTGGACTAACCAGCCACGTGATATTTGTTCAGCTCCAAGTTCATCCGTGTAGTTAAGCACTGCTTCATTAGGTGTTTCGTTCAGCACGGTCGCGCTGCGCGCCGCAGTAGTTTGCTCCGCTTCGCCAGTCCTTGCTCCGGACGCGAGAATCTGTGTAGTATCTCTCCTCTGCAGTTTAATCCTTAGTCGCCTCGAGCCGTCCCCCCAATCCCCAGTTCCGGACAGAGTGATTTGCACTTCTGAATTGAAGTTGTGGAAAAGATCGAGAAGAAACTCTCTTCCCGTCACGGCGGGTACGCCCCTGAAACTATCGATTCTAATCCCTAGGTCGGGCAAGTCTGGGCCACAAAGGAGCCACAGTGCCTCTAGCAACGCTGTCTTACCGGTATTGTTCTTGCCCGCGATTAGGTTAATCCTCTCTAGAGGTTCAACCTTCAGATGACCAAAGCAACGGAAGTTCTCTGCGGTGAAGGAAGTGTACATTAGCCATCTCCGGCCTTTCTGGAAGCCCACCCAAACCTGATGGGCGTACTGAAATGATAGCACACGTGGTTAGTCAGGCCTTTTTACGTGAGTAGTCAAGGCCTTGGCCTGCAAGCACCCCGCCGGTAGCTGCCATTTCATCTTCCTCGGTGGGCGCGCCGCCCGTTACCTTGTGCTGGGGCTGAGAAGCTGATTATAATTTAGCCACGTTGCCAGCGAAAGAGGATGTATTGTGAGTACCGCCAACGCCACTCCAGGCGCCGACCGTTTGGCCTTCTTCAAGGGACAGTTTGTGCCCCTCCAGGACGCCAAGGTCAGTGTGATGACCCACGCCCTGCACTACGGTACCGCGGTGTTCGAGGGCATCCGCGGCAACTGGAACCAGGAGAAGGAGACCGTCTACATCTTCCGGCTGCGGGAGCACTACCAGCGCCTGCTGCGAGGCTGCCGCCTGCTGATGCTCAACATCCCCTACTCCCTGGATGATCTGTGCCGGATCACCGTGGAGCTGGTGGAGCGCAACGGCCTTCGGCAGGACATCTATATACGCCCGCTGGCGTACAAGAGCGCCGAGATGGTGGCCAATCTAAGGCTACAGGACCTGGTCAGCGACTTCACCCTGATGGCCGTGCCCTTCGGCAGCTACCTGACCACGGACCGGCTGCGCTGCTGCACCTCCTCGTGGCGGCGGGTGGACGACCCCATGATCCCGGCCCGGCTGAAGATCGCCGGCATCTACGTCAACAGCATCCTGGCCAAGACCGAGGCCACCCTGGGCGGCTACGACGAGGCGATTCTGCTGAACCAGGACGGCCACGTCTCCGAGGGCTCCGGCGAGAACATTTTCATGGTCACCGACGGGCGCCTGGTCACCCCGGTGCTGGAGGACAACGCCCTGCCCGGCATCACCCGGGAGACGGTGATGCACCTGGCCAAGAACGAGCTGGGCATGGAAGTGGTGGAGCGCACCGTGGACCGCAGCGAGCTGTACCTGGCCGACGAGGTGCTGCTGACCGGCACCGCCGCCCACCTGACGCCGGTGGTGGAGCTGGACCACCGGCCCATCGGCGACGGAGAGCCCGGGCCCGTGTCCAGCCAGCTGCAGAAGCTATACTTCGACGTGGTGGTGGGGCGCAACCCCAAGTACCTGCACTGGTGCACTGGGGCCTCGCCCAAGCTGACGCCGGCCGCGGCGGGCATTTTGCGGGACCGGCCCAGGGCGCGGTAGCGCTGCGCTGCCGTCTGGCCGCCGGAGCCGCCGCCCTTGCCGTGGCTAGGGGAAAGCCTGCACTGGGGCGCCTTGGCGCTGGCCGCCTACCTCATTGGCGCCATCCCCACGGCGTACCTGGCCACCCGGCTGCTCAAGGCACAGGACATTCGCCGTCTGGGGGATAACAACGCCGGGGCCGCCAACGTCTTTCGTTCGGCGGGCCGGGCCGCGGGTGTGGCAGTGGCAGTGGCAGACGTGGGCAAGGGGGTGGGAGTGGTGCTCCTGGCCCGCTGGTGGCTGGACTCCACCGCCGCCGCCATGCTGGCCGGGGGGGCCGCCGTGGCCGGACACAACTGGCCGGTGTATTTGCAACTGCGCGGCGGCCGCGGCGCCGCCACCGGCACGGGGGTGCTGCTGGCGCTAGTTCCCATCGCGGCGGTGCCGCTGTCCCTGGCGGGGCTGGTGGTACTGTTCGTGACCAGGAGCGCCACCAAAGCCGTGGCGTGCATTTTTGCCCCTATGGCCTTCATCGCCTGGCTGTTGGGCTGCGCCTACCCCCTGGGTTTTCCGGCCCGTTACGCAGAGTGCTCCTACCCTCTGATACTCTACGCCATCGGCCTGCCCATTCTGGTGGGGCTGAGCCACTACCTCAGCCTCCGCCGCAAGCCGCTGCCCCACATCCCAACGGTGGCCCATCCCGGCGGCGGGTGAGCGACATGGCCGACCAGCCGTTCCTCGACGACTACACACTCCTGCTGTTCATAGCTGGACTGGGCACCCTCCAGATCGCCGCCGCGCTGAACGGCCTGCGGGGACTGCTGTTTCTCCACCATCGCCTGGCCTCCTTGGGCCTGGGCACTGCCTTGATCGCCGGGGCCGCGGCCGGGTTCTTCCTGTCCGAGCCGCGCAACGTGCCCGACTACACGCGGGGTCTGAACGCCAGTGAGCAGTTTGCCGGCTTCTGCCTGGGCGTGGGCGGCGCCTTTGTCCTCACGGCGGTGGCGTCGGCGCTGCTGCATCCATCCCTTGGGGCAAGCATGGCCAGCCTCCCGGCGGGGCTGGACGGCCTGCGGGAGGGCCACTACCCTCGCCTGCTCTGGCGCGCCCTGAAGCCCGCGTTCCGGCGGCGGCGGTAGGTCTGGTGGGAACACTCCAGGAGTTGGATGCCAGCCTGGTGTCCTGGCTTAACCAGGCCCTGGGCAGCTCCCCGGCGCTGGACTACCTGGTGTACCTGCTAGTCAGCGACTATTTGGCGCCGGTGGCCATGTCTTTATGGCTGCTGGGCCTGTGGTTCACCGGCTCCGGGCCGGAGCAGCGGGAAGGCCGCCAGCGCGGTGTGCTGCGGGCGGCCCTGGCCCTGGGGTTCGCCGCCCTGATGGTGGTCATGTCCAACCACCTTGGCTTTCGGGAGCGCCCCTTCGTCCACCTGGAGGTCACCAACCTGCTCTACGCGCCCACCGACTCGTCCTTTCCCGCCAACGCGGCAGCGGTGTCCCTTGCTCTGGCGGCCGGTATCTGGCCGGCCCACCGCCCCTCTGGGTTAGTGTTGTTGGCGCTGGCCGTCCTGTGGGGGCTAAGCCGGGTGATAAGCGGCGTGTACTACCCCAGCGACGTGCTGGCCGGGGCAGGCGTGGGGGCGCTGGCGGCCATCGCCGCCGGGCAGGTGCTGCGGTGGCTGGAGCCCATCCCCGCCTGGCTGTTGCAGCTTGGCCGGTTCCTGCACCTGGCTTGACCACCGAGAAGCTGTTCTTGATTGCGCCCGGCGGGTGCGCGTCGGCGTTCCAACCCTGGCGCGCTATTGAACTTCGGCTGCGATCAAATACCAATGGTCGAGAGAAGTCCATTTCAACGTGCCCGTCTGGATAAAGTCGTCTCGGCCCTCGGCCTGGATACATATCGCTAGGTAACCGGAGGCGCAGCTGTCAAGGCCAACCAGACTGAAGCCATCTCCCGCGATGAATGGGCGCGACGTGCGACTTATCGCCCCGGCAATGGCCACCGGGCCGCTGCCGGCGTTGGGCAGGCTTGCCGAACCTTCGAGGTGCCTCCCCCCGTCCAATTCCCAAAAGCCTCTGGCCACTGCTTGGACCACATTTTGTTTGGGAGTATAAAGCATTTTCCAAGCGTAGCTATAGACTCCTCCGGGAATCAAAAAGGTGACTCTGCTTGTAGTTGGAACTGGGGAGATGGACTTGAAAAGGCTCAAACGGTTTCCCCCAGTTTCACCCGTCCTATGAGGCGGCTTCATAAGAGTCGTGACCAGTTCCCAGGTCCTGGCGGGATCCGCCAATCCGGGGGGCTCCCCATACGGCGTGAGAACCCACAGGAGAGCAAGCTGGTTGGCAGGAATTGTTACCTCTGCTGTAATTGCGAGTTGGCCGATAGGCATATTCCGCTGGGCCCCGGCCGTGG
The DNA here is from genome assembly GCA_041485445.1 of Dehalococcoidia bacterium. Classification (GTDB taxonomy): domain Bacteria; phylum Chloroflexota; class Dehalococcoidia; order Lucifugimonadales; family UBA3495; genus SHYG01. The sequence continues at coordinate 6,086 of JBGPJN010000170.1, forward strand.
CAAAGGAAAAAGTAGTCTGGCCCCCGGGGACCGGCCTGGGAATAGGAGTAGCGGTAGGCTCAGGCGCGGGAGTGGGAGTAGCGGCAGGCTCAGGCGCGGGAGTAGCGGTAGGCTCAGGCGCGGGAGCAGCGGCAGGCTCCGGCGCGGGAGCAGGAGCAGCGGCAGGCTCCGGCGCGGGAGCGGGAGCAGCGCCAGGCTCAGGCGCGGGAGCGGGAGCAGCGCCAGGCTCAGGCGCGGGAGCGGGAGCAGCGCCAGGCTCAGGCGCGGGAGCGGGAGCAGCGCC
>JBGPJN010000171.1:0-6368 GCA_041485445.1 Dehalococcoidia bacterium
CTTTTTCTTTTTGCCGTCGTCCTCATCCTCTTCATCCTCTTCCTTGTCGTCCTCATCCTCGTCGTCATCATCACGCTTTTTCTTGCGCTTACCGAGCAGCGGCACGTTAAACTCCTTTGGGAAAGCTGGACTCCCCTAACCCGCGCCTCGCAGCAGCAGCCCTGAGGCCACCGGCGGCACCATCAGAAGGTTGAGCCCGGTCATCATGCAGGTGATGGAGCCGAAGAGACAGGTGATAAGGGGATGCCCCCCCATGGCGAACTTGGGAGTGAGGGCATTGGCCACGGTGAAGGATATCAACGCAAACATGGTCAAGATGGATAGCATGGTCGTATCCTGGGGGTTGAAGATGGGCAGGGGAGGCAGGGACGCCAACCCGGTGCCGCCGGACTGGGCCTCCAGATCGGCAATGGCCGCCAGGATCAGCTGGTTGAAGGCCTTGATGATCTCCAGAATGAAGACCATCAGGGCGGTCATGGCGAAGTGCAGGGGAATGGTCAGGTAGGCGAAGGGGGCGGCCGACACGTTGCGCCGCGCCCGCATCAAAGCGGCGTCGGTGGCGTACTCCGCGGCCAAGGCCCCCACCTTGTCCGCCGAGCCGCCCAGGGCGACGCCATCGGCGAACATGTGGGTGGTGCGGTTCATCAGCTCACAGCCCACCTCGTCGCGGAAGGCGTCCCAGCACTTGTCTGGGTCGATCTGGCCTTTGAGCCGGGTCTGCAGCCGTTTGACGTGGGGCTCCAGGGCGCCCAAGGACCGCTGGTCCAGCTTCCCCAGGGCATTGGCCACGGTGGAGCCCAGGGCCGCCGATACGTTGCCCAGGGAGCGGATGAAGGAGGCGGTCTCCTGGTCCAGTTTGTTCAGGTTGCGGTCGTCCATGTAGGCCAGCACCCCCGACGGCAGCATGGATGCGCCGAAGACGATCAGCGTGGCGCCGAAGCCGTAGTAAAATCCATAGTAGATGCCCAGCGCTGCCCCAATAGGCACCAGGATGTAAAAAAGGCGCATGGACAGCGCGCGCAGCGGGGGTCCTCTACGGTTTTTGAAGGCCTTGACTTCATAGGGCGAGGTGCGGTAGATGATGTACGCGCCAAAGCCGGTGACCATGAACATGGTCATGATCAGGGCGATGACGAAGATGTCGGCAATGGCGCTGAGCATGGTGGTGATCATGGCCACCACCACCACCAGGGCCACCGAAACCAGCAGGGCGGCGTAGGCGTCGCCCCACTTGGTCAGGGTCTCCAGGCTTCGGTAGTAGCCGTTGATGTACTGCTCCCGCTGGACCTTGGCCTCCTCCCGCAGGAAGTCCGCCTCGGGGTAGCCTGAGGAGATGGCCCCGGCGAACCGCAGCAGCAGGGTCTTCATGGTCTCGGCCTTGGCCTTGCGGGCCACCATCTGGAAGGCGCGGGAGTACTCAAACCCCACCCGCTTGGCCAGAATGTAGACCTGCCGGAAGTAGGGCACCGTCTGGTAGTTCTGCTTCAGGGTCCACTCCAGGATCACGTCCCGGGGCGGGCCGCCGCTGGCCACCGCCGCCATGTAGGTCATGTTGGACACCAGGTCGAAGCTGATGATCGCCGGATCCGATGACATCTTTTTGGCGCCGGGATTGCCCCTTTTAGAAGACGCCTTCCCGGTAAGCTTTTGAAATAACTTTGTAAACATCCTGAAACTTGATCACTCCCTGGTCTTTTAGTCGGCGCAGAATATTGGCCCGCCGGGTAAGCTCGGCGTAGATCTCCCGTTTCCGGTGGGGCGGCAGCCCCCGCTTGAAGGCGATGACCTCCTCCAACATGTAGCTGTTCATGTGGCCGGTGAACTCAAAGGTGTCGTTGGCCGGGTTCCACCGGAACACCTCCACGTAGGAAAAAGAGTCCGAAGACGAGTCGTAGCCCACGATCTCGCTGATGCTGAGGATGCGCCGGCCGTCCCGGCCGTTGGGCAGGCGCACCGAGCTCTGGATGATGGCCAGGTTCAGGTTTTCTATGTAGGTCTTGGGGATGTTGATGGGGTTGCCGGTGAGGCGCTGGATCAGCTTCTCCACGGAGGCGGCGTGGAAGGTGGACATCACGGCGTGGCCGGTCTGCATGGCCTGGAAGGCGATGGCCCCCTCCTCGCCGCGGATCTCGCCAATGATGATCTCGTTGGGGCGTTGGCGCAGGGCGGCCCGCAGCAGGTCAAACATGGTCACCGACGAGGCGTTGCCGTCTCCCGCCTTGCCGCGCACCACCTCCCGGATCCAGTTGGGGTGGGGCACCTGCAGCTCCGCCGTGTCCTCAATGCTGACAATCTTGGCCGAGGGGTGCAGGAACACCGTGATGGCGTTCATCAAAGTGGTCTTGCCCGAGGCGGTCTCCCCGCAGACGAAGATGTTGGTGCCGTGGCAGATGGCCAGGGAGAGGTAGGCGGCGATTTCGTAGGTGAGGCCGCCAAACTCCACCAGCTGGATGATGCTCAACGGGTCGTCCATGAACTTACGTATGGTGAAGTTGCTGCCCCGGCGGGAGACGTCGGCGCCAAACACCAGGTTGATACGGGAGCCGTCGGGCAGGGTGGAGTCAACAATGGGCCGGCTGTAGGTTACGGGCTTGCCCATCTTCTCGGAGAGCTGGATGACAAAGGTGTCCAGCTCCCGCATAGTGGTAAAGCTAACGCTGGCCTTGAGGCCCTTGAAGATCTTGTGCTCCAGGAACACCGGGCCCACACCGCTGCAGCTGATGTCCTCAATGTTGTTGTCCGTGATGAGCGGCTCCAGCATGCCCAGCCCCTCCTTGTCCCGCACCAGGCGGTAGCGCAAGGCGGCCAGTTGGGGTTTGGTCACCGGATAGGGGCCTGAGGGCTTCTTAGCCGCTTCCCGGCGGGCGGCCTTCAGCTCCCGGGGCTTGACCACCACGCAGGTCTTTTTCAGGATCTTGCGCAGCACCTCCGCCCGGGTGGCGCGCTTGGTGCCGCCCAGGTCGTCCAGCTCCGACACGTAGTCCACTAGGCGGTTCTCCACCTCATCCATCAGCAACGTGGTGTCCAGCAACATGCCGGGCTCCACGGGGATGTAGTAGTCCCGGATATCCGTATTGTCGGGGCAGATGTGGACGAATAGCCCATTGGGGATGGGGTAAATCAGGTTGGGGTTCTTCATATCCTGCATCTTGCGGTCCAGCTTGGGAAAGTACTGGGGCACTCCCATGGTTTCCATGGGCAAGGCGTGCAGGTACTCCATGAGGTGGGCCTTGTCTTTGCACTCCTCCTGCAGGGGCGCCGGCAACATCCGGAATGCCGGACAAGCGGCAAGGTCGCCCTTGTCGGTGTGGCTGGGGGCCACCTCAAAGGGCAGCGAGGGGGCCACGGCTACGCCTTGGCCTTGGAGATGGGGATTATTTTCATGCCCATGCCCGGCACCACGTCAAAGCTGATGACGTTGCCGGTGGCCTGGTCGGCGTTGCGCACCTTGGCCACCTCCATCATCTTGATCAAGCGGTCTCCCATCTGCTCCATCTTCAACACCAAGTGGGCGTCGCACAGGGAGCGGATGCGGATGAGCATCTTGTCGTCAAAGGCGTAGGAGTGGGCCACGGTGATGATGGTCCGGCCGTAGTCGCACAGCTGCTTGCAGGCAGAGAAGAAGTCAATCACCGTCCGGTCCTCGCTGTGGGTCACCAGGCCGGTGAGGGAGTCCACCACGATGAGCTTGACCCAGATGGGTTGCTTCTCAAAGTGGTCCAGCAGGTTGTTGAAGGCGTCACCGGCATTCACGTCGTCGGTGGAGGTGCCCAGGGGGTAGATGCGCAGCTTGTCGCACAGGAAGTAGTCGGTGACGTCCAGATTCAGCGACCCCATCTGGGACAGCAAACTCTTCACCGTGTTTTCCGTGGTGTAGTAGGCCGCGCCCATATTGGAGTTCAGCGCCCCGAAGGTGAAGTGCTGGGACGCCACGCTCTTGCCGGCGTCGGACTGGCCTTCCAGCAACACCAGGGAGCCCACGGGGATGCCGCCGCCCAGCTTCTTGTCGATTTCATTGCTGCCGGTGGAAATGACCGGCGCCTTGGGTGGTTCCCCTGTGTTGTCAGCCATATCTTCGTCTACCTCCTACCCGAAGCCATGCCGCTTCAGTTGGTCACCGTGGTCTGGTCGCTGGCCGCCTGGGGGGTGGCCACCACCACCAGGGCCGAGGTCCCGGACTTGATGGCGGGCGCCACCCGCAGGTCAATGGTGAACACCTCGTCCGGGTCCCACATCCGGGGGTTGAACGTGTCGGGCGCGATGCCGGTGACCGGGTTGGTCCACCGGTTATCCGCCACCACCGCGCCGTTGTAAGCCAGATAGGCGCGCACCGGGTTGTCCAGCGCGTCGGTGTACTGGACAATGACATCCATGCGGCTGAAATTCGCCACCGACTGGGCGCCCACGTTGTCCACCAGCACCCGCACGTCGGTGGCGGTGGCGGTGGCGGGGCTGGTCACTGCGCCGCTGGTGATGTTAATACTGCTGCGTGCCAGGGCCTGCCGGCTCTGGGCCAGGTCTCGCAAGGACCCGGCCTGGGTGGAAGTGCCGCTCAGGAAGCTGGAGAACAGCAGTCCCGAGGTGATCAGCATGGTGACGATCACCAGCATTCCAGGTATCAGGGTGCTCATGCTCCGGCCGCCTGGATGCTTCGTTTCCCGCCTGATGCCCCGTTACACACTGAAGTCCTTCTCTGCGCTCACCGAGTTGTACACCGTCACCTTGACGCTGTAGACGCCGGCCACCACGCTGGCGTCCAGCATGTGCAGCGTCATCTTCACCGTCACGCCGGTGGTCCACGCGGTGGCGCCCCCCTCAAAGGCGTAGTCCCAGTACTCCGCGCCCGACCCGTAGGGTAGCCGCTTCACCGTGCTGGGGGTGGTTAGGAACACGTCGCTGGACTCCAGCGGCTTGATGGCATTGCTGCCGATGTTTTTCACCCACACCAGTATCTGGTCCTCGGTGCCGCCGGCGGCGCTGCTGGCTACGTGGATGATCTCGATGTCGGTGCGGATGCGGTCCGACGACGCGCTGTTGGCGGTGATCAGCGCGCTGGAGCTCCGGCCCACCGCGGGGACCACGGCGTTAATCAGCGCCAATGTGGCGACGATGCCCGCGATGATCATCAGGCCGGTGGTTATCGCCTTTTCCATATCTCGTTGCCTTCATTGGTCCGTGCGCTGGGGTTCCGTGCGCTTCGTGCCTACTCCACCGCCACCATGGGCGGCGCGCCGGCCCGGTGATGGGGTTCGCGGACCGGGCCAACCGGGATGGACACCGGGTCGGGTGCAACCTCCGGCGCCGCCGGAGGCTTGGGCGCCAGGGTCACCGCCGGCATCCGGCCGATGGGCAGCCCGCCGGTGAGAATGCCGTGGAGCTGGAACATCAGGTCCACCCATTCCAGACCGCCTTGGCCGGCGCCTTCCGCCGCCGGAGCTACGATGGCGTGCAGATGGAGCAGCAGCTCCTCCAGCCCTGGCCGGGAATGCCCCGACTGCAGGTACAGGTCCAGCAACTCCTTCAGTTTTTGATCGCCCAGGCGGCCCTTGGCCATGCCAACCCAGTAAACCAGGCTGGCGATGACGTTGACGTCCACCGGCGATGCGCCGGCGGGTTCGGCGGCGCCGGACTGAACCGTGGCCTCGTCCAGCAGGGTCCAATACTCCTCAAACACCCGGCTGCCCGCCCCGTTGCGCCGCGGCTCGGCGGGGTGGTCGTCCTCCTCGTCCCGCGACGGCCGTGGGTCGTTTCGGGACTGGGACGCTTGGCCCCGGGGGGCATCGTCCTCCCGGTATTCAACCTGGCGGCGGCGTGGCTGCTCCAACTTCTCCTCCTTACCATCGCCGCTAAGGTGAACCCCGGCCCTGGGAGCGCGGGTGTCCGCCGGCCGCACCTCCGGTCCTGGCGACCAGGGGAGAGCCGGACCTGGGAACACCGGCTTCACCGGCGCGTCCTCTGCCCCTCTTTCGGCCTTGTCCCGGCGAGGCTTGTCCTTCCCCTTCCGGTCATCCCGCTCTTCGTCGTCACGCCGGGCCTGTCTCCTGGAGCGGTCATCCTCTTCATCCCTGGCGCTTCTGCGGGTCTGCTGCGCGAACTCCCGCTCCTGCTGCGCCATCATGTGCTCCTGCTGGGCCATGCGGCGTTCCTGCTCCGCCAGCTGCTGGTCCTGGGAGGACGCTCCCGGAGCGAGCTGGGCCGCCGGCTGTTGGGGCGGCCAGGGGGCCGGGTTGTTCTGGGACCGCAAGGGAGACTGGCCCGGGCCCGGGCCCGCGGACGGCCGGAAAGCCATCCCCGGCGGGGCCATCCCCGGCCCGGGCCCTGGTCCGGGGGCGGGCCGCAAGGACGGCGGTGGCGGGGGCACATACGCC
>JBGPJN010000172.1:0-6349 GCA_041485445.1 Dehalococcoidia bacterium
ACCGGGTCACCGACGACCCCATCGAGGCCGGCTACTTCGGCGTGTACCTGTGGAAGATGGCGGTGGAGAAGGCGGGTTCCACCGACGTGGCCAAGGTCAAGGAAGCGGCCAAGGGCATCCAGTTCAAGGCGCCCGAAGGCCTGGTGACCATCAATGGCGCCAATCAGCACGTGGCCAAGACGGTGCGCATTGGCGTGGTCCGTGCGGATGGCCAGATTGACGAGGTCTGGAACTCCGGCAAGCCGGTGGAGCCCGACCCCTACCTGGACACCTACGCCTGGGCCAAGGGCATCCGCAACTAGGCGCGGCAGGCCCCCATCCCGGGTTTTCCACGGTATAATACCCGCGGCGTAAGTCTCACGCGCCCCAGGCCGGCAACAGCCTGGGGCGCCTGACGATACAGACATACCAGGATCACGACTGAAGCGCCGGCCGGCCGCGGCTACTCCGCTTGGACTATAAGTGCATTGGAGCTCGGAGCTTATGGACCCTTGCGTAAAGCTCTTAACTCGGGCTGACGAAATCCCCCCTTGCCCCCCTTTGCAAAGGGGGGTTGGGGGGATTTGCGCCGCAACTACTTTCCAGCCGGATTGGTTAGTTATTAGCTATTTGCGCAAGGGTCTGTAGACCATCATGGACGTGTGGGCCCTCCAACTGTTCAACGGCGTCAGCCTGAGCACCATCCTGCTGCTCATCGCCCTGGGGCTGGCCCTCTCCTTTGGCTTGATGAACGTCATCAACCTGGCCCACGGCGAGTTCATCATGATCGGCGCCTACACCGTGTACGCCCTGCAGCAGGCGGCCACTGCCATCACCGGCGGCCCGGCGGCAGAGTGGACTTTCATCGTCGCCCTGCCGCTGGTATTCCTCATCTCCGGGGCCATGGGACTGCTGGTGGAGCGCACCGTAATCCGGTTCCTGTACCGGCGGCCGCTGGATACCCTGCTGGCCACCTGGGGGGTGGCGCTGATCCTTCAGCAGCTGGCCCGCTCCATCTTCGGCGCGCCCAACGTCCAGGTGGTGGCGCCCCAGTGGCTGGGCGGCGGCGTGGACCTGGGGGGCGACCTGGTGCTGCCTATGAAGCGGCTGTTCATCATCCTGGTGGTGCTGGTCTGTCTGGCGGGCATTTACTGGTACATGTACCGCTCCAGCGAAGGGCGGCGCATGCGGGCGGTAATGCAGAACCGGGACATGGCGGCCAGCCTGGGTGTGTCTACCCGGCGGGTAGACAGCCTCACCTTTGCCCTGGGGGCCGGACTGGCGGGCGTGGCCGGCTGGGCCTTGACTCTCATCGGCCCCATCGGCCCCTCCCTGGGCACCTACTACGTGGTGGACGCGTTTATCGTGGTGATCCTGGGAGGGATGGGGCAGATCCCCGGCACCATCCTGGCCGCCTTCATCATCGGCATGCTGAACACCATCTTCGAGTTCGGCACCACCGCGGTGGTGGGCAAGGTGCTGGTGTTTGTCATGGTCATCCTGTTCCTGCAGTGGCGCCCCGCGGGGCTGATGCGGCTGCGGGCACGTTAGTAAGGCGAGAGGGCCGCCAAAGGTGATGAAAGCGATCAGCCCAATACGCCTCCTGCCGCCGGCGGCGCTCATCACCGGCGGGGCGGCCCGCTGGTATCTCCCGGCGCTGGTGGTGGTGGTGCTGCTGCTGGCGCCCTGGGCATTGTCGGGCTTTCGCCTGGGGCTGCTGGCCAAGTTCATGACCTTCGCCATGCTGGCCCTCTCCCTGAACCTGATCTGGGGCTATGCCGGGATGCTCAGCCTGGGCCATGGGGTGTTCTTTGGCCTGGGCGGCTACTCCATGGCCATGTTCCTCAAGCTGGAGGCGGCCCAGGGCAAGCTGCCGGACTTCATGTTCTGGAGCGGCCTGAAGGAGCTGCCCTTATACTGGGAGCCCTTCCGGTACGCCTGGTTCGCCCTGCCCATGACCTTCATCATCCCGGCGGCGCTGGCGGGAGGACTGGGCTACCTGGTGTTCCGCAGCCGGATCACCGGGGTTTACTTCGCGTTGATTACCCAGGCGCTGGCGCTCATCGTCAGCATTCTGTTTATTGGCCAGCAGGCCTACACCGGCGGCACCAACGGCATGACCAACTACAGCACCATCCTGGGCTTTCCGGTGGCCGGCCCGGGGACCCAACTTACGCTGTACTACGTCACGGTAACGGCGCTGGTGCTGACCTACCTGCTGTGCCACTGGATCATCTCCTCCCGCCTGGGCCGCCTGTTGGTGGCCATGCGGGACGACGAGAACCGGGTGCGGTTTTCCGGCTACAACCCGGCCATCCTGAAGACCGTGGTGTTCACCCTGTCCGCCGGATTGGCGGGAGTGGCCGGCGCCCTGTTTGCGCCCCAGGTGGGCATCATCTCACCCTCCATGATGGGCATCGTGCCCTCCATCGAGATCGCCATCTGGGTGGCGGTGGGCGGACGCGGGGTGCTGATGGGCGCGGTGCTGGGGGCCATCGTGGTCAACGGCGCCCGGAGCCTGCTGAGCGAGTCGTTCCCCAACGTCTGGCAGTATTTCCTGGGCGGGCTGTTCGTGGGCGCGGTGCTGATCTTTCCCAACGGCATCATGGGGCTGTTCCGCTCCGGCGGCTGGCGGCTCCGCCGGTCCCGGCTGAAGTTGGGCTGGGGCCAGCTCCGCACCACCGTCCTCAAGCGATAACTGGGTAGTGTCTCAATTTGCTGTGGTAGGGTTGACCCCGATGGAATCGGGGAATGGGGACTTTATCCGTCACACCGGCGAAGGCCGGTGCCCAGCTACAGGCGCGGTTGAGATGCCCTGATGGATTCCGGCTTGCGCCGGAATGACGAGGACCTACTGATACAATACCGATAACCGCAGGAGTTTCATGGGCGTGCTTAACGTATTTTCCCGGGTCCCGGTCCCCAAACGTCCCGCGGCAGGGGCCGGGGCCGGCCAGCGCGCCAACGGCCACGTCCTGTCGGTGGAGGGCGTAACGGTCAGCTTTGACGGCTTCACCGTGCTGGACAAGCTGGATTTCACCATGGACCGGGGGGAGATGCGCTTCCTCATCGGCCCCAACGGGGCGGGCAAGACCACCCTCATCGACGTGATCAGCGGCAAGGCCCGGCCCAGCCGGGGGAGGGTGATGTTTGACGGGTGGATCGACCTGGCCCGGCGGCAGGAGCACGACGTGGTGCGCCTGGGCATCGGACGCAAGTTCCAGACGCCCTCGGTGTTCCCCAGCCTGACGGTGTTTGAGAACCTGGAGGTTGCCCTGGGGTTCCGCAGCCCCCTGGGCGCCCAGCTGCGGCCCCTGAGCACCGGGAGCAGGGACAAGATTATGTCCACCCTGGAGCAGGTCGGCTTCACCGACCGGGCCCAGCGTCCGGCCGGTGCGCTGTCCCACGGTGAGAAGCAGTGGCTGGAGATAGGCATGCTGCTGGTGCAGGAGCCCAAGCTGTTGCTGCTGGACGAGCCGGTGGCCGGGATGACCCGCCGGGAGCGGGACCGCACCGGCGAGCTGCTGCTGCAGATCGTCCGCGACCGGTCGGTGCTGGTGGTGGAGCACGACATGGAGTTTGTGCGCCGGTTCGCCCGCAAGGTGACGGTGCTGCATCTGGGCAAGGTGCTCAGCGAAGGCACCATGGAGTCGGTGCAGCAGGACCCCCAGGTCATCAAGGCCTACCTGGGGCACAACAAGCCGCGCACCGCCGGCGCGCCGGCGTAGCCGGGCGGGTGGGCCGGAAATCCCCCCAACCCCCCTTTACGAAAGGGGGGCTCTTGGGCGCCCGCCCAAAGAGGCTCCAGGACCTGGACAGGGGTTGTTGGAAGACATTCAAGGGGAGTCAAATGCTGGCGATCCAATCGTTGTCGGTGGCTTACGGGGAGAGCGTGGTGCTCTCCCAAGTCAACATGGAGGTGCCCCCGGGCCAGGTGGTTTGCCTGATGGGCCGCAACGGCGTGGGCAAGACCACCCTGCTGAAGTCCATCATGGGCCTGCTGCGGCCCCGGCAGGGCCAGATGTGTTTTGAGGACGCCGACATTACCGCCTGGCCCACCCACCGCCGCGCCCGGGCCGGCATCGGCTACGTGCCCCAGGGCCGGCACATCTTCCCCTACCTGACCATCCACGATAACCTGCTCATGGGACTGGAGGCGCTCCCGGCCGGCCAGCGCGGGGCCGAAGCGCTGGAGGCGATGTACACCCTCTTCCCGGCGCTGAAGGTGAACCCCAAAAAGGTGGCCGGCACCTTGAGCGGCGGGCAGCAGCAGCAGCTGGCCCTGGCCCGGGCGCTGGTGCGCCAGCCCCGGCTCCTGCTGCTGGACGAACCCACGGAGGGCATCCAGCCGTCCATCGTGCAGGAGATTGAGGGGTTGCTCCACCAGCTGCGGGGACGGGGCGACACCACCATCCTGCTGGTGGAGCAGTTCCTGGATTTCGCCCTGGGCGTGGCCGATTACTGTTACGTGATGGAGAAGGGGGCCATTGTCCTGGAGGGGGCGGCCAACGCCCTGGACCTGGGCCAGGTGCGGGAGTACCTGTCGGTGTGACCCCGGCGGCCCCGGCAGCCCCGGCAGCCCCGGCAGATTGAATAGGGTGAATCGCAATCAGGGAGACGTGCCATGACGGACCAGAACAAGGACCGAGAGTACATCCTGCGGGCGGCCAGGGACAAGGACGTGAAGTTCATCCGTCTCTGGTTTACCGACATCCTGGGCCACCTTAAGGGGTTCGCCATCAGCGTGGACGACCTGGAGGAGGCCTTCACCCTGGGCGTGGGGTTCGACGGCTCGGCCATCGATGGGTTCGCCCGCACCCACGAAAGTGACATGCGGGCCTTCCCCGACCCCAACACCTTCGCCCTGCTGCCCTGGCGGCCGCGGCAAAACGCCGTGGCGCGGATGTTCTGCGACCTGCGCCGGCCCCGCGGGGAGCCCTTCGCTGGCAACCCCCGCTACGTGCTGCAGCGCAACCTGGAAAAGCTGGCCCAGCTGGGCTTCACCTACAACGTGGGCACCGAGCTGGAGTTCTTCTACCTGCAGAGCTCGGCGGCGCCGGAGCTGCTGGACCACTCGGGCTACTTCGACCAGCTCTCCAGCTTGCCAGGCAGCGACCTGCGCCGGGACACGGTGCTGAACCTGGCCGAGATGGGCATTCTGGTCAAGTACTCCCACCACGAGGCGGCGCCCAGCCAGCACGAGATTGACCTGGAATACGCCGACGCCCTCACCATGGCCGACAACGTGATAACCGCCAAGCTGGTCATCAAGGAGTTGGCGCAGCTTCAAGGGGTCTACGCCTCTTTCATGCCCAAGCCCAAGACCGGGATCGCCGGATCGGGGATGCACTGCCACCAGTCCCTGTTTCGGGGCGACCACAACGCCTTCTACGACGCCGACGACGACCACTCCCTTTCCCTCACCGGCAAGCAGTTCATCGCCGGGCTGCTGCACCATGCCCCGGAGATCAGCCTGGTGACCAACCAGTGGATCAACTCCTACAAGCGCCTGGTCCCCGGCTATGAGGCGCCGGTGTACTCCTCCTGGAGCTACGTCAACCGCTCCGACCTGGTGCGCGTGCCGGACTACAAGCCCGGCTTTGCCAGCGCCATGCGGGTGGAGTACCGGGCGCCGGACCCCGCCTGCAACCCTTACCTGGCCTTCAGCGTGATGCTGGCCGCCGGGATGCGGGGCATCCAGGAAAGCTACCCCGTGCCCGCGCCGGTGGTGGGCAACGTGCTGGAGATGACCCCGCAGCGGCGTCAGTCCCTGGGCGTCCACCCGTTGCCCGGCAGCCTGGGAGAGGCCATCGCCCTGGCGGAAAAGAGCGAGCTGCTGCAGGAGGCGCTGGGCGACCACATTTTCCAGAGCCTCATGGAGAACAAGAGGATGGAGTGGGAGGGATACCGCTCCACCGTGACGGACTACGAGGTCTCTCACTACCTGCCGGTGTTGTGAGGGTTTGGGGGGCGACCCCTCCCTTCGGCTGCGCTCAGGGCAGGCTCTAACCTCCCTTGGTAAGGCTTGCCTTAGCGCAGCGTAAGGGGGGAACAGGACAACTTCACGGGCAAGTCTTGGCGCCCGCCCTTCTCCCCCTTACCAGGGGGGAGATACAGAGGGGGTGGTCTCCACCTTGCAGATGAGAACATCCACCAATCCTGGCAACCCCGGGCGCCGCCAACGTCCCGGTCGCTGGAGTCAGACGGGTAAGTCTGATGGAGGCTAAGGGCAGGGCTGTTTCATTTTCCTCCACTCGCTGGTCGAGTAGTCCCGATAAAATCGGGACGTATCGAGACCAACGGGGAGACGGGTTTCGATACGTCCCGACTGCGGTCGGGCCTACTCAACCAGCGGGGGCAAGGCCCTTGC
>JBGPJN010000173.1:0-6342 GCA_041485445.1 Dehalococcoidia bacterium
AGACTTCCAGAAGGGAGGGACCTCCTTCTCTAAGTCCAACCGTTACCTGACCGTTCATGAGATATCTCCCTACCAACACAGATAGCCCTACCCTAAATCATCTCTCTAAATTCATCACATTGGCTCGCTTTACACCTTTTGACCAATAATCGAAAGGCCCTGCTCTGCACCCACGGAGGTGTCAACCGCGCCAGGTTGTGGGAAACATCGGCTTTTCCCCTTAGGGAATGGGAGGTGTTTGGCCAGCTCCTCAAATCGTCCCTTTGAGCACCCCCTTCAGGCCCTCGGGCATGGCCCGCAGGGCAGCGCCGGTCCACACCGCCAGCACCGCCAGGGTGATGACGTAGGGGAACATGTCCAGGATGAAGGGCGACACGGGCGCGCCGATGGTCTGCAGTTGTAGCTGGAGGCCGATGGCCCCGCCGAACAGGAACGCCCCGATCATGGCCCGCAACGGCGACCACATGCCGAATATTACCAGGGCGACGGCGATGAACCCGCGCCCGGCGGTCATGCCATCGGACCAGGAGTGGGTGAGGGCCAGGGAGAGCTGGGCGCCGCCCAGGCCCGCCAGCAGCCCGCCGGCCGCAATGGCCCCCACCTGCCAGCGGGCTGGGTTGCGTCCCGCGGCGAAGGCCACCGAGGTGCTCTCCCCCACCGCCCGCAGGCTGAGTCCCCAGCGGGTGTAGCGCAGGAAGGCCCACAGCAGGGGCCCCAGGGCGTAGGCGGCATAGGCCAGCAGGTCCTGGCGAAACAGCGCCTTGCCCAGCAGCGGCATCTGCTCCAGCAGGGGCAGGCCGATGGGGTCCAGCCCTACGATGCTGCTGCCCACGTATCCCCGTCCGGCGTAGGCGGTGACGCCCGCGCCGAAGAGGGTTACGGCCAGCCCGGTGGCCAGCTGGCTGGTGTTTCGGAACACCACCAGGTAGGCGTGCACCAGGCTGAGGCCCATGCCGGCCAGGGCACCCGCCAGCACCCCCGCCAGCACGTTGCCCGTCTCCACGGTGGCGGCAAACCCGAAGCACGCCCCCATGAGCATGCTGCCCTCGATGCCCAGGTTGATGCGGCCGGCCTTCTCGGTGATCATTTCCCCATAGGTGGCATAGAGCACCGAGATGCCCGGTCCCACGGCCCCGGACAACGCCCCCGCCAGCGCCAGCAGGACCGTGCTCATGCGGCCTGGGGGCGGTCCTTCTTCAGCCCCAGCACCAGGAACAGCACCAGCCCGATGAGGATGTACATGGCCGCGGAGGGCAGGTTGGCGGTAATCTGCAGCACGTCGCCGCCCACGAAGATCACCGCCAGCAGGAACCCCGTCGCCAGCAGGGCCAGGGGGTTGTGCCCGGCCAGCCAGCTGGCCAGGAAGCCCAGGTAGCCAAAATCGCTGGAGATGCCCGACCGCAGGTGGTGCTGGATGCCCGCCACCTCGCTCATGCCCGCCAGTCCGGCCAGGCCGCCCCCCACCAGCATGGCGCCCGCCAGGTAGCGGGCCACGGGGATGCCTTGCCGCCGGGCCGCCTCCACGTTGCCGCCCGTGGCCCGCATATTGTAACCCCACCGGGTGCGGCCCAGCACCAGGTAGCAGAGCAACGCGGCGGCCAGCGCCAGGGCCAGCCCCAGGTGCAGCCGCGTGCCGAAAAGGGCGGGCAAGGTGGCAGCCGGGGAGAAGTCCGCGGTGTAGGGGTAGCCGAAGCCCCCGGTGTTTTTCCAGGGACCGAAGACGAAGATGTTCACGAACAGGACCGCCACAAAGTTGAGCAGCAGGGTGGAGATGACCTCGTTAACATTGCGCCAGCTTCGCAGGAGCAAGGCCACGCCGGCCCACGTCGCCCCGCCGACGAAGCCCGCCGCCACCATGGCCGGCAGCATGAGCCAGGGACTGCTCAGGCCCGAGTAAAGGGCCACGCCGGTGGCGGCCCACGCGCCCAGGTAGAGCTGTCCCTCGCCCCCCACGTTGATCAGGGCTACCCGCGCCGGCACCGCGGCGGCCAGCCCGGTGAGCACGAAGGGGACCATGAACACGCCCACCTCACTGAGGCCGACGCGGCTGCCCAGGGTGCTGGAGAAGAGCGCGGCGTAGGCAGTCAGGGGGTCCCGGCCGGTGGCCGACAGGAAAAGGGCAAAGATGACCAGGGCGGCGCCGATGCCGGCCAGGGCCCGGGCCAGCGGGGGCGCAGTCATCTGCAGCGCCAGTCCGTGGAGGCGCTTGATGGCCGGTAAGGACGCCACCGCTACGCCTGGTGCCCGGTCATCAGCAGCCCAAGGTCGTGGTGAGACACCTCCCGGGGGTGAAACGGGCCAACCACGCGCCCCTCGTGCATCACCATCACCCGGTCGCTGAGGGCCAGCAGCTCGTCCAGGTCCTCGGACACCAGCAGCACCGCGCCGCCCTGGGCGCGGCAACGCATCAACAGATCGCGGGTCCTCTCGGCGGTGAGAACATCCAGGCCGCGAGTGGGGTAGTAAGCGATGAGCACGCGGGGGGCTCGCGTAAGCTCCCGAGCCAGCACCACCCGCTGCACGTTGCCCCCGGACAGCCCGTCAACCCGCAACTCGTTCCTGGCCAGGGCCAGGGGGAATTCGGCCAAGCGGCGGCCCAGCCACTGGCGGATGTTGCCCCAGTTGAGCCACAGCGCCCCGCCGCACTGGGCAATGTCGCCCAGCACCAGGTTCTCCATCACCTGCATCTGGGGCACCACCGCCATGCCTATGGTGTCCTCGGGGAGGTAGCTCACGCCCGAGGCCAGGATGCGGTGCACGGGCCAGCGGTGAACCTCCTCGCCGAAGAGAGTGATGCGGCCTTGCGACCTGCGGCACAGCCCCAACAGCGCCTCTCCCAGCTCCTGCTGGCCGTTGCCCGACACTCCCGCCACGCCCAGGACCTCCCCCGGAGCGATGCTGAAGCTGACGTCCTTCAGCCCCCGGGGGTCGCGGACGCCGCCGGTGGTCACGTGCTGGAACTCCAAGGCCGAGGCCCGTTCCACCGCCTCCAGGGGCGCGGCGTTGCGCACCGCATCGGGGGCGGCCACGCCCAGCATCAGGCTCACCAACTCGTCGGCGGTGTACTCGCCCCGCAGGGCGGTCCCGGCCACCTGGCCTCGGCGCAGCACCGTCACCCGGTCGGCGGCGGCCAGCACCTCCCGCATCTTGTGGGTGATGAACAGGACCGCGTAGCCGTCCTTCTTCAGCTCGTTGAAGACCTGGAACAGCCCCTCCACCTCCTGGGGCGCCAGCACGCTGGTGGGCTCGTCGCAGATCAGGATGCGGGCCCGGGCCAGGATCAGCTTGATCAGCTCCACCCGTTGCCGCTCGCCCATGGACAGGTCGGTCACCACCCGATCGGGGTCCACCTCCAAGTGGTACCGGACGGAGGCCGCCTTGATCTCTTGCCGGAGGGCGCCGCGGGAGAGGAACACCCCCTGCTGGGGCAGAAAGAGGGCCACGTTCTCGGCCACGGTGAGGGCCGGGATCAGGGAGAAGTTCTGGAACACCATGCCGATGCCCAGGCGGCGGCTGTCCCGGGGGGACTGGATGGCTGTTTCCCGCCCGTAAAGCGCCATGCTGCCCGCATCGGGCTGGTAGAACCCGTAGATGATCTTCATGAGGGTGCTCTTGCCGGCGCCGTTCTCGCCCAGCACGGCATGGACCTCGCCCCCAAATACATCCAGGTCGATGCCGTCGTTGGCCACCACGCCGGGAAAGCGCTTGGTGATGCCGCGCAGCGCTAGCATGGGCGCGGGCGCGCCGGCGCGGCTCTCCGCAGCCAATGCTGGGGCAGCCGCCAACCCGGCGCCTAGAGCGCTGGGGTAGCTTTGGCGCGGCGGCTCCGCCACCAGCGAGGTCGTTTTACCCAAGGGAAACAGCTTGAGCGCCAACCGGCTCCTCCGCCACGGCCCCGATGGCATCGGGACGTCTCGTGCGCCTGGGACAGCCCAGCGCCAGCGCGGCGATGGGTGTGGCGCCCCTGGATTCTGCCGGGGAAGTATTTCCGGCGGATGACGGAGATGTAACGTTTTTGTTAACGGCGTGGCGGCTCTCACCCCGGCCCTCTCCCGGAGGGAGAGGGAGCAACGGCATCAGCTCCCCCTTCTCCCTCAGGGGGTGTTGCCTCAAATGTCATTCAGAGCGACGCGAAGAATCTAAAATCCCAGTAATTTAGCCCCTTCGCTACGCTCAGGGTGACATTAAATAGATGGAAAACGTACCAGACTGTTGGAATCAATACTTTTGAGGCAAGGCCCCCCCTGGGAGAAGGGGGCCAGGGGGTTGAGGACCGCCGCACGGCCGATGCTAGTCGCCGGCCGGGGCGCAAAGCAGCTCCTTGAGCCGCCGCGCGCTGCTGTGAGGCGCCGAGAGCACCGGCACCGGGCAGACCCTCCGCAGGTGGGCCACCGCCGGAGCCATGGAGAACTGGCTCAAGAGCACGGCATCTACCTGGGGCGCCAAACCCTCCACCGCCTGGGCCAAGCAGCGGTTCAGCCCCGCCTCTCCCTGGGTGCGGATTACCTGAAAGAGGTCCGCCACCAGGCAGGGCCGGGGGTCCACCGGCAGCCCCAGCTCCTGGGCGGTCTGGCGCAGGAAGTCTTCGGCGTCATGCAGGGTGGCGGGCACCGAGGCAACAATGCCCACTCGTCGCCCGTGGGAGAGGGCCTCGGCCATCACGGGGCCGTAGGAGGACACCACAGGGACGTCCACCAACTGCCGCGCCGCATTCACCATTGGCGCATAGACCGAGCAGGCCAGTGCGACGGCGTCGGCGCCATGCTCGGCGCTGTAGCAGATCAGCTGGGTCATCCGTCGCCGCAACTGGGGAGTCAGCGTGCCGCCGAAGTCCAGCAGCAGCCCCTCGTCCAGCACGTTGACCACCTGGGCCTCGGGTAACAGCTCGCCGAAGGCCATCCGCACCGGAGGGATGGACTCGGCGATGGCGTGGATCATCACCACGCGCACGGGCCGCTGTGTAACCACCATCATACTCAAACCACACCGGCTACCGACCGGCCACTCCACGTGGGGGCGGTGAGCCGGGCAGGCCGTGGGCAACTGTCCAGGAGCCAGCGTGGACAATACCAATCTCCGGAGGTGCTGTCAATGAGGGGCAGGTATGCCTACAGGGCCTTTTCATTTTCCGCCTGCCCGTAGGGGCGTCCCGACTGTGTCGGGATGCGCCCTGGTCTGCCCCTCCAGCCGTAGGGCAGACACATAGGTCTGCCCCTACTTTTGGGGAGAATGAAAGGGCCCTGGTATGCCTACAAGGTCGCTGCATTCTCCCCTCAGCAGAGCCAGACATGTCGGCTCCGCTGGGCATTAACGTAGGGGCAGGGCTTGCCCTGCCCAGGCGCGCACCCAGGAGCGCCCCTACGGACCCGCCAAGAATGAGGCGGCCCGGAGCATGCCCAGCGCTTTCCCAGGGTTCGCGGCGCCCGGCGGCCCCAGGTCGCAATTCTTCAAAGTTGCTTCAAAGTTGTCGGTTAGTATAGACGCAGTCCGGCAACGAAACAGGAGGTGCGGGTGGCCACCAGGTCTAACCAACCGGCCCAGGGTAACTCGTAACACAATTCACTGAAATCACGAAACGAGGTGACAAGATGAAGAGAATGTGGTTGTTCGTGCCAGTAGTGGCTACTATAATTGGCGTCGGGGTGTTGGTGTCGGGAGTTGCCCGGGCCCAGGAGAATGCTCCCGCCGGCACGTCGGTGGCCAGCACCTTCGCCTCCCGCGTGGCCACCATCCTGGGGCTTGATTCCACCCAGGTCCAGAACGCCATGGACCAGGCGGGCCGGGAGATGCGGGACGAGGCGCTCCAGAAGAAGCTGGATGCCCTGGTGGCCCAGGGACGCCTCACCCAGCAGCAGGCGGACGCCTACAAGCAGTGGTATCAGGCCAAGCCCAGTGATGTCCCTGGACTGCGGGGGCACGAGTTCGGCTCCGGCTTTGGCGGGCACGGTCATGGCCACGGCATGAGAGGGCGTGGGGAATCGCACAAGTCCTTCGCCCCGCCTTCCCAGCAGCAAGCCGCCCCGGCGGGCGCCGTACTGCAGTAACCCGGTCTTAAGGCTAGACCACCCGGAGGAAGGGACCACGCCCTTCCTCTGGGGGTTGCCGGGTGGGAGCAGTTCGCCCCGGCGTGGGCGCCATGCCGGAGGCTCACCCCGCCAGTAGCAGCCTTAACGGCCCGTCCACTGACCTCCAACCAGGAAAATCCGTTCTTGAACCAGCGTGTTAAGAGCCTATCCTAATAACCGCAGAGAGCGCTAAGGACGCAGAGGGTTTACGATTGGTTTTCCATTAACTCAGCGGTCTCTGCGCGCTCCGCGGTGAGTTTTTAGGATAGGCTCTAAA
>JBGPJN010000174.1:0-6330 GCA_041485445.1 Dehalococcoidia bacterium
CCTTGCACTGGTTTCTAAACTGGGCACCTGACCCGCTCACCCTGAGCTTGTCGAAGGGCGCGGCCACGTGGTTCGACAGGCTCACCACGAGCGGTTTAAGAAGCAATGCAAGGCTCAGTAAATCTCTGCGTCCTCTGTGTTCTCTGCGGTGAAACCCGGCCTTGGCTCCAGGGCGGCGGCTAGTCCGCCAGGGGCACGGCCAGGGACACCCGGACTTCGTGGCCCACGTTGCGGGCGATGTGGCCGTGGCCGGTCACGTCCTCGGCCACCAGCACGTCCCCCGGGTACAGCCGCTGCACCGTGCCGTCAGCGGTCTCGAACTCGGCGACGCCGGACATGTTGATGACGTACTGGCGCCGGGGCGCGGTGTGGTAGTCGGAGAAGGAGGGTGACGACCGTTTGTTGGTGGTAATCTCGCCCTTGCCCACGCGGGACACGATCTTGGCGAACTGTTCGTGAGTCCACTCCTCGAAGTGGGACTCGCCGTCGCGGCCGGAGTAAACTCGGACGATGCGCATGAGGGGCCTCCCTGTATGACTCGGGGCATGACGCGGGCATGCCCCGGAATTACCGGCATGGCCGGTGTGGGACGGCCCCCAGCTTAATTCTTTCCCGCCGGTTAGGCAACTGCCGCCTGACCGAGGGGGGCGTACAGCCAGCCCTCCAGCTTGGCGGCCTTCACCTCGTCCGGCTGCTCCGGGTCCGGCCGCAGGAAGGCGGCGGGGTCGACAGCCCACAGTGCGGCGGTGACGGCGGCCACCACCGAATCCAGGGCGTCGTGGTTGGCCAGGCACCGCTCCCCCAAATCTGCGGGTCCCTTCAGGGTAACACCGGCGCGCTCGGCCAGCCCATCCAGTATCTCCATCCGTTTGGCCGGCGCCGCCCGTCCGGCCTTGTACCCCTTGTAAGGCAGGCCCAGGGCTTTCAGGGTGGCTCCCGGCATGGCCTCCAGCAGCACCCGGAACTCCCAGATCCCAGAATCCAGGGGCGGCACGGCCCAGCCCTTGAGCTTCAGTGCCGCCAGCATCCGCATGCCGTAGAAGGTCATGGGCAGCATGTTGGGATTGACCTCGTGCAAGGGCGAGAAGGCCTCTTTGTGCCGCAGGTCGCCAACGCGCCGGGGCTCCGGGCCGCCGTTCACCAGCTGGTGCCGGCGTTGGATGAACCCGTCCAGGGTGGTTGACGCGGCCGCCCGCCACAGTTCCGGCATCATATTGGCTCCCTTGACCCAGCTCCGGGCGAACTCCTGGGGCACGCCGAAGGGAAAGTCCATGGCGACGATGGCGGGCTTGACCTGTCCGGCCAGCAGCTCGGTCAGGTCGGCCCGGCTGATGGAGCGGCACTCCGCCAGTTCCAGGGTTTGGCCATTCACAGTCCCACGGGACAGCCAGGTGTCCTTGTCCGACTCGGCGCCGCTGTAGTCCACGCCGAAAATCTCCGCGATGGGCATTCCAACCTCCAAGGGGCGCTGGTCGTGGCCGGCACCGCCGGTGAGGGCAGGGGCTAGGCAACCAGCCGCCAGGCGTATAGAATGGGCCACGGCCTCACCGGGACGCCGCGGCGCATGTCTTAAGACTATTGTACCGGGCCGCCGTCCTTGGCCCAAGGCCGGTTTGCCGAATCCCGGCCAGCCCAAGTTATTTCAAATCGGGGCCGGGACAAGAAAGGAGCAGTATGAACCTGACGCAACGACGGGAAAGTTTCCGGGCCATTCTGGAAGGGGACCGCTGCGTACACTCCGCCTCCGTATTTGACCCCATCTCGGCCCGCATCGCCCAGGACCTGGGGTTTGAGGTGATCTTCATGGCCGGGTCCGTGGCCTCGGGGACGGTGCTGGGCGCCCCGGACCTGGTGGTGCTGACCCTCAGCGAGTTCGCCGAGCAGATCCACCGCATCTGCCGGGCCGCCACTGCCCCCCTGATGGTGGACGCCGACCACGGCTACGGCAACGCCTTGAGCGTGAAGCGCACTGTGGAGGAGCTGGAGACCGCGGGCGTCTCCTGTCTGACCATTGAGGATACCCTGCTGCCGCTGCCCTTTGGCGCCACCGACGAGCGCCAACTTATCTCCCTGGAGGAGGGCGTGGGCAAGATGAAGGCGGCCCTGGCCGGCCGGCAGGACCCCAATCTGGTGGTCGCCGCGCGCACCGGGGCCCTGCGGATGGGCGGCATCCCGGAGACTGTGCGGCGGGCCAAGGCCTACCAGCGCGCCGGGGTGGATGCCCTGTTCCTGTCCGGCGCCCAGACGCAGGAGGAGATGGAAGCGGTGCACGACGCGGTGAAGCTTCCCATCGTGATGGCGGGCGTGGGCGAGAAGATCAACAACCTGGAGTTTCTGGGAGGGGTGGGTGTGCGCGTGGTGGGACAGGGCCATCTACCCTTCGCCGCGGCGGTGAAGGGCGTGTACGACTGCATGAAGGCGCTGCGCGACGGCAAGACCCCGGCCAGCCTGCAGCCCACCCTGGCCTCACGGGACCTGATGGCCCAGGTCACCCGGCGGGCCGACTACGACCGCTGGAGCGCCGAGTTCTTGACCTAGGTCCCGTCCGATGACCGCAGAGAGCGCTGAGGACGCGGAGGGTTTACACGGTTGGTAGTCCGTTGCCTCCGCGGTCTCTGCGCCTGCCCGGAAGGGGCGAGGCTTGCCTCGCCCCTACACCGAAGGGTGCTCCGCGGCGGGCTTTCGGGCAGGCTCTTGAGGAGACTCACGCGAGAAGGGGGCCCAACTCGGCCTGCCCAGGTTGCCTGGAGGATGGCAGCGACATGTTTACCAGCATACTGGTCCCCCAGGACGGCTCGCCCGTCGCGGCCTCCATTCTTCCCTACGTAACCCATCTGGCCCGGAACCTGGGGGCGCGGATGACCCTGCTCACCGTCCTCGAGCCCGCGCCTCCGTCAGGCCGGCGGTCAGTGGAAACGGCGGGCCAAGCGGAGGCCCACGCCACCCTGCGCCGCCTGGCGGAGCGGTGCCGCGACGCCGGCACGGAGGCCACCACTCTGGTGGTCACGGGGCGGGCTGCCGCGGAGATTGTGCGCCGGGCCCACGACGGCCACACCGACCTCATCGCCATGGGCACCCGCGGCCACTCAGGCCTGCGCCGGGGACTGCTGGGCAGTGTGACCGATGAGGTGGTGCGCACGTCGCCGGCGCCGGTGCTGGTCATCAGCCCGCGGGCGGCGGAGCGGTTTGGCGGGGGACACCACCACCCCAAGGGCATCACCGTGCCCCTGGACGGCTCGGCGCTGGCGGAAGGGGTTTTGCCCCACGCCGAGGCCCTGGCCAAAGCGCTGTCCCTGGAGCTGCAGCTGCTGCGGGTGGTGCCGTCCAGCGCCCTGGTGGCCTACGCCGAGGACGGCCCTCCGGTGGATACGGTGGCCATCCAGGAGGAGTTGGAGCGGGAGGCGGCGGAGTATCTGGACCAGGTAGCACGAGGGGTGGCCCAGCGGGGCGTCAAGGCCACGTGCCTGGTGGGCCGCGGCGCGCCGGCCCTAGCCATCGCCGACCAGCTGGCCGCCACGCCGGACCACCTGGCTGCCATCTGCACCCACGGGCGCTCCGGGGTGGGACGCCTGCTCATCGGCAGCGTGGCGGACTACGTCATCCGGTCCGCCGGGGTGCCGGTGCTGGTGATTACCCGGTCCCCGGCGTCGTGACCGAGGCTACACATTCCCCGCAGAGAACGCCGAGAACCGAAATTTAGGGGTCTGGTGTCTCCGCAGCCTCTGTGCGCTCTGCGGTTACACTCCCGTTGGGTTTTCAGTCTCCGGCGGATCGGGCCAGCCCGGCGAAGAAGTCCGGCGGCACCTGCTCCCCGGGGCGCACCTCGGGCCATGCCCGGATGTAGTGCTCCCGGCCCAGGATATCGGCGGCCACCTGGCGCGGCACCTTGTTGTAGGGCCAGTCCGGGGCCACCTGGCTGCGGTGGCACAGGATGCAGGCCATCTTGGTCTCCAGGTGCGCCGACACGTCCATCACCATATCTATCTGGTCCGGGGGAGTGCCGTCGGCGGCCCGCTGGGCGGAGGGCATGGGGAAGTCCACTCCCGCCGCCCGCAGCCTGAGGGCGGCCTCGGTGCGGAACCCGATGGGCCGGGCGCTGTAGAAGAGGCGCTGGGTGGAGTGGGGACGCACCCCGTCCACCAGCTGGTGGGGGAAGGCTGAAGGGTCGGCCGCGCGGCGGAAGGCCTCGGTGGCGTGCCGGCAGATGGCGATGTGGTCGGGGTGTCCGTACAGGCCGCCGGGCTCGAAGGTCAGCACCACCTGGGGCCGGAACCGGCGCAGCTCCAGCACCAGTCGCTCCACCACCGTGGCCGCCGGCGCGTTGACAAAGGCCTGAGGGTTGGCGTTGGCCGGGGTGCCCGCCATGCCTGAGTCCCGGTAGCCCAGCACCTGGTGGCCGGCCAGCCCCAGGGTCCGCGCCGAATGGGCCAGCTCGCCGCGCCGCACCGCGCCCAGGGTTTGGGGCGTGGCCAGCCCCGGCTGCCGGACTTCGCCCTCCTCACCCGAGGTGGCGGTAATCAGCCGGACTTCAACGCCTCGGGCGGCGTGGCCGGCCAGCGCCCCGGCCACCGGAAAGGCCTCGTCATCGGGATGGGCAAAGCAGGCCAGCAGCCGCAACTCCGCCATGTGACCTCCTTGAGAATGGTCTTTGCAAGCTCGTTCCCATACACGGTGCAGGGGAAACCAACTTCTCCCATCACCAAGGGGGGTGGCACGACCCCTCCTATCCTCCCCTTGGTAAGGGGAGGGATGAGCCGGCTCCCCAAGCATGTCTAGCCATTCGTCCCTCTCCCCCTTACCAAGGCTGACAGGGGCATGTAAAGTGTTAAGACCAATCTCGGTTCGGGGGTAACCAATGTCACCCTGAGTCCCGATTCCATCGGGACGAAGGGTCTAAAATTGCAGGAGTAACTACGGCTCGAACAGCGAGTCTTACCTCCGCCATTTTAGATTCTTCGCCTCCGCTGCGCTCCGGCTCAGAATGACAGTTCTATGTTTCGGATGTTCCAAATATCGTACATACCCCTGTCAGCCATACCAAGGGGGAGACCAAGAGGGGGTGGTCTCCGCCCAGCGAGATACGACCCCTCCTTGAGTAAGCGGAGGTGGTCGCCCCACGCGGCTTAGCGCCGCATCTCCAGCACCTCTAGGCAGACCCCCTCCGGCCCCTCGAAAAAGCAGACCCTCCGGCCGCCTCCTACCGACGTCTCTTCCAGAATCTTGGCGCCACTGGCCTTGAGCTTTGCCACCGTACCATCCATGTCATCGGTGTCGATGGCGATGTGCTCGATGCCGTAGTTCTGCGGGTGGGTCTGGGTGTCAATCATTCCGCTTACGTTCAACGGCAGCCCCGCCAGGTCCAGGCGGTAGCCTCCGTTGGGATTCTGGGATACGATCTTGGCGCCCAGGTTCTGAACGTACCACTGGGCGGTCTTCTGAGGGTTGGGCGTCTTCAGATGAACGTGGTTGAGCTTGAGTGCCATCTTGGACCTCCTCTCCGCTGCTGGAAGTGGCATGGCCTGGTGGGCCAAGCCCTTGGGCCGGATACCCTTAGATTTTAGCACAAGCGCAGATTTTGGCATCTTCCCAACCAGCGCGGCACCGGATATAGTGGTGGCGAAAATTAGCGCCGCAAGGAGAGCGGGTGGCGATGCTGGCGTTTCTGGGCGGCACCGGTCCCGAGGGCCGGGGCCTGGCCCTGCGGCTGGCCCGGGCTGGTCAAGAGATTGTCATCGGCTCCCGGGACGGGGCGCGGGCCCAGGCTGCCGCGGCGGAGCTGCAACTACAGGCCGGCGGCGGGCAGGTCCAGGGCGCGGACAACGCAGGCGCGGCGGCCCAGGGCCAAGTGGTGTTCGTGGCCGTGCCCTACGATGCCCAGCGGGCGTTGCTGGAGCAGGTGGGCCACCTGCTGGCGGGCAAGGTGGTGGTGGACGTCGTCGCCCCCATGCGCTTTGAGCGGGGCCGGGGGGCCAGCGCGGTGGAGGTGGCGGCGGGATCGGCGGCCCAGGAAGCCCAGCAGATGCTGCCCGGCGCCCAGGTGGTGGCCGCCTTCCAGAACGTCAGCGCCGAGGAGCTGTTGCTGGCGGACCACTCCCTCCAGGGCGATGTTATCGTCTGCTCGGACCACCGGCCGGCCAAGGAGCGGGTGATGGACCTGGTGCGTCTCATCCCGGACCTGCGTCCCGTGGACGGCGGCGGCCTGGCCAACGCCAAGTACGTGGAGCAGATCACACCCCTGCTGGTGAACATAAATCGGATCTATAAGGTCCACGCTGGAATCAAGGTGGTGGGCCTGTAACCTTACCCCTGGCGTACTCTGGCGCGTAAAAC
>JBGPJN010000175.1:0-6286 GCA_041485445.1 Dehalococcoidia bacterium
ACTTCTGGGCCTGCTCCTGGGCGCCCGCAGCCACTGACTGGCTGGTGGCGGCGATGCCCTGGGTGGCCTGCCCCGCCTGCTCCGCGGCCTGGGAGAGCTGCCCGGCGGCGCTGAGCACGTTGTCCGCGGTCTGGGACACCTGGCGGACCAGCCCGCTGAGGTTCTTCACCATGGTGGCGAAGGCGGTGCCCAGGGTGTCCTGCTCCGACTTGGGCTTCACACGCACCGCCAGGTTCCCCGCGCCGATCTGCTCCGCCACCCCGGCGGCTTCCTGGAGGTACTCCTGCATCTCCCCGTAGGACCGGGCCATCTGGCCGATCTCATCGGAGGACTTGACGTTCACCTGGGCGGTAAGGTCCCCCACGGCGATCTGCCCCAGGGCCTTGGACACCAGGGTGACGCCGTTGGAGATGCTGCGGCTGAGGAACCAGGCCAGGGCCATACCGATGGCCACGGCGATCACCGTCAGGACAATCAACAGCGTCCGGGTCTGGGACACCAGGCCGTCGGCGGCCTCGCTGGCCGCCTGGAAGTCTACCGAGACGCTGTCGGACATTTCGCTGGCAGTGACCCTAATCTTCGGCCCCAGCACGTCCAACGTTTTGGTCTGCAGCTCGTCCTGGCGGTCATAGGCCTCCTGCAGGCCGTCAAACCCTGCAGCATAGGCCTTCACGGCGGCCAGGCCATCGGCCATCAGCTTCCGGCGTCCGGGATTTTCCAGCTCTTTGTCCAGGTGGTCAAAGGCGGTGAGGGTCTCCTCACGCCGCTGGTCAAACTTGGTGACCCACTGCTTGTCACCGTACTGCAGATACTTGAAGGCGTTGAGGCGCATCAGGTTCAAGTTGGCCTCGGCTTCGCCGGCATAGTAGGCGGCGGTGGCGTCGTTGGCTTGGAGGGCGCTGTCACCTAGCTCCCGCAACTTCTGCTGTCCCAGGGGACCCTGGACGTCCAGCACCTGGGTCAACAACTTGTTGCGGTCAGTTAGGATCGTTTCAACCTCGGTGAAGGCTTCGGTATAACCTTGGAAACCCTCCGAGATAGTCTTCACCATGGCAACCCGTTCCGCCTTGGTGATTTCCACCTTTGCCTTCGCCAGGACATCGTCAAACTTGGTCACTTCCTCTTCGTACCGGTCCAGGTTTGCGGAGGTCTGGTCCGCGATGTACTTGTTGGCAACGAAGCGCACCAACAGCACCTGGGAGACCGTCTCTTCCGCCAAGAGCTGGTCCGTGGCCAGGTTGCCGGCCAGATTGTCCAGGGAGGCGCCCACCTGGCCAATGCGCAGTATGCTCACCCCGCCGGCCAGCACCAACAGCGCCAGCACGATTAGGAAGCCGCCAATCAGTTTGGTCCGGATGTTAAGTTTCACTTCCTGTTCCTCCTGTTAGTTAACAGGTCTCTGATTTTGGGAGCCACAAAAAAGGGGAGCGACGACCAGTCTTTCAACAAATGAAAAGGACCGGGGCCATCGCTCCCGCCGTATTTTGGTCTAGGAGCTTGCCGGGGGGGTTCCACCCCCCTGGGGTCCCCCCTGGTATAGGGGGACGGGTTTGTCCTCCCCCTTCACCAAGGGGGAGCTAGAGGGGGTCGTGTACCTGCTTACATCATGCTCGCGCCCTCCCGGCGGCGGGAGCTAACCTCTGCCGCAGGGCCTGCAATCGGGGCAGGTCCAGGGGTGCTTCCGCGGCTTTCTGCACCGCGCCGGTGACCTGGGCGGTGAAGCCGTCCCGGTTCTTCTGGAGGGTGAGGCGGGCGCCGACCTCCCCGGCCCAGATGAAGGTCATGAGCAGCTCCTGGATGTTGGCGCCCAGGGCCTGGGACATTTCGAAGGTGGGGCAGAGGCCGGGCAGGCCGGCGCAGTGGGGCCAAGGGGCCTCTCCCGATGGCGCTGGGACGGGGCTGGTCCTGGGCTGCATGGAGACCTCCCTCCCTAGTTGTCTGTGATCCTTCAGCTGAAAGTCAAAAGGGGAACAAAATTGTGAGAGCACTAGCGCTTCCAGGTTACCCAAGGAAGGCACGGGGGCAGAAGGGTGCTGCCACCACGCCGGGGAGGGAGCCGACCCCCTGGAGTGGGTAGGGCGAGGGCCGGGGCGGATACGGAAAGGCGCGGGGCGGCGGGTTGGACCAGGGGGCGGGCGCCCGGACCGGGGGTTGTCCCCTTTTCTGGGATAGATGGGGAGGGAGACGACCCCTCCCTTCGACTGCGCTCAGGGTAGGCTCTAACCTCCCCTTACCAAGGGGAGGAACAGGACTGCTCCCCAGGCAAGGCTGGGCATCCGTCCTTCTCCCCCTTACCAAGGGGGAGACACAGAGGGGGTGGTCTCCCTCACCGCAACGGGGACTTACGGTGCGGGAGGAGAACGACCCCTCCTAACCTCCCCTTCGTAAGGGGAGGAACAGGACAGCTCCCCAGGCAAAGCTCGGCACCCGTCCTCCTCCCCCTTACCAAGGTCGAAGACTCCGGCATGTCGGAGGGGAGACACAGGAGGGGGTGGTCCGGCCTCTCAGGCCAGCAGGAACCGCCGCGCTTCCGCCAGCACCAGGTCCGGGTGCTCCATAGGCAGGAAGTGGCTGCCCCGGGGCATGGGTCTCACCGTGGCACCCGGCACCTGCTGGAGGAAGCGCTGCACCCCTGCATCCTCCAGGGTCTGGGCGCCGGGGTAGTGGCCCAGCAGCAGCAGGAACCGGCCCTGGAGCCCGGGAAGGTAGCGGGTGACGTCCACGGAGTCGCGGTTCTCGTAGAAGGTGGCCTCCACCTCCGGAAGGCACTTGAGGGCGGCGCGGCCATCGTCCAGCAGGCGGGTGCCGCCATCGATGAAGGCCTGGAAGACGTCATCCCGCCAGTTCTTGAACACCTCCCGGGTCCGGTAGGCGGAGTGCATGGCCTGGCGGCTTTCCCACACCGGGCGCTTCATGCGGGTGCGCTCCGCCCGGCTGCGGAGCTCCCCTGCGGGCAGCGACGCGGGACGGGGGCCCACCCGGGAGTCCACCAGCACGGCGCGCGGGATCCGCCCCGGCAGCAGGGACGCGGCGATGAGGGTGGCCAGGCCGCCGGAGGAGTGGCCCATTATGTAAGGCGCGGGCCAGCCCGCCGCCTGCCAATGGGGCGACTGGATGATGGCGGCCAGGTCCTCCCCCAGCCGCTGGAAGGCGTAGTCGCCGGGAGTGGGGTCGGTGTCGCCGTGGCCCCGCTGGTCGAAGGCCATCACGTGGAAGTCGGGCGCCAGGCCCCGGGCGATGGGCGTCCAGGTGCTGGCGCACAGACCGGCGCCGTGGAGCAGGAGCAGGGGAGGTCCCTCTGGGTTGCCCCAGTCCAGGTAGTGGTGCCGGAGGCCGTTGGCGACGATGAACCTGCTTTGGGGAACCACGCTTTTCCTCCCGATGATCCCCGCCCGTCACGAGAGGCGAGGTCGTTATGCCACCCATCAGGGCGGCCAGGGCGCACCTGGCAGGGGGCACATGCATTCTACCCTCCGGCGGGCAAGTGCACCACCGCCCTCACCCCCTGGTAGTGGGTCAGTTTGAATCCAGTAAAGCCAGGATTTCTTCGACTTCCCACACATGGTCAGTTAGGCCAGCCGCCATAGCCGGAGTCTTGGGGTAAGGCTTGCTGAGGGTCTGGTGCGGGCGGGCGAAGTTGTAGTACATGAAGTATAGGGCCAGGTTGTGCATATGGTTCTCCAGTTTCTTGCTGAAGCCATTGGTCAGGCGGGTGAACCGGCGCATGGACATTCGCATGGTCAGGTTCTGGCGCTCTACGTAACTGGTAGAGACGTAAGCCTTATCAGGGTCGCCCTGGACAACATGGGTCTCAGCAGCGATGCACTCCGGCGGGCTGTACCGGCGCTGGCCCTCTACTGGCGACGGGCCGTAGACCTTGATTAACATAGCGTAGTCCACCTCGGCCCCGAAAGCCGTCTCTACCGCTTCCAGGTAAGCCTTGTGGCCGTCGGTGGTCAGTTGGACACGGTTAGCCAGGCGTGAGCGCAGGTTGGCAATGAAGTCCATTGCATTTCCACCGTCACGGCCACCCACGTGCCAGCAGGGAACCAGCTTGGTATCAGCATCAATGGCCGTCCATGTCCAAACGTCTCCGTACCCAAACTCACCTTGATGTTCCTGCGGGACGTTCTTAGCCTTGGCGTAGACGAAGCTCCAGATTTCATCACATTGGAGCCGCTGGCAAGGCAGGTTCTTCATTGTGACGTCCTGGTAGTCCAGGCAGGCAGCCCCAAGTTCGGCGAGTAGTTTGACGATGGTGTTCTTAGCAACCCCGGTCATCCGGACGGTGCTGCGAATGCTACTCCCTTCAATCAGGGCCTTGATGACCTGGACACGGCGTTCTGTTGTAAGCACATTCATAATGACCTAATTATGCTTGAGCAAAGCCCATTTGTCAAGCTAATCTCAATCACTTTTACACTATATGGTATAATGGTACTTGACGGAAGCGCAGCTTTCAAGTATACTTTAGGCCATGAAGGTTCGCTTCGCCGACTCGGAATTAGATCGCTTAGAAACTGACGGGCGATTTACGGCTGGGCTTTCACCTGACCTGGTGAAAATGTTCCGTAGAAGAATGCAATACATCCGGAGCGCAGTGGACGAAAGAGACTTTTATAAACTGACCTCCCTCCATTACGAAAAGTTAGAGGGAAGGCGCTCTCATCAACATTCGATGCGCTTGAACGACCAATTCCGTCTGATAGTGGAAGTCCGTGAAGGGGACGATGGCAAGACTGTAGTCATTGCGGGAATCGAGGATTACCACTAGGGAGCAATGGAGCATCACATGAATAAGCGAACACCAGCAGAGGTCTTCCCTCCTGGCGACTTTCTTAATGAGGAATTAGAGGCACGAGGATGGACACAGAGTGATCTGGCGTCTATCCTCGACCGCCCTGTACGCCTTGTGAATGAGATTATTGCAGGGAAGCGGGGCATCACCCCAGAGACGGCAACAGGATTGGCAGAGGCATTTGGGACTACTCCAGATGTTTGGTTGAGCCTTGAGGCTACTTGGCAATTATCTAAAGTACGCCCGAAGATGAACACGGTAAGTCGTCGTGCATCTCTATACTCCAAGGCTCCTATCAAAGAAATGACACGCCGCCAGTGGATTACCGATTCTAGCGATGTGGATGTCCTGGAGAACCAAGTGCTCAATTTCTTTGGGATCGAACACTTGGATGAAGAACTCACGTTCGCTCCGCACGCCGCCAGGAAATCAACACCATATCGGCAACCAGGACTTCCCGGTCAAGCCGCTTGGCTCTGTCGAGCAAGGCAACTTGCCAACGGATTGCAGGTAGGTTCTTTTAGCGAGGATAGATTCCAGCAGGCTCTTCAAAAGTTGAAGCTGTTGATGCGTTCGCCAGAAGAAGCGCGCCATGTTCCACGCATTCTCGCTGAGGCGGGGGTGAGATTCTTAGTCATAGAACCTCTCGCTGGTAACAAGGTTGATGGAGTTACGTTCTGGCTGGATAAGCACTCCCCTGTCATTGCGCTTTCACTGCGGTACGACAGGATTGATTGGTTTTGGTTCACGATAGGACATGAGTGCGGCCATATTTCTCAAAGAAATGGGCTAGCCGATTTGCAGCCAGTCGTTGACGCCGATATCGTTGGCGAACAACAAAATGCCGATGAAGATAAGCCGGAAAGTGAGAAGAGGGCCGACAGTTTCGCCTCTGATTTCTTGATACCAAGCGACCGTCTTCAAAACTTCATTGATCGGACTGGCCCAATCTATTTCAAGGGAAAGATTATTGGCTTCGCTGCCACCCTTGGGGTACACCCCGGTATCGTTGTCGGGCAGCTTCAACACCGGGGAGAGATTGGATTCTCAGCCAATAGGGATACGCTAGTACACATCCGCCAATTCGTTACCGAGTCAGCCCTGACAGATGGTTGGGGGCATACCGTATCTATCTAAGAATGGAGTGGGTCCGATGAGTAAGAGTTACGCACAACAATTGCAGGATATTGTGGCTCAGTATCGGGAGGATGGACAACCTTGGCCAACGACCATGAAGGCGGTTGCTGCGTGGGCGGTGAATCGCAAGCTGTGGGCAGATCAGCCAGCCGCAATTATTGCCAGATGCGCTGAGGACTTGGCCAGAGCAATGCGGGAAGAACTCATCACAGACCCGCAGGGACGCCGGATACGCTCAAAGCACGTCGCTAGAGTGGAACAGGACGGGGAACAAATTGCCCTGTGGGACGACAGACAGACTGCTTCTCGCCAGCATATGGCTATCTCTTTCCAACAGAGGCGTCAGGGGAT
>JBGPJN010000176.1:0-6261 GCA_041485445.1 Dehalococcoidia bacterium
CCCGGCGCATCTCGTCGGTGGGCAGAGTGAAAGTGTCGCTGCGCAGGTCAATGGGGTTCATCAAGGCCTCCGTGCCGGAAGAAATTGGCGCAATTCTAGCAGGTTAGCCCTCAGCGGTCAGCAGTCAGCTTTCAGCTATCAGCTTCCCCACCCAACTCGGAGAGGGGCGGGGGCTGACGGCTGACAGGCTGATCGCTGACAGCTTGAACTTGCCAAACCCAGGGCGGTCTCCTAATATGGGGGATAGCACGTTGGAGGTGGAGCCATGCGACAGAGCGCCGTGTCTTTCAATGCCGATGGCCTGAGCTTTGAGGGGATTCTTGCCTGCCCCAGCGACGCCCCCGCTGCGGTGCCGGGGGTGGTCATCTGCCACCCGCACCCGCTGCATGGCGGCAACATGGACAACAACGTGGTGCTGGCCGTGTCCTTGACCCTGGCGGAGCAGGGGATTGCCAGCCTGCGGTTCAACTTTCGCGGCGTGGGCAACAGCCAGGGGCAGCACACCCAGGGGGAGCGGGAACACCACGAGGCGCTGGCGGCCTTCGACTTCCTCCAGTCCTGGCCGGGCGTGGACCGCCGGCGTCTGGGACTGGCGGGCTACTCCTTCGGCACCCGGGTGATCCTGGCCAACCCGGCCCTGCAGAAGAAGGCCAAAGCCATCGCCCTGGTGTCGCCGTCCATCGAGGCCATCGAAGGCTCGCCCCTGAAGAAGGACAAGCGGCCCTCCTTCATCATCACCGGCGGGCGGGACAAGCTGGTCCAGTCCAAGGCGTGGCCGGCGGTGCTGGACACCTTCGCCCAGCGGCCCGGCAGCTTTGTGGAGCCCCGCGCCGACCACTTCTGGGTGGGGCTGGAGCCCCTGATGGCCGAGAAGGTGGCCCAGTTCCTGTCCCAGCACCTGAGCTAGCCGTTGATGGCCCAGATTGGGGACTCCACCCCGCAGCCGGCGGTGCGCCCGGCGCCCATCTACCGGGACTTTGTACTCCTCCAGCTGGCGGCGCTGGTGTTCCTGCTGGACCAGCTCACCAAGTACGTGGTGCGGGCCTTCATCCCCTTCCGCCACTCCTTCCCCGAGGAAGGGTTCTTCCGCCTCACCCACACCTTCAACACCGGCAGCGCCTTTGGCATGTTTCAGGGGCAGAACACCCCGCTCATCGTGGTGTCGGTGGTCGGCATCGCGGTGCTGGTGCTGGTGTACCGCAGCCAGCTCCGGGTCACCGCACTGCTGCGCCTCAGCCTGGGGATGCAGATTGGCGGAGCCGTGGGCAACCTGCTGGACCGCCTGCGCCTGGGCCACGTCACCGACTTCATCGACGTGGGGCCCTGGCCGGTGTTCAACCTGGCCGACTCCAGCATCGTCGTCGGACTGATCCTGCTGGCCTGGCTGTTCCTCCGCCCAGTGGGCATTGCCGGGCGGCGGCCGGCGCCGATGGCTGCTGCCCCGGATGGCGCCGTGACGCCTGCGGCAACCCCCAGTGTCGCTCCAGCCGCGCCGCCGGGAGACACGCCGGGCCCGTAGGGGCGACGCATGCGTCGCCCCTACGGGCAAATCATCCTTCGCTGAGGCGCCCTTGCCCGAACCGGGGTCGCTCCACCAGTTCACCGCCGCCCAGGGCGGCCTCCGCCTGGACCAGTTCCTGGCGGCCCAGGGGCTGGAGCTGACCCGCAGCCAGGTGCAGCGGCTGATTGAGGAGGGCCAGGTACAGCTCAACGGGCAGCCGGCCCGGTCCTCTCAAAGGATCAAGCCCGGCGACCGCATTACCCTCACCGTGCCGCCGCCCCGGACCCTGGACCTGGTGGCCCAGGCCATGCCGCTGACCGTCGTGTACCAGGACGCCGAGCTGCTGGTGGTGGACAAGCCTGCGGGGCTGGCGGTGCACCCCGGCCCCGGCCACCCCGACCGCACCCTGGTCAACGCCCTGCTGGCCCTGTGTCCCGACCTGCCGGGAGTGGGCGGCGCCGTACGTCCCGGCATTGTCCACCGGCTGGACAAGGACACCTCCGGCCTGATGGTGGTGGCCAAGACCCACCGGGCACACCTGGCCCTGTCGGCCCAGATCAAGGACCGTCAGGTGGTCAAGGGGTATTTGGCCCTGGCGGTGGGCGTTCCGGAGCCGCCCCAAGGCGTGGTGGACGCCCCCATCGCCCGGGACCCGCGGCGCCGGCAGCGCATGGCGGTGGTGCTGGGGGGCCGGGAGGCCCGCACCCGCTACCGGGTGGTGGAGCGGTTGGGGGGGCACAGTCCTGCGGGCGAAAGACACAGCCTGTTGGAAGTATATCTGGAGAGCGGCCGCACCCACCAGATACGGGTGCACCTGGCGTACCTGGGCCACCCCCTGCTGGGCGATGCGGTGTACGGCAAGTCTCCTTCAGCTGAAGGACTGGCGCGCCAGTTCCTCCACGCCTTCCACCTGGCGTTTACCCACCCCGTCACCGGCCAGGCGCTGGACTTCCGCGCGCCGCTGCCGGCGGATTTGCAGGGGGTGTTGGAGCAGTTGGGGAGCCGGTACGCGGCGTTGCCGGTGGGGTAGAGGCGCGAGGCGGTGCGCCCCTGCGGGGCATCATGCGCCTCCACATTGCGGGCCAGGGAATACCGTCTTGGGATGACACGGGCCAATTCCGCCAGCTATCGCCCATGTGCTAGAATAGCGCCCAATAGTTTGCATTAGCCAGCAGGCATAACATGACCACCAACGCCCCCGCGCCCACCGACTTCATCCGCGAGATCGTCGCCGGGGACTTGCGCACCGGCAAGCACGGCGGGCGGGTGGCCACGCGCTTCCCGCCGGAGCCAAACGGCTATTTGCACATTGGCCACGCCAAGTCCATCTGCCTCAACTTCGGCATCGCCCAGGAGAACGGCGGCGTCTGCCACCTGCGCTTCGACGACACCAACCCCACCAGGGAAGAGGTGGAGTACGTGGAGTCCATCCAGGAGGACGTGCGCGGGCTGGGGTTCGACTGGGGCCGCCACCTGTACTACGCCTCGGACTACTTTGAGCAGCTATTCCAGTATGCGGTGCAGCTAGTCCGGGACGGCAAGGCCTACGTGTGCAGCCTCAGCCCCCAGGAGATCCGGGAGTACCGGGGCACCCTCACCGAGCCGGGCCGGGACAGCCCCTACCGCGCCCGCGCCGTGGCGGAGAACCTGGACCTCTTTGCCCGCATGCGGGCCGGGGAGTTCCCCGAGGGCGCCCACGTGCTGCGCGCCAGGATCGACATGGCCTCGCCCAACCTGAACCTGCGCGACCCGGTGCTCTACCGCATCCTCCACGCTGAGCACCACCGCACCGGCGATAAGTGGTGCATCTACCCCACCTACGACTACGCCCATCCCCTCTCCGACGCCATTGAGGGCATCACCCACTCCATCTGCACCCTGGAGTTTGAGGCCCACCGGCCGCTGTACGACTGGCTGCTGGAGCAGCTTCCCGTGCCCAGCCATCCCCAGCAGATCGAGTTCGCCCGCCTCAACGTCAGCTACACCTTGATGAGCAAGCGCAAGCTGCTGCAGCTGGTGGAGCAAGGCCACGTCTCCGGCTGGGACGACCCCCGCATGCCCACCATCTCGGGCCTGCGGCGCCGGGGCTACTCCCCGGAGGCCCTCCGTGACTTCTGCGAGCGCATCGGCGTGGCCAAGCGGGACAACGTGGTGGAGTTCGCCCTGCTGGAGCACTGCCTGCGGGAGGACCTGAACCGGCGGGCCGCCCGGGTCATGGCGGTGCTGCACCCTCTGCGGGTCATCATTGACAACTACCCGGAGTACCAGGTGGAGGAGCTGGACAGCGTCAACAACCCGGAGGATCCAACCATGGGCTCCCGGCGCATCCCCTTCTCCCGGGCGCTGTACATTGAGCAGGAGGACTTCCAGGAGGACCCGCCCAAGGGGTTCTTCCGCCTCTCCCCCGGCCGGGAGGTGCGCCTCAAGGACGCCTACTACATCACCTGCGTGGGCGTGGTCAAGGACGAGCAGACCGGCGAGCCGGTGGAGCTGCACTGCACCTACGACCCGGAGACCCGGGGCGGCCGCTCCGCCGACGGCCGGGTGGTGCGCGGCACCCTGCACTGGGTCTCGGCGGCCCACTCTCTGCTCGCCGAGGTGCGCCTCTACGACCACCTCTTTCTCAGCGCCGACCCCGGCGCGGACATGGCGGGCGCCGAGTTCACCCAGGGCCTGAACCCCGACTCCCTGGAGGTCCTGTCCCAGTGCCGGGTGGAACCCGGCCTGGCTGGGGCCGCGCCCCAGTCCCGGTTCCAGTTCCTGCGCCAGGGCTACTTCTGCGTTGACCCGGACTCCACCGGGGAGCGGCTGGTGTTCAACCGCACTGTGTCGCTGCGGGACACCTGGGCCAGGGTGCAGAAGGGCCAGCCATCTAAGGACCGGGCGGGCCAGGCGGGCCGGGCCTGATGAGGGCGGCATGACCACCCCAACCGTGCGCGTCCGGTACGCGCCCAGCCCCACGGGGCAGCCCCACATCGGCACCGTGCGCACCGCCCTGTTCAACTGGCTCTTCGCCCGCCACCACGGCGGTAAGTTCATCGTCCGCGTGGAGGACACCGACCAGGAGCGCCTGGTGCCGGGCTCCCAGGAGAACATTCTGGCCAGCCTGCAATGGCTGGGGATCCAGTGGGACGAAGGGCCGGAGGTGGACGGCCCCTACGCTCCCTACATTCAGTCGGAGCGCCAGAAGCTGGGCGTCTACCACCGGGCGGCGGAGCAACTGCTCCGGGGCGGGCACGCCTACCGCTGTTACTGCACCCGGGAGCAGCTGGAGGAGGTGCGGGCCCTGCAGCGGGAGCAGAAGGTCCAGACCCGCCCCAAGGACCCCTGCTCGGCCCTCAGCGATGCCCAGCGCCGCGACCGGGAGGCCGAGGGCGGGCCCTCGGTGGTGCGGTTTGCCATGCCCGCCGCCGGCACCACCTCGGTGCAGGACCTCATCCGTGGCGAGGTGACCTGGCAGAACGAGGTGCAGGACGACTTCATCATCATCAAGTCCGACGGCTTTCCCACCTACCACCTGGCCAACGTGGTGGACGACTACTTGATGGAGATTAGCCACGTGCTGCGGGCGGAGGAGTGGCTGCCCAGCACTCCCCGGCATATCCAGCTCTACCGCGCCCTGGGGTACCCGCCGCCCCTCTTCGGCCACATGCCCATGATCCTGGGCCCCGACCGGGCCAAGCTGTCCAAGCGCCACGGCGCGACGTCTACCCTGGAGTACCGGGACAACGGGTACCTGCCCGAGGCCCTGCGCAACTTCATGGTGCTGCTGGGCTGGTCCCTGGACGATAAGACCGAGGTCATGTCCCTGGACACCATGGTGCAGAACTTCTCCCTGGAGCGGGTGAGCAAACCGGCGGCCATCTTCGACCAGGAGAAGCTGCTGTGGATGAACGGCGTCTACCTGCGCCAGCTCTCCCCCCAGGAGTTGGCGGGCCGGCTGCTGCCCTTCCTGGAGCGGGACCTGGACCAGGGCCTGTTGCCCGTGGACCTGGACTACCTGGGGCGCATCGTCCCCCTGATCCAGGAGCGCATCAAGCTGCTGTCCGACGCGGCGGACCTGACCCGCTACTTCTTCCAAGGGGAGCTGGAGTACGACCCCGCCAATCTGGTGCAGAAGGGCATGGACGCGGCGGGTACCCTGGCCGCCCTCCAGCGCGCCCTGGCGGCGCTGCATGCCGCCCCTGGGTTTGAGCACGCCACCCTGGAGGAGTCCCTCCGCGCCGTTGGCGCGGAGCTGGGGCTGGCGCCCCGCCAGTTCTTCGGCGTCCTGCGGGTGGCCCTCACCGGCCGCACGGCCACGCCTCCGCTCTTTGAGACCATGGCAGTGCTGGGCCGCCAGCGCGTGCTGGACCGGATGCAGGCCGCCATTGGGCGTCTCTCCCCCGCCTGACGCACCCCCAAGGTCACGGTCCCCCACCCCAGCCGCGTGTCGGCGCCCCCGCATCTACGGCCTGCTCGCAAGAGCGTCCCGACTGTGTCGGGATGCGCCCTGGACAAACCCTCCGGCGGCAGGGCAGGCTCCATAGGTCTGCTCCAACGTGCGGTGAGAACAATGGGAGCCGGCCCGCGGCTTGCCGGGGCCGGACTCAACCCCGGCGCTCCTCCCCTCCCGGGGGTCCCTCCCGTAGCTGCATGGCAGCCCGCCCCTCTGCGTGTGAAAGCGTAAATGTTCAGACTCAAAGGGATGGGCAGTGGTTGCTCACCTTGGCCTAGCTTGTACCGGACGTAGCAGGTTTGGCGACCAAGGGGTGTGCAGA
>JBGPJN010000177.1:0-6212 GCA_041485445.1 Dehalococcoidia bacterium
CCAGAAGACCTTTGACGCCCGGGCGGTGGACATTGCCATCATTGACCTGGCCCGGGCGGGCGGCATCACCCCCTGGATGAAGGTGGCGGCCCTGGCCCAGGCCCGGGGCGTGCCGGTGGCGGGCCACGTGGTGCCGGAGGTCCACGTGCACCTGCTCTCGGCCATCCCCAACGGCTACCTGGTGGAGTTCATGCCCCGGTCGGAGCTCATCTTCAAGACCCGCCTCAAGCTGGAGGACGGCTACCTGCTGGCGCCCCAGGGCCCCGGCCTGGGCGTGGAGCTGGACGAGGCCGCGGTGGAGCAGTACCGGGTGGGGTAGGGGGCACTGTTCAACAAGTTAACCCAGTATGCAGGTGAGGCCCTGGAGTGTAGATGTGGTTAGGTGTAGAGGGAATACGGTGGGCTTGAATGGTCGCTTGAGCAAGCTCGTGCTCCAGAGCATCTGTGGCCTCTATCTGAGCTTCATTGGTGTCGCTTGTGGGGCCGAGTTGCCTCCGACCCCTAGTCCGACAACCGTATCTACTATTCTGCCTCAAACACCTTTCCCGACCAGCACCTCCACACTTACTTCAACATTGGTGCCTTCTCCAATGCCACCGACTCCCACGCCGACTCCTCTACCAACGCCGACGCTGACCCCAACTCGGCCACCGACACCCACTCCCACCACACCACCCACCGCGACCACAGTTCCAACTCCCGGTGTCACTCCTAAACCAACGCTTGAACCTGTTTCTGTCCCCACCCCAACCCCTACGTGGAGTAGCCAAAAAGGCCGGTTCAGAGACCCGAGTCGGATAGAAGTGTTCGATACTAGACCTTACGTGGTAGATACTGGCAACCACCGGGTTCAAATATTCACTCACGGGGGCACATATCTAGGCGAATGGGGTGGCGAAGGTAGCGGGCGCAGCCAGTTCAGACGCCCCAATGGCATCGAGATTATTCAGGATAATCTTTATGTTGTGGATACGGGCAACCATCGAGTGCAGCTATTCACCGTCGGTGGCACCTACATCGGAGAGTGGGGCAGCGAAGGTAGCGGTAAGGGGCAGTTCAAAGAGCCCACCGACATAGAGGCTTCTGAGCCCAATCTTTATGTGGTGGACACCGGCAATGACCGGGTGCAAATATTCACTGTCGGTGGCACGTTCATTGGTGAGTGGGGTAGCGAAGGCAATGGCAAAGGCCAGTTCAATCGGCCCAGCGGCATAGACACTTACGGGGATAAAGCCTATGTAGTGGACACCGGCAACCACCGGGTGCAGATGTTTACTACTGGCGGCACGTTCATTGGCGAGTGGGGCAGTGAAGGCAGCGGCCCGGGCCAGTTCAGACAGCCCAGCGGCATAGAAATCTATGCGGACAAGGTCTACGTGGCCGATACCGGCAATCACCGGGTGCAAATATTCACGGTCGGTGGCACGTTCATTGGTGAGTGGGGTAGCGAAGGGAGTGGCCCGGGCCAATTTAGATACCCCAGCGGAATAGATATTCGGGACGAAGGCATCCACGTAGTGGACACTGGCAACCACCGAGTGCAGATATTCACCATCGGTGGTACTTTCCTAGGGCAGTTTGGTAACTGACTTAGCAACCAAACGGAGTGGCCCCAACAATTAAACCGGCGCCCATAATCTGGGCGCCGGTCGTGGTTCCAGGGGTTGGTAGTCAGCTGGAGCCGAGGTTGCAGGTTCTTCTGAGGGTCGGCACAGGTGGTCTCTTTGTTTGGCTAGAACCCTCGTCCCTTGAGCCTCCCGCCCCATTCCGCTATACTTGCCCATTGCGGCCCGGATACGGTTTCTGGAGTCGGCACGCCGCATTATATGGATTGTTATGTCTCTTGGGAGGATTGGCAGATGAAGGACCTGGGTCTCGAATCGGCCTTCACCAAGTTCCCCGCGCTTTTGTCTTTTGATGCTGAACCCTTCTTTCTGGTCAAGGACAAGAAGGGCGAGTACGCGTTGCTATCCGCCGTATGTCCTCACAGCCATGGGCAGGTACGGCATTGGGACAGTTGCTTCATGTGCCCGGACCACGGCTGGCGATTTGCCCTGGACAATGGGGAGTGCATCAACGGCCCCCTGGCCCGCATGTACTCCGCGCCGGTGGTGGTGCGGGACGGCCACCTGGTGGTGGAGGGGGATCTGCCGTGACGCCAGTGGGCACGGGCGCCGGAGTTTTCTCTCCTTACCAGGGGGGAGACCGAGGGGGGGAGGCCACGACCCCTCCTAACCTACCCTTGGTAAGGGGAGGAACAGGACGCCTCCCCCAAACAAGTCTCGGCACCTGTCCTTCTCCCCTTTACGAAGGGGGAGACCCAGAGGGGGTGGTCACGACCCCTTCCTTCGACAAGCTCAGGGCAGGCTCTAACCTCCCCTTAGTACGGGGAGAGATTCCTCGCACATCCTCCACGGGGTCCGGTTCGGGCTGTTATGCCCGCTAGCGGCACTGGGGGCAAGCTGTACCTGGTGGGCCTGGGCCCCGGCGACGCGGCGCACCTGACCCCGGCGGCGCTGGCGGCCCTCCAGGAGAGCCAGGTGGTGGTGGGGTTCCGGGGCTACATGGACCAGATACCCCAGCTGCTGGCCGGCAAGGAGTGCGTGGCCATGGAGTTGGGCCAGGAGCTGGAGCGGGCGGCCCGCGCGGTGGCCCAGGCCCAGTCCGGGCGCACCGTGGCGGTCATCTCTTCCGGAGACGCCGGCATCTACGGCATGGCCGGGCCGGTGTTCCGGGTGCTCACCGACCTGGGGTGGGACGGCGCGTCGCCCGACGTGGAGGTGGTGCCCGGCGTGTCGGCCCTGCAGTCCGCGGCAGCCCTGCTGGGCGCTCCCTTGATGCAGGACTTCTGCGCCATCAGCCTCAGCGATCTGCTCACCCCCTGGGAGACCATCCGCCGGCGGCTGACCGCGGCGGCCCAGGGTGACGTCGTAGTGGTGCTGTACAATCCCCGCAGCCAGCGGCGCACCATGCAGCTACTGGAAGCTCGAGAGATCCTCCTGGGGCACCGCCCGGCCACCACGCCGGTGGGGTTGGTGCGGGACGCCTACCGCCCCGGCCAGCGGGTGACCATCACCAATCTGGCAGGCCTTATGGACCACTTCTCCAGCGTGGACATGGTGACTACCGTGGTGGTGGGCAACTCCACCACCTACCTGCAGGGCGGGCGCATGGTCACGCCCCGGGGCTATGAGGAGAAGGCCAGGCCCCGGAGGACGTCCGCCGCCCGGCCCGACTGATCCTCGCCTCGCCTGCTCGCCGGCATTCCCCCAGGGTCCCGCCTGGGTCTACTCCCCTACACCCGGGTGCCGGTGGAGCTTTCGTTGGGCGCCGGGCCGCCCCCCGGCCCAGCCTCGCCGGCGACCCGGTTGTTCCGCAGGATGCGGCGGGTGTCCAGGGGTATAAGCATGGCCGACCCCGCCAGCAGGAACACCCCGCACCCGATGAGCAGCACGGTATAGCCGGAGCCGGGCGACGCATGGTTCAGCAGGTCCACCAGCGGGCCCAGCGCCTTGGCCAGCAACGCCCCCCCGGCGGTGGAGAGGGCCACCACACCCATGTATTGAGCCTCCTTCCCGGTGGTGCCCAGGTCGTTGACCAGGGCCCAACCGGCGCTGAGCAGCGCCCCCACCGAGAACCCCATGACGATGCCGATGAGCAGCACCTCGGGGAGGGTGCCCGCAGCCAGCAGCCCCGCGGTGCTGAGGGCTGCCCCCAAGGCGCCGGCCATGACCACCGGCTTGCGGCCAATGCGGTCGGACAGCCAGCCGGCGGGGTAAACGCTGACCACCAGGGAGGTTCCCACCGCCAGGACCAATTGGCCCAGGCCCTGGGCCGGGTTAGCCAGTCCCACCACGTCCCGCAGGAAGAACAGGCCGTAGGTCTGGAAGCAGGTGATGGCGGTGATCATCAGCATGCGGGAAATCAGCAGCCAGCTAATCTGGGGCAGCTTGAGGGAGGCTGGGGGTTGCCACCGGGGCCAGCCCTCGTCCCGCCGCGCCACCGACTTCTCGCCGCCGCGCACCGTGGCCGAGGTGATGACCGTGGCCACTATCAGTGTACTGGCCAGCAGCCCCAGGGTGAGCCAAAGCCAAAGATCCGGGCGCCCCCGGGCGGCCCGATAGCCCAGAAAGGTGCCGCTGATGGCGATGAACCCCACTCCGCCGAAGGCCTCGGTGAGCA
Source organism: Dehalococcoidia bacterium (assembly GCA_041485445.1). Lineage (GTDB taxonomy): Bacteria > Chloroflexota > Dehalococcoidia > Lucifugimonadales > UBA3495 > SHYG01. The sequence continues at coordinate 4,183 of JBGPJN010000177.1, forward strand.
CCTTCAGCGACGAAGCAACGCCGATGCGCCGGGCCGGCACCAGGTCGCGGATCAACGCCTGGTACGGTCCGTAGCCCAAGTTGATGGCGACCTGGAGAAACAGCCAGGCCCCCACCAGGGCCAGGTAGCTGCGCGCCAGCCCGATGCCCACAATCCCCAGACACGCCAGAACACACCCAGCCACCAGGTAGGGCACCCGGCGGCCCCACCGAGAGTGGGTGTGGTCGCTGAACCCCCCCACCACCACCAGGGCCACCGCGGTCATGGCCAGCCCGCTGAACCCCAGGACCCCCAAGTAGGTGTTCTTCAGACCCTCGGGGGCATGCTCCAGCACCAGCACCGGCAGAATCACCGTGTCCAGTGCCAGAAATAGGCCGGTGATGCCAAACCCAAACGCGGCCAGGCGGAAGAACCCCAGGGTGCTCCATTGGCGAACAGGGGAGGGCGTTGTCATCTCGGCTCCGTCCGAATTTCGTCTATAATATAGCAGATTAGGTCCTTGGCCTGCCCGCGTCTGCCGGCGATTTAGCCTCATTTCTGGGCACGCCTTCCGCCGGGGGCGGCGCAGGGCAGAAAGGCAGCCACGAAGAATTAATGAAGATCTGCTCCTTGTTGCCCAGCGGAACCGAGATCCTCTTCGCCCTGGGCCTGGGGGACCAGGTAGTGGGGGTCAGCGACCTGTGCCACTACCCGCCCCAGGCGCGGGACAAGCCCATCGTGTGCCGCAGCAAGATCGACGTGGATGCCCTTACCAGCCAGCAGGTGGAGGCCGCCATGCGCCGCCTCCAGGCCTCGGGGGAGAGCCCCTACGCCCTGGACCAGGAGTGGCTGGCGCGCAACCCTCCCGACGTGGTGCTCACTCAAGACCTGTGCTACTTCTGCGAGGTGGATGCCACCACCGTGGCCGCCGCCCTGCGTGGGGTGCCCACGACCCCCCAGGTGGTGGTGCTCAATCCCCGCACGCTGGAGCAGATCTTCGACAGCATCCACCGGGTGGGCCAGGCCTGCGGCGCTCCCCAGGCGGCGGCGGACCTGGTGACGGCCCTGCAGCGCCGGGTGGCCGCGGTAGCCCGGCGGCTGGCCGCGGTGCGCCGCCGGCCCCGGGTGTTCTCCCTGGAGGGGATCAACCCCCTGGTAATCGGCGGGCACTGGATTCCCGACCTGCTGCAACTGGCCGGGGGGGTGCAGGACCGGTACCCACCGGCCTGTCCCGCCGCCCGTGTCCCCTGGCCGGAGGTGGTGGCCTGCCGCCCGGAGAAGCTGTTCATTGACCTGTGCTCGTCGGACCTGGCCCGCAGCCTGCGGGAGGTCCCCTGGCTGGCGGCCTTAGACGGCTGGCGGGACCTGCCGGCGGTGCGCGCCGGGGAGGTCTACCTCATCGACCACGTCTACTTCAGCAGCCCAGGCCCGCGGGTGGTGCAGGGCCTGGAAATCCTGGCCCAGCTGACCCACCCGGAGTTGTTCTCCGGGTTGGTGCCGCCCCAGGCCGTGGTCAAGCTGGACGCCGGCCTCGCCGCTGGGCGCCCAGCCCAAAACATCGCGGGGTGCTTCAAGCCCTACGTGGGGTGAGCCGTTGGCAGACAGATTGGCCAGGGGTTATAATCCCACCCACACACCGGGTCCAACGCCGGCAAGGGGGTAGCGTGGTTACTAAAGATGCGTTCCGCACGGCCATGTCCAAGTTTGCCACCGGAGTGACGGTGGTGACCACCGTTGACGAACACGGCCAGCCCCACGCCATGACCGCCAACTCCTTCACCTCGGTGTGTCTGGAGCCGCCGGTGGTGCTGATCTGCGTGGCCCATTCCACCCACACCTACAAGTATCTGGAGAAGGCCGGCAAGTTTGGCATCAACGTGCTGGGCCAGGACCAGGAGGCGCAAGGCATCTACTTTGCCAAGCGGCCCGCCGACCGCCACGGCGACGTGGCCTACCGCTACGGCACCTCCAACGACGGCATCCCCGTGCTGGAGGGTTCCATGACGTTCTTCGGCTGCGTGGTCGTCAACACCCACATCTGCGGCGACCAC
>JBGPJN010000178.1:0-6207 GCA_041485445.1 Dehalococcoidia bacterium
GGCTCCGGGACTGGCGCCGGGATTAGCGGCGGGTATATAGTAGCCCAGTCCAATTACCGGTACCAAGGGGACCTCCTATGATGCTCACCCCCAGGGAATCGGAGAAGCTGCTGGTCTACGTGGCCGCGGAGCTGGCCCGCACGCGCAAGGCCCGGGGCCTCAAGCTGAACGTGCCGGAGTCGGTGGCGCTGATTACCGAGGCCCTGCTGGAGGGCGCCCGCGACGGCAAGACGGTGCCCCAGGTGATGGAGCTGGGGCGGCAGGTGCTGACCAGGGAGGAGGTCATGGAGGGCGTGCCGGACCTGGTGCCCCTGGTCCAGGTGGAGGCCACCTTCCCCGACGGCACCAAGCTGGTGTCCTGCCACGACCCGATAGTGTGAATCGCCATAGAAATGATTTTGGGTGTAGTTGCTACGAAAACGGATCCCTCTCCGACCCGTACACCAATAGGAGGCTCACTATGGCAGTCACTAAACGGAAATTCACGGTAATTCTGGAGTTGGAGGAGGACGGGGGTTTCTCCGTCTACTGCCCAGCGCTGCCCGGATGTGTCAGTCAAGGAGACACCCGGCAGTCAGCTATTGACAGCATCAAAGAGGCTATTCGCCTATACCAGGAGACCTTGCAGGAAAGAAAGGCGGAGATGGCTCCACGGCTGGTTAAGGAGGCCTTCAAGAGATCCAACGAAGGGGCGCCCCATTTGTACGAGGAGTCTCCCGAGGTTATTGCGGAAGAGATACGCCACATCTTAGGGGGTCGGCAAGAAGATGGCCTGCCTTTTGGTGGAGTATCGACTGAAACGGTTGAGGTGGAACTTCCTGTTCATGTCTCAGCGTAGATGCCCCGGCTTCCTACCATATCTGGGAGAGAAGCGGTGCGAGCCTTCCAGCGCGCCGGGTGGCGCCTGACGCGGCAAGAAAGCAGTCATTTGATTCTGACCAAGCCGGGTACTTACCTGGTCCTCTCAGTCCCTGACCACCGCACCCTCAGCCGGGGTGTCTTGAGGAGCCTAATCCGGAAGTCGGGGCTGGATGTGGACCGCTTCGTTGCCCTGCTTTAGGCAAGGAGACTAGCCATGACCTGGGTGCAGCACAGCCAATCCCTCATCGCCTACAACCAGTGGGCCAACGCCAAGGTGCTGGCGGCGGCGGCAACCGTGGGCGGAGACGACCTGGGCCGGCCGGTGGCGGGCAGCCACCACAGCGTGCGCACCACTCTGCTGCACGTTGTGCGGGTGCAGGATTGGTGGCTCTCGGTGCTCAACGGCAAACCCGACCGCGCCGCCGATCCCGACCCCAACCTGCCCCTGACGCAGATTCAGCAGTGGTTTGACCGCTTCCACTCGGCCCTGCAAACCTATGCCGGCGGGCTGACCGCGCGGCGGCTGGACTCGGCGGTGTCGGCGTTCAGCCCCCGGGACAACCGGGAGCACCAGTGGCCCGCCTGGCAGCTGCTGATCCACCTGATGAACCACAGCAGCCACCACCGGGCCGAGGCGGGCCTCATGCTGGAGTCCCTGGGCCACTCGCCGGGGGACCTGGACTTCGTGTTCTTCCTGCGGGAGCAGGCGGGGTAAGCTGCCGCGCCACGCCTCCGGTGGGGGTGCGGATGTGCCGAACTGACTGCTCCGCCACCGCGGCCCATTGAGCCTCCTCCTTACAAAGCAAAACTCGTATCTGCGGGGTATTCCGGCATGGGGGTGCACACCGACTAGACCACCGAACAGGCACGTAGATTTGACACAGTACGTCAATCCTGATGATAATTTACGTAGTAGTATGTTTGGCAAGGTGGGGGAATTCGATGCCCGCTAAGGTAGTTTCTTTCATAAATCTGAAGGGTGGAGTGGGTAAGAGCACGTTATCCATGCTGGCGGCGGAGTTCCTATGCTTCTGATTCCACTGCTTCCGATTCCACAAACGGGTGCTGGCCATAGATATGGACTCTCAAGCCAATCTCACCTATGCTATGGTCTCCCCAGACCGGATACAACAGCTTAGAAACGAAAGCCGCACGATCTACCATCTGTTCCGGCAATCGCTCGAAGGAGGAGTTTCGCTCAAAGATGTGGTGGCACGCCCTCCCCTTATCGTTTCCAACGTAGCCCGGGGACTAGCAGGAAGTAACGCCGCTCTGGATATGGTTATTTCCCTCCCGGACCTGGCTCAGTTGGACGATGAGATGCTAACCATGTGGGAGAATGAGAGAGCCGCGCCGACGGAATTCCGCTATGTGCTTAAGCAGGCATTGGAGTCGGAGCTACCAAATTACGATGTGGTGATCATAGATTGCCCGCCTGGTCTCTCAGTTCTGACCTCCAACGCCCTGGTAGCCAGCGATTTTTATGTCAGTCCAGTGATCCCCGAGCCTCTGTCGAGATTGGGGGTTGACCTCATCCGTGAAAGAGTGCGTGTACTCACCCAAAGAGAACAAGGGCTGAAAATCCAATTTGCCGGCTCTATACTCAACAAGGTAATGTACTAACTATAGGAAATCTCACGCCATAGAAGCACCAAAGCTCTACGGGGCCCAGGTTGGCAACCAGCCTGCAATCCCCAGGGACCGTTACAATCCCTTTCACTGGTGGATACCTGATTCGGAAAGGATGCGCAAGCTCGGTGATTATGAGAATGATGACCTGAATGTAGGACCTAGCAAGTTTACATCGCTGTACGCGAAATATGAGCCTGACACCCGCTTGAGGAATAATCCGGCCAATTTTCTGAACCGCCATCAGGAGGAAGGGGAATACTACAGGCTTTCTGAGCGGCTGGAGCGGGTAGTACGGGAACTTGCTGCGAGGGTTCATCTAACGCTGTAGCCTACATACAAGGGGATGAAATGGCATCGTCAAAAAAATTAGCCCGCAAGGATAGAGATAGTCTTGTACAAGAAGTTTTAGAGGCTTACCAGAGAGACCCGGCCCGTCTCCGGGCAGCTTTACCTGAGATGGCGGAGCATCTGGACAAACTTCTGTCTCACCCGCAACCATTCAGGGGAGGAGAAAGTCCCTTTGGCCTCACCGACCGGGAACGGGCCTTCCACCGGGAATCTCTCGAAAAGATTCTCAAGAAGCTGGGTTCTTCCAGCCTTATTGTTGAGGACGCGGTCAAAGGCCTGGAACATGGAGCGGCGTTGCTGATCGACGACTTCTCCCCAGGGTATCCGCCGCGACAGGAGCTTCTCAAACTGGTGCGCAAGGCTACTGGGATGGTCCCAAAGAAGGAGGGCAGACCAGTAGTAAAGGTGGTGAGAGAGGGGGAAGCCAGCCGCACCGTGCCTGTAGCGAAAGGTGTAGATCTGCACCTCACCTGGGACCTGAAGCTAGTGAAGGTGACGCTTGACCCAAGGGAGTGGCGACTACGCAGCCAGGCCCTCGGCTTCGTCGGTATTGGGGCAGACACCGGTGCTGATGTGGCGGAACGGCACGATGAGTACCTAATGGACGCGTTCCAGAATGGCTAGACGTCTCCTGGTCGACACTTCGGCCATCTTTGCAATCATCTCATCCACAGACCAGTTCCACTCCAGGGCCAGAGATACCTACACCGACCTCTTGGACCGTGGCGACCAGCTTTACACCACTTCCTATATTTTGGTAGAAACTTCAGCCCTGGTTCACCGTCGCTTGGGCTTTCAGGCGCTCCAGGCGTTTGTCCAGTCCATCCAAGGCGTTTGGGACATCTTCTGGGTTGACCGTGCTACTCACGAAGAAGCCTGGAAAAGAATGTTAGAACGGAATGGCGCCCGGCTTAGCTTTGTCGATTGGTCCACCATTGTGGCGGCTGAGAACGCCAGAGCGGTAATATTCACCTTTGACCAGGACTTTCAGCAAGAAGGGCTTATCGTCATACCTGTAACAAACCCGTAGCCGTTACGTCTCTTCTATTTGGCCCACCCCCTCACACCCCCCTCCCCTCCGCTTCCGCCACAATGCCCATGTCCTTGTCTCCCCGGCCGCTGAGGCATACCAGCACAATCTGCTCGGTTGACAGAGTGCGGGCCAGCTGGCTGGCGTAGTAGATGGCGTGGGACGGCTCCAGGGCCGGGATGATCCCTTCCGTGCGGCACAGCAGGTGGAACCCCTCCAGGGCCTGGGAGTCGGTGGCGGCCACGTACTGGGCGCGCCCCGCATCCTTGAGGTAGCTGTGCTCCGGCCCCACGCCGGGGTAGTCCAGCCCCGCCGATATGCTGTGGGTGGGCATCACCTGCCCGTGCTCGTCCTGCAGCAGGTAGGACATGGCGCCGTGGAGCACCCCCGGCTGCCCGGCGCTGAGGGAGGCGGCGTGCCGGTCCGTGTCCAGGCCCTCGCCGCCGGCCTCCACCCCCACCAGCCGCACTGATTCGTCGGGCAGGAACTGGTGGAAGGTGCCGATGGCGTTGCTGCCCCCGCCCACGCAGGCCACCACGTAGTCGGGCAGGCGGCCCTCCGCCTCCAGGACCTGCGACCGGGCCTCCCGGCCGATGACCGACTGGAAGTCCCGCACCAGCATGGGGTAGGGGTGGGGCCCCACCACGCTGCCGATGAGGTAGTGGGTGGTCTCCACGTTGGTCACCCAGTCGCGGATGGCCTCGTTGATGGCGTCCTTCAGCGTGCGGGTGCCCGACTCCACCGGTATGACCTCCGCCTCCAGCAGCTTCATGCGGAAGACGTTGAGGGACTGGCGCCGCACGTCCTCCGATCCCATGTAGACGATGCACTTCATGCCCAGCATGGCGCACACCGTGGCGGTGGCCACCCCGTGCTGGCCCGCCCCGGTCTCGGCGATGATGCGCCGCTTGCCCATGCGCTGGGTCAGCAGGGCCTGGCCCAGGGCGTTGTTAATCTTGTGGGCGCCGGTGTGGGCCAGGTCCTCCCGCTTCAGGTAGATCTTCGCCCCGCCGCAGAGGCGGGTCAGGTTCCGCGCGAAGTACAGGGCGGTGGGCCGCCCGGCGTAGGTGTGCAGCAGGTGGCCCAGCTCCTGCTGGAACCCGGCGTCGGCCTTGGCCTGGGCGTAGGCGGTCTCCAGCTCGGCCAGGGCGGCCATCAGAGTCTCCGGCACGAACTTGCCCCCGTAGTCGCCGAAGCGCCCCCGGTCGTCGGGCAGGGTTACCAGTTTACTAGCCACCATAGGTTCCTCTCAATCGTTAATTCCTGACCCCCCTTTCGCAAAGGGGGGCTGGGGGGATTTCCGGGCCTGCAGGATAAAGGCCTTAATCTTCTGGGGGTCTTTGACCCCGCCGGTCTCCACGCCGCTGGACACGTCCACCCCCCAGGGCTGGACCGCGGCGATGGCCTGGCCCACGTTGTCCGGCGTCAGGCCCCCGGCCAGCAGGAACTGGTGGCCCCGCCGGGCCAGCCCCGCGGCAATGCTCCAGTCAAAGCGCTGCCCGGTGCCCCCTTGCAGTCCCTCCACCAGCCGGTCCAGGGTCACCAGGCAGCCCGCCTCCCGGTACCGGCGCAGGCGGGCCTCCAGCTCGGACAGTGGTTCCTCTGGAGTTGAAAATCCCCCCTGGCCCCCCTTTGCGAAAGGGGGGAGCCGTCCTGCCCCCCTTGGTAAAGGGGGGCTGGGGGGATTTCCCACATGGAGCACTTTGATCACCGGCGCCGCCACCTGCAGGCAGTAGTCCAGCGACTCGGCCCCGCAGAGCTGGACCAGGTCAAACCCGCACTGCTGGATGGCGTGGTTCACCTCCGCCAGGGGCTGGCCGGCGAACAGGCCCACCACCTGAGGGCACGGGCCGCCGCCCGCCTTCAGCCCCTGGACGATCTCCCGGCCCGCCTGGAGGGTCACCTGGCGGCGGCGCTGGGGCACCATCACCAGGCCAACGTAGTCCGCCCCGGCCTGGGCGGCCACCTGGGCGTCCGCCAGGGTCTGGATGCCGCAGATCTTGACCCGGGTCATCCGTCTCCCCCGTCGCCCCCCTTATCCACAGAGAGACCGCCGCCCGCCAGCTCCCGCACCTTGCCGGCGATATCGCCAGCGGTCACCAGGGCCTCGCCCACCAGCGCCGCGTTCACCCCCAGGCGGGACAGGCGTCGCAGATCGGCGGGTGAGCTGATGCCGCTCTCGCTGACCAAGACCTTGCCCGGGGGCACCTGCGGGGCAAGCCCCTCGGTCACCGCCAGGTCGGTGGTGAAGGTGTGAAGGTCCCGGTTGTTGATGCCGATGACCTGGGCGCCGGCGTCCAGGGCGGCGGTGAGCTCCGCCGAGTTGTGCACCTCCA
>JBGPJN010000179.1:0-6204 GCA_041485445.1 Dehalococcoidia bacterium
CCGTCCGTTCACTGGGCCACTGCAATGGTTCCGGCATGTTTGGCCACCGTCCAACTTGTGTAGTGCTTCCAGCCCTTGGTGAGCCCAGTTCGCCCACCGGTATGGTCCGGCGCTGGTTGATCACGGTTCCGGGATGACGGGTCAGGCAACAATTGAAGCCTGCGGCGATACTTGAAGCGTGCGGCACCGGCGCCCCCGATTGGCGTCAGCCTCAGCCCGCCAGCAGCTGCACCAGTTGTCCCAAGCCGCTTCGGTACGCGTCCTCAAGCGCCCAGCCCCGGAAGTCCACCACCTTCCCCCGGCGCAGGGCTTGGCACAGATCCTGCTGGTCTTCCAGCAGGCACCGGTCCAGGGCCAGGGAGATGAGGGAAGCTGCCTTGGCCGGCTGCTGGACCAGCTGCTCCAGGAACCTGGCGCCGTAGGGGCTGGTCAGCGCCGGCTCGGAGCACACGCACACCACCTGATCGTAGTAGGTCACCCGCTGCAGCAGGCTGCCATCCCGTCGCATGGCCGCCTCATCGTCCAGGGGTATGGGCCAGCAGCGCAACTGGGTGGCCCGCAGGTCCGCGGACAGGCGCTGGGCAAAGTCCGAATCCTGCATTGAGCTTACCAGCAGGATGCGGGAGAAGCTGGCGGGGCCAAGCTGGGCCTTCACCGACGCCTGGGCGGCCACCAGGGGCTCCGCCACGCCGGCCAGCCGCAGGAACTGGGCGGGGATATGGCCTCGGGACCGGGCCAGACAGTCCAACCCGATGATGCTGGCGCCGGCGTGGCGCACCGACTCCAGCCCCAGCACCTGGCTCAGGTCGCAATCGCCGAAGAGGGTCAGGTCCACCACCGCGTCGGCCAGCAGCGTCCGCTCCAGCCGCGTCCGCACCAGGGAGGCCCTGCGCAGGTCAACACCGGTGAGGTTGGCCACCTCCAGGTTAGTGGCGGTGAGGCGGGCGTGGCTCAGGCGGGCGCCGGTGAGGTCGGCCCAAGCCAGGTTAGTCTCGGTCAGGTCCGCGCCGGCCAGGTCCGCGCCGGTCAGGTCCGCGTAGGCCAGGTCGGCGTGGGACAGGTCGGCCCCCCGCAGGTCGGCCTCCCGCAGGCATCCCCCGTCCAGGGCAACCCGGCCCAGGGTGGCCCCGGGCAGCAGGGCGTTTTGCAGGTTGGCCCGGGACAAGCTGGACCGCCACAGGTGGGCCTCGTGCAGGTCGGTGCGGGAAAGGTCCGCCCGGCGCAGGTCGGCGCGGGTCAGGTCCGCCCGGCTGAGGTCGTCATTGGCCAGGTCGGCCCCGGCCAGCCGCGCGCCGCTGAGCACGGCCCCGGAAAGGTCCAGGCGCTCCCGGTCCAGGAACTTGTCTCGCCAGCGGGCGATGGCGTGGGCGCCCTGGCGCGCCAGGACCGTGTGCTCCGCAATCGCCAAGACGCTCCCCTTTCCTACCGGCCCCGGCCGGCTCCAGCCACCGCTTTGCGGCGGGTGAAGTGGGGCATGACCTCTTGGGCGAAGCGGGTGAGCTGGTCCTTGTACTCCAGCCAGGGCATGCCCTCGGGCCATTGCACCACGATGTCCTCCAGGCCGGGGTACTGCTCTTCCAGCTCCCGCAGGCGGGCCACGCACTGCTCCGCCGGCCCGCACATCCAGACCTTCTGCTCCACCCCCTCCTCGATGGTCGGCACCCGAGCCGGGGCGCCGGGCGTGCCCCAGGGCCGGCCCTGGCTGTCGGTATACCTGACGAAGCCAAAGGGCGCGAACCACTTGTACCGCTCGTCGTGGTAGGGGCGCACCCGGTCAAGGCCTTCCTTCTGGGTATCGGCGATGTAGAAGCCCAGGCCCAGGGCCATGTCTTGCCCCAGGGCCAGCGGCCGCCCGGCCTTGGCCGCCGCCTCCTGGAAGCGGCGGAACAGGTCCGCCACCAGCTTCTCGCCGGTGAGGGCCACCATGGACTTGAACCCTTTTTGCGCCGCATACTCCAGAGTCTTGCCGCTGGCGATGGGCTGCCAGATTTCTACGGGACGGTGCACCGGCCGGGGAACCAGGGTGATGTCCTTCACCGTGTAGCCGCGGTACGGGACCGGCGCCGGCAGGGTATAGCGTTTGCCCCGGTGGCTGAAGGAGTCTTCGTTGAACGCCTTGAGGATGATCTCCATCTGCTCTTCAAACAGCTCCCGGTTGGCGTCGTTGTCGATCACCGGCGCGCCGAAGGTCTCCACCTCCCGGGACTGGTAGCCGCGGCCCACGCCGAAGATCAGCCGCCCGCCGGTGAGGATGTCGGCCATGGCGAAGTCCTCGGCCAGCCGCAGAGGGTGCCACATGGGCACCACGTTAAAGGCCGCGCCGAACTTGAGCTTCTTGGTGACCCCCGCCAAATGCACCCCCAGGAGGTTGAGGTTGGGGAAGACCTCATAGCCCTCCCGCTGGAAGTGGTGCTCGGCGGTCCACAGGCAGTAGAAACCCAGCTTGTCCATGTGCTTGGCCAGGGCCACGGCGTTCTCGTAAGCCTGCACCAGCCGCTCGTTGGGGTACCGGCGGTCGTTGGCTGGAGTGCCGCCAGCTCCCACGTTATCCAGGTCTATTTGGCCCACATAGAGCACTGAGAACCGCTTGATCATTCCACCACCCCTAGCAGGCGAGTTGGCCGGGTGCCTCCATGCGAGGCGGGCATATTATAGCACGTCATCCCCAGCAGTCCTGGCGCCAAGCTCCCCCCTTGCGGCGTCAGCCATGGGGACCGGTTCATCAGGGACCCTGTCAACGATCCTCGCATGAATATCTGGAGTGGTTGGAAAGCGTCCCGGGTAAACCCCCCCAACCCCCCTTTCCTTACGCTGCGCTAAGGCAAGGCAAAGGGTGGCGAGGGGAGATTTCCCCAGCCAGGGCCAAGGGATCTAAGCAAGGGTGGTTACCCTGTGCTGGTAGGCGGGGGCCTGACCGCTGACTGGCTGATGGCTGACCGACCCGCCGCAGGCGCCGCCAGCAGCAGCAGGCAGGGCAGCACCAGCAGAGCGGCCGCCAGGGACATGAGGATCATTACCGCCGTGAGGACGCCGTAGCTGGCGAACAGGGGCATGGGCGAAAAGGCCAGCACTGCGAAACCCAGCACGCTGGACGCCGCCGCGCCGGCCAGGGCGGCCCCGGTGCCCTTGAGCGCCGACTCCAGCGCCTCCTGCTGGCTGCCATGCCGCCCCAGCTCCTGGCGAAACCGCTGCGTTACGTAGATGGAGTAGTCTATGCCCACCCCCGCCGAGACGGCGCCAATAGTCGCGGTGACGAAGTTGAGGTGGAACCCGGCCAGGTACATGAAAGCGTACAGCCACGACACCACCAGGAGGATGGGGATGGTCGTAGCCACCGCCAGGGGCAGTGAGCGCATCCACACTGCCAGCAGCGCCAGGCAGCCCGCCACCGCCACCGGCATGGATACGTTCAAGGCGCGGCTGGTGGCGTCCAGGGTGGTGGCGCGGGTGAAGGGGGAGCCGGTGAGTCCGGCGGAGGCGATGGACGGCGTGCGCCGCAGCGGTTCCAGGTCCTGCTCCAGGGAGCGGCGCGCGGCGGCCACCGTGGCCTGCTGCCGGCTGCCCACCACGCCAAAGCTGATGACCGTGGCCTGCCCGCCGCCGGCGGCGTCCAGGGACAGGGTCTCCCGCACCTGCCGGGCGTCGTAGCGCAGGGCGAACTGGTCCAGAGGCACCCCGTGCTGGTCCATGTACCGGTAGGCCGCGGCAACCTGCTCCGCCCCGTCGGGCCGCAGATCGCCGTCGGCGTCGGTGATGGCCACGCCGGTAACGGCTTGGATCTGGGCGCGGGCGTAATCGCTGGAAACCACCCTCGCCAGCAGGGTCAGCACCGTGCGGGAGTACAGGGACACGCCGCCGTCCTCGGTGTGGCCCACAGCCTGGTTGGCCGCCAGCCGCTCCAGCAGGCCGCTGATGGCGTCCAGCGATGCCGGGGCGGTCAGGTCGCCCTCCAGGTAGATGGTGGCCGGCTCCCCCGCCAGCGCCGGCGCGGCGTGCTGGGTGAGCTTGTCCAATCCCACCACCAGGTCCGACTCATGGTGGAAGAAGTCCTTGGGGTCCAGCCCCGGCTCCAGCCGCAGGGCCAAGAAGGTGGTCACCCCCGTCAGCGCGGCCACGGCGGGCAGCAGGAGCCAGGGCAGGCCCGCCAATCGCAGCAGGAGCCCGGGGAGCCATCGGGCCGTTGCCGGGCGAGGGCCGTCCCGTCCCCCCTTGGTAAGGGGGGTCGCTCCCCCTTGCTGGGCTGAAACCACCCCCTCTTGTTCTCCCCCTTTCCAAGGGGGAGAAGTCGGCTTCCCGCCCAGTTCCTGATACGCGCACTGGTCCAGCCGCATCAGCACCAGGGGCAGGAAGGCGCCCATGACCACATAGCTGCTAGCTACCCCGATGCCCGCACCGATGCCGAACTGAACCACGGTCTCAATGCCCGACGCCGCGTTGGCCAGAAAGGCGATGCCGTCGGTGAGCAGGGCCAGGGTGGTGGCGCCCAGCACCCCGGCCAGGGCCGCCCGCCCGCATGCCATTGGGGCCTTGGGAGCGGGGGAACGCCGCTCCTCCTGATAACGGTGGGCCGTGTGGATGAAAAAGTCCACCCCCAGGGAGATCATGGCGATGGGCACCAGCAGGTCCAGGGCCAGAGAGGACTTGAGTCCCACCAGGTTGGACGCGCCCTTGAGCCACACCAGCAGCATCAGCAGCCCCAGCAGCGCCAGGCCCACGGCGCGCCAGGAGCGCAGGGTGGCGCCCACCACCAGCAGCACCAGCGCCACCGCCGCGGCGATGAAGGGTACGGCGGTGCGGCCCTGCTCCCGGGCGGCCAGGTTCACGTCAATGGCCACGCCCCATAGCCGGTAGTGGGTTTGGTCGCCCCGCAGCGCCGCCTGCACCCGGCGGTTGAACCGCTCCTTCTCCAGGGTGACGGGGTCGGCGGTCACGCTGCCAATGGCCGATGGGCCGCCGCCCAGCAGGGCGTTGTCCGACGCCACGAAGGAGAACAGGGCCGGAGAGCGCCAGTAGTCCACCTCTTGGCCGTTGATCACGCGCCGCTCGTGGGTGGCGTGCTGGGACAGGGAGGCCCGCAGCGACGGCCCCAAGGGGCTGCCCATGACCCGCGACACGGTGGCCTTCACCTGGTCGTGGGTGGCGGTTTCCAGGGTGAGGTTTGGGTCGGAGTCCAGGGGAAGCAGCAGTCCCACGGCATCGGCGATGGTGAAGACGCCGGTGATGCTGCGCCCGGTGTCGGCGTTGTACCCGCTGTACAGGAACCGGCCCAGGTCCGACCGGCGCAGCCGGGCCTCGTTCTGGTAGAGCTCCCACAGAGGCTGCTGCCGGAGGATGTCGCCCTCAGGGTCCTCCACGATGAAACTGGTGATGTGCACCCGTGGCGGGAAGCGGGCGTTGACCTGGTCCTGGAGGTCGAACTCGGGGCCGCCGGGGGACTGGGAGGCCGGCTGGGTGGCGGGCATGAGCCACAGGGGCAGGGCGAGCAGCGCCGTGGCGGCCAGCACCAGGGCGATGCACCAGCCCGAGTGCCGGGCCAGGTAGCCGGCGGCGCGCTGCTCCAGGCCGCCGGGTCTCAAGCGGTCAGCCATCAGCACTCAGTTCTCAGCTTCCCCTGCCACCCGTTTCAGGCGGGGTTCCTGACGGCTGACCGCTAAGGGCTGGCCGCTTCAGGATTACCCGGCCCTGGCCGGTTCCGGGCTGAGGGGCTCGGTGATGCCGATCATGGAGTCGCGGGTGACCAGGTCGGCCAACTGGGCCTCGGTCAGGCCCTGGGTGCCCGCCGGACGCCGGGGCAGCACCAGGTAGCGCAGGTCGGCGGTGCTGTCCAGCACCCGCACCTCCACGTCTGCGCGCAGCACCAGCCCAAACTCCCGCATCACGCCCCGGGGGTCGGCCACGGCGCGGGAGCGATACGCCAGGCTCTTGTACCAATCGGGCGGACGCCCCAGAAGCATGCGGGGGTAGCATGAGCAGAGGGTGCACACCACCAGGTGATGCACTCGCCGGGTGTTCTCCACCACCGCCAGCCGGGGCGTGGTATCGGGCAGCGAGTACCCCAGCTCCTTCAATGCGGTTAGGGGGTCAGCCAGCAGACGGGCCTTGAAGGCCGGGTCGGTCCAGGCCCGCGCCACCACCCGTGCGCCGTCGGCAGGAGTGCGGGCGTCCATGCGGGCCATCTCCTGCTGCACCTCGCGGCGGGTGCAA
>JBGPJN010000180.1:0-6150 GCA_041485445.1 Dehalococcoidia bacterium
TCCTCGCCCTGAAGACACTGCCAGATGGCGCTGGGCTCACTGTCCACCGGCAGCACCGCGCCGCCGTAGCGCCGCTCGTACGCCTTGATCATGTCCCCCGCCATGACAATGGGCTCTTTATTGGATAGGGCCACCGTCTTGCCATGCAGCAGGGCATTGAGGGTGGGCACCAGGCCCGCTGCGCCGGTGGTGGCCACCATGACGAGATTTGCCTCCTCCAGGCAAGCCATCTCCTCCATGGGCAAGAGACCGACGCCGGGAGGCAACTGGCTGGGAGGTTGCAGGCAGTAAACGTAGGGCGGCCGGAACTCCGCCATCTGCTGGGACAGGAGGGCGAGGTTGTTCCCCGCGGCCAGGCCCACCACCTCAAACTCCCGGGGGAAAGCCCGCACCACGTCCAGAGTCTGGCGGCCGATGGAGCCGGTGGAGCCGAGCACTACAATTTTCTTCATAGCCTGAACACCGCCACCACCAGGTAGTATACGCTGGGTATCGCCACCAACAGGCTATCCAGACGGTCCAGGATTCCACCGTGTCCCGGGAGTATACTCCCGGAATCCTTGACCCGGGACAGTCGCTTCAGCTTGGATTCCAACAGGTCTCCCACCTGGGCCACCACGCCCACCGCAACGCCGGCGGTCCCGGCCTGCCACAGCGCCACTCCCAGCTCCAAATTCTGCGCCAAGGCCACGGCCACCAGCACCGCCACCAGGAAACCTCCCACGGCGCCCTCCCAGGTCTTCCCCGGGCTGATGCTGGTGGCCATGCGCCGGCGTCCCACCGCCCGGCCAACGAAGAAGGCGCCGGAATCGGTGGCGAAGGTCACCAGCAAGGCGAACAGCAGCCAACTCCGGCCCAGGGCATCGCCATCTCCCAGATTTCGCAGGGCCAGGGCATGGGCCAGAGGAAACCCGATGTACCACGCGCCGCCAGCCACATACGCGGCGGTGGCCGGCACCCGGCGGCCCCGGTAAAATCCGATCAGCCATAGCAGTCCCAGGAAGCCCCCACCCAGGAGCACCCAAGAGGACGCCTGCAGTAACCCGGCAGGGCTGGCTGCGGCTTGCCCGGTCAAGACCAGCGCCGCCACCCACAGGACACCCAGCCCCAGGGGCAGGGGGCCAACCCCCGGCGGCGTCAGGCGGTAGAGTTCGCGGATGCCCAGCAGTGCGGCGGCCAGCACCAGCAGGGTCAGCCCCATCCCGCCCCACCAGACCGCCGCCACCAAAATGGGGATGCCCACCAGAGTCGTGAGCACCCTCTGGGCCAAGGTCAGGCCTCGCTGCTCACATTGCCAAAGCGGCGCTGCCGGGAGGCAAAGGCGTCCAGGGCTTGCTCCAACTCCGCGGCCTCCAGGTCCGGCCACAGGGTGGGGGTGTGGTAATACTCACTGTAGGCCGACTGCCACAAGAGGAAGTTGCTGATGCGCAGCTCACCGCCGGTGCGGATAATCAGGTCGGGGTCCGGCGAGTGGGCCGTGTAGAGGTAGCTGCTGAAGAGCCGCTGGTCCACCGACTCAGCCGGCACCCCGTCGCGGATGATGCGGCGCACCGCCTCCAATATCTCATCCCGGCCCCCGTAGTTGAACGCCACGTTTAGGGTGATGCCGGTGTTCTGGCTGGTCAGTTTCTGGGCCTGGGCTACCCCTCGCCGCAGCGCGGGACTCAGCCGCTCCACTTCGCCCAGGTGAACCACCCGGACGTTCTTCTTGTGCAGGGCTTGGGTCTGTTCTTTAAGGGCCCCGCTAAGCAGGTCCATAATGCCCTGGACCTCCTCCGGGGGCCGGTTCCAGTTTTCTGTGGAGAAGGCGAAGAGGGTGACGTGCTGCACCCCCCGGGCTCCCAGGGTCTCCAGCACCTTCTGGATGCGATCTACTCCAACCTTGTGGCCAGCCAGCCGGGGCAGGCCGCGCTTTCTCGCCCAACGGCCGTTGCCATCCATGATAATGGCCACGTGACTGGGGGTCTCCGCGGTACCGGGGGACGGCGGTTGGGACAGGTCCGTCCGAAGCTGCATCGGCTAGACCTGCATGATCTCCGCCTCTTTGGCGGCGCCCACCTGTTCCAGGCTCCTTATGTGACTGTCGGTGGACTTCTGGAGCTGCTCCTGGGCCCGGCGGTTGGCGTCCTGGGACACCGCCTTGTCCTTCTCCAGCTTGCGCAGGGCGTCCATACTCTCCCGGCGCACGTTGCGGATGGAGACCTTGCCCTCCTCCACCTTGCGCTTGAGCAGGCGCACCAGCTCCTGGCGCCGCTCCGTGTTAAGGGGCGGGATGGGCACGGTGATGGTGTTGCCGTCGTTGGACGGGTTGAAACCCATCTCCGACTTCAGCAGGCTCTTCTCGATCTCACGGATGGCCTGCTTGTCCCACGGCTGGACCATGATGGCCCGGGCGTCGGGGGCGGAGATGGAGGCGATCTGTTTCAGCGGCGTGGGGGTATTGTAGTAGTCCACCGTGATGTTCTCCACCAGCGCCGGACTGGCCCGGCCGGTGCGCAGCATGCCCAGGTCCCGCTTGAGCCCGTCCACCACTCGGGCCATGGTCCGGTCGTTTTCCGTCAGGATTGCAGTGGGGGTAGGTGGCGCTCCGGCGTCGCTGGTGCCTGGCATAGCTACTCCCTCCCGGTAATCATCGTGCCCACGGGTTCGCGGTTCAGGACGCGGACCAGGTTGCCGGGCCGGAACATATCAAAGACCACGATGGGCAGTTTGTTATCCATGCAAAGAGAAAGGGCGGTGGAGTCCATCACCGCCAGCCGGCGATTCAGGGCGTCCATGTAATCAAGCTGGCCGAACCGCTTGGCGTTGGGATTCTTGCGAGGGTCGGCGTCATACACCCCATCCACGTGGTTCTTGGCCATCAGCAGTACCTGGGCCCCGATCTCCAGCGCGCGCAGGGCGGATGCGGTGTCGGTGGTCATGTAGGGATTGCCGGTGCCGGCGGCGAAGAGGACCACCCGTCCCTTCTCCAGATGCCGGATGGCGCGGCGCCGGATGTACGGCTCGGCCACCGCCTGCATCTGCAGGGCGCTCTGGGTGCGGGTCACCACGCCCTGTTGCTCCAGCGAGTCCTGCAGCGCCAGCGCGTTGATCACGGTGGCCAGCATCCCGGCGTAGTCGGCGGTGGCCCGGTCCATGCCCCGCGCTTCCGCCTCTTGACCCCGCCAGATGTTGCCGCCGCCCACCACCAGGGCCATCTCGATGCCCAGGTCCTGGGTCGCCCGAATCTCTTGGGCCAGGTAGCTCACTGCGCCGGTGTCAATGCCAAAGACGGCTTCCCCTCGGAGGGATTCGCCACTGAGCTTCAGCAGAACGCGACGGTACCTGGGTTGGGCCATAACTAGCAGCCGGGGTTACTCCCCCAGGGCCAGGCGGGTGAACCGAAGCACCTTCACGTTCTCCCCCACTTTAGCGGCCAGTTCCTGGACGATTTCCGACACGGTACGGGAACTGTCCTTAATGAAGGGCTGGTGCAACAAAGCGGTCTGGTCCGGCGGCCGGCTGTCTCCCTCCTGCACCTGGCTCTGGTCCACATACTGGGGAGCCATGGCGGCTACCTGCATTGCCAGGTTGTGGGCCAACTCCCGGAACTCTGCGGTACGGGCCACAAAATCGGTCTCACACCCCAGCTCCACCAGCGCTCCCACCCGTCCCCCGGTGTGGATGTAAGCCTCCACAAGGCCCTGGCTGGTGGCATTGGCGGACCGTTTGGCCGCCTGGGCGAACCCCTTGCGCCGCAGGGCTTCCGCGGCCTTGGACAGATCCCCTCCGCTGGCTTCCAGGGCTTGCTTGCAGTCCATGATGCCGGCCCCGGTCTGTTCCCGGAGGGTCCGGATTGTTTCAACGGTTACGGCCAACAGCTTCCTCCTGTGGCATGCCGCGCCGACCTAAACCTGGTCTGAGGCCGGATCGTCAGCATCGGGGTCCATCAGGCCCTCCGGCAGGCCCCCGCTCGAGGCGAGGCCTCGCGGCATGGGCAGGTCGTCGTCCGGCAGCGGTCCCAGGATCTTTTCCAACTCTTCGGGAGACATGTCCTGGGCCTGAGGCGCGGCGGCGGCGGCAATCTCGTCTTCCTGGGCCTTGTGTAAGGCCTCCCGCTGGGCCAGGCCCTCCAGGACTGCCGTGGCCATGCGGCTGGTCACCAGGCGGATGGACCGCACGGCGTCGTCGTTGCCCGGCACGATGTGGTCCGCCCGGTCCGGGTCACAGTCCGTGTCCACGATGGCGAAAACCGAGACTCCCATGCGGCGGGCTTCAGTGACGCAGATATCCTCTTTGCCGATGTCGATGATGAAGATGGCCTTGGGCATCTGGTTCATGTTGCGGATGCCCATGAAGTATTTTTCCAGCTTCTTCAGGGTCTCCTCCAGCTTGACGCCCTCTTTTTTGGGCAGCAGCCGGAAGTAGCCTTGCTCCTTCTTCTGCTGCAGGTCCAGCATGTAGTTGATGCGGGTGCGGAGGGTCTGAAAGTTGGTGAGTGTGCCCCCCAGCCAGCGCTGGTTAACGTACCACATGCCGCAGCGATCAGCCTCGCTCTGGATCACTTCCTGGGCTTGCTTTTTGGTGCCCACGAACAGCACCCTGCCGCCATCAGCCGCCACCTGAGTCATGGCCCGCGCGGCTTCGTTCAGCAGCCCCAGGGTTTGCTGAAGGTCAATGATGTGGATGCCGTTGCGCTGGGTAAATATGTACCGCTTCATCCGCGGGTTCCAGCGCCGCGTCTGGTGTCCAAAATGGACGCCAGCCTCCAGCAGCGATTTCATAGTCAGGGGTTCACGGACCGGAGCGGGACTTGGGGGACTCGGAGGAGCCGGCTCCACCGGTCGCTCTAGCGACTGTACCATACAACCTGCCTTTCTAACCTTACACTGCGCCGGGGACTCTGCTGAGAGCCGCCCCGGGCGATTTTGCTAATGTTACCATAGTCCGCTGGCCGACGGTAGGGTTGCCCTCCCACCCTGGCGGGACGCCCAACCCTATGCGCCCGGTGAGCGCACAGGCATCATCGGGCCCGTTGGCGAACCCCAATAAATGTTCGACGAGTATATCACAGCCAATGGGGGTGGGCAATGCGCTGCACTTGCTTTCACAGGGCCGTTTCCTTCTCGGCCAGCCGGTAGGGGCGCACCTGTGTGTGCGCCCCCGGGACAGACTTCCCTCCCGCAGGGCAGACACGCAGGTCTGCCCCTACGTTCGGGGACAATGAAACAACCCTGCTTGCTTTCAGCCCGCCCCAAGCCCCTGAATCAGGCCATTGCCCCATGGGAAGGCCAGCAGCCGGGCCGCATTGAGCAGCGCGGCGCCGGCGAGGCCCGCCGCCAGGTCGTCGGCCATGATCCCCAGGCCGCCGGGCAGACGCTCCAGCCGCCCGATGGGCCAGGGCTTGACGATGTCCAGGACCCGGAAGCAGGCGAAGGCCGCCGCCAGCCAGGGGAGCTCCTTGGGCAGCCACAGGCAGGTGGCCCACATGCCCACAAACTCGTCCCACACCGCCCGGTGGGGGTCGGGGTCGGCATCAGTCACCAGGGTCCCGGTGGCGGCCACGCCCAGCAGGGATCCCACCCCGATCATCAGATACAGGACCGGCGATGCGCCTGAGACGGGCAGGAGATAGTAGATGCCCACGGCCACCAGGCTGGCCACCGTGGCCGGGGCCACCGGCGCCAGTCCCGACCCCAGCCCCGTGGCCATCAACCAGGCTAACCTGCCCAGCAGCGGCAATCTAGCCATACCCCAGGCGATGCAGGTCGCCCTCATCCATGCCCAGGTAGTGGCCAACCTCATGCCACAGGGTGATGCGCACCTGCTCCGCCACCTCGGCCACCGTGCCGCAGCGCTCCAGGATGGGGCGGCGGTAGATGGTGATGCGGTCGGGAAGCACCGGGTCAGGCCCCTCCCGGTGGATCAGCGGCACCCCGGTGTACAGGCCAAACAACGTGTCCGTCTCCGACACCAGGTCCAGGTCATCGCCCCGGGGGCGGTCCTCCACCACCACATCCACGTTGCGCAGCACCCGGCGCACGCCGGGCGGAAGCTGCCGGTAGGAGTGCCGCACCAGCCGGATAAACTGCTGCCGGGAGAGAGCTATCAATCGTCAAGACCCACCGGCGGCAAGAACCACCCGCTGGCGGATGCCCTTGAGAATCTCCA
>JBGPJN010000181.1:0-6075 GCA_041485445.1 Dehalococcoidia bacterium
ATAACCGCAGAGAGCGCTAAGGACGCAGAGGGTTTACGATTGGTTTTCCATTAACTCAGCGGTCTCTGCGCGCTCCGCGGTGAGTTTTTAGGATAGGCTCTAAAGGGTCCCGGGAGCAACGCCCTTGCCGTCCACCGTATTGGTAGTTGAAGACGACCCCCACGCCGTTGAGTTGGTGCGCCTGTACCTGACCCGCGACGGGCACCAGGTGCTGGCCGCCGGCGACGGACGGGAGGGGTTGCGCCTGGCCCGGGAGACGCACCCCGACCTGGTGGTGCTGGACCTGATGCTCCCCGGTCTGGATGGGCGGGAGGTGTGCCGCATCCTCAGGCAGGAGTCGGACGTGCCCATCGTGATGCTCACCGCCCGGGTGGAAGAGGCCGACCGCCTGGCAGGCCTGGATTTGGGCGCCGACGATTATGTCACCAAACCCTTCAGCCCCAGGGAGCTGGCGGCGCGGGTGCGGGCGGTGCTCCGGCGCACCGCGCGCGAGGCCCTGGAGCCCGGCGCCGCCGGCGTTGCCTGGGGGCCCTTGGTCGCGGACCTGAACCAGCGCACGGTCAGCATTGATGGCGCCCAGGTGCGCCTCACGCCCACCGAGTTCCGGCTTCTGGTCATGCTAATGCGCGAGCCGCGCCGGATCTTTACGCGGGAGCAGATCATCGAACGTGTCTTCGGCTACGACTTTGATGGGTTCGACCGGACGGTGGATGCCCATGTTTCCAGTCTCCGCCGCAAGCTGGAGCAGGCGCGGGAGAACTCTAACTACATTCACACCATTTACGGCGTGGGGTACAGGTTCGGCGATGCCTAGCTGGTTTTCCAGCCTTCAATTCCGCCTGATTGCGGGTTTCGCCCTGGTGCTGGCGCTGGCGCTGGCGAGCGTAAGTTTGTCGGTGGGGCTTGCCGCCGGGCGCGAGGCGGACCGCTTTGAGCAACGCATCCGCGACAGCCGCGCCGCCCGCATGCAGCGATTTGTCGCCCGGCACTATATCGCCCACCAGGGTTGGGCCGATGTCCAGGGCGCTTTGGAACAGGCGGACCCCCTCTCGGGCCGCCGGCTGATCGTCACCGACCAGGAAGGCAAGATTGTGGGAGACTCACACCGGGACCCCGCCAGTCCATGGTCCCCCGGCGGCGCGGAGACCAGCATGGTCCCCATCATCGTAGATGGCCGCCAGGTTGGCTCCCTGGCCCTCGTCCCGGGCCAGGTCCCCCGGGCATTCCAGGAGCCTCCCGCCGACCGCGTGGCGGCGGCGGTCAACCGGTCGCTGATCTGGGCCGGACTGCTGGCGGCCTCCGGCGGGGTGTTCCTGGTATACCTGCTTGCCCGGCGGGCGCTGTCACCGGTCCAGCTGTTAAGCGCCGCCGCGCGAAATCTGGGGCAAGGCGATCTGTCGCAACGGGTGCCGGTATCCGGCCCTGCCGAGATAGGCCAGCTCTCCCGCACCTTCAACGCCATGGCGGAGAACCTGGAGGCTGCCGAAACGCAACGCCGCAACCTGGTGGCGGACGTGGCCCACGAGCTGCGGACGCCTCTCTCCAACATCCAGGGGTACCTGGAAGCCATCAAGGACGGCCTGCTGCAACCCGACGAGGCCACCATCAATATCGTGTATCAACAGGCGCAGCACCTGGCACGGCTGGTGGAGGATCTGCGGCTGCTGGCTCAGGCCGAAGCCGGGGCCCTGCGCCTGGACCGTCAGCCCGCATCCCTCGCCGAGGTGCTCCGCCAGGCAGTGGAGGCGTTCCGGCCGCGGGCCGAGTCCAAGGGGGTTGGCCTGTCCCTGGAGGTCCCATCCGGCTTGCCCCTGGTGGACCTGGACCGGACCCGCATCTCCCAGGTAATAGACAACCTGCTGGAGAACGCCATCTTTCACACGCCCCAGGGGAAGGGCGTGGTGGTTTCCCTAGTGGTTTCCGGGGAGACCACCCCCGCTGGCGAGGCGGTGGTTACCGTGGCGGACCAGGGGAGCGGCATCCCCCCCAAGGACCTGCCCCTGGTGTTTGAGCGATTTTACCGGGTTGACCCCTCCCGGGCCCGGAGCACCGGAGGCACCGGCCTGGGCCTCACCATCGCCAGGCAGTTGGTGGAGGCCCACGGCGGCTCCATCAGTGCTGAGAGTACATTGGGCCAGGGCAGCCGGTTTGTGTTCCGGCTCCCGGCGTCCAGTTCAGCCGATATCCAACTCGTTGGCACGCAAAGGAGCGCACATTGAAGATACCGGTGGGAAAGATCAAGGGCATCAAAATCTGGCACGTGGTGGCGGCCGCCGTGGTCCTGGTGGCGGCGGGCGGCGGCGCCTACTGGTTCAACGCCGAGGCCAGCAACACCGCCAACAACGGCCTGGGAGCGGACCAGCAGGTGGTGCCCGTAAAGTACGGGGACCTGGTGAACCAGGTCTCCATTAACGGCACCCTGGTCTTCCCGCAACGCCAGGCGCTCACCTTTGGCAGTGCCGGCACCGTGGTGGAGCTAATGGTGGAAGCGGGCCAGCGGGTAACCAAGGGCCAAGCGCTAGCCACCCTGGACTCCATCGCCGCCGCATCCCTGGGGACGGCGGCAGCCCAGGCGACGCTGGACCTGAAGACGGCCCAAGAGGCGCTGGACGACGCCCGCCTGGGGTACACGCCGTTGCAGCGGGCGGCGGCCGAGGAAAAGGTGGCCAACGCCCGGGTCCAGCTCCAGACGGCCTACGAGGCGCTGGACACCGCCCACAGCCCCTACACGCCGCAGCAGCTCCGCACTCAGGAGGAAGCGGTGGCCGCCGCGCGGGTGGCGGTACAGGACGCCGGGACGGCGCTGGGCGGTGTTGGACGTGGGCAGAACCTGCTGTGGGCCGAGGTCCAGCAGGCCAAGGCCGACGCGGAAGTGGCGCTGAACACCGCCACCACTGCGCTGGCCTCCTACGTGAAGAACCGGGGCCGGGCGTTGGAGCCGCTCCGGCAGGAGAAGGCCGACGCTGAAGCCAACTTTAATGGGATCCAGCAGGAGCTGGAGCGGCTCAAGCAAGTGCAAGCGACGGTTTCTGGGGATGTGACGGTCCGGATTCTCCAGTACGAGGGATTTGTGGCGGCGGCAAAGACACGTCTGGAGGGAGCCCAAGCCGACGTGGCAGACCTGGAGAGGCTGGAGGCCGCGGTGGAGGTGGCCCAGAACCGGTTGGACGCCGCTCAGGCGGAGGTGGACCGGCTGAAGGGCGGGATCACTGCGGCTACCGCCACAGCTCCAGGACTAACCTCCTTGGAGATGGAGCTGCGGGACGCCCGGGCCCGACTAGCCCAGGCAACGCTGGCGCAAGCCCAGGAAGACCTGGTGAAGATGCTCAAGGGCGCCGACGTCCTGGACGTGGCGTGGCGGGAGCATCAAGTGACCCTGGCCCAGGCAACCCTCAGCGATGCGGAGACCGCCCTGGCCAAGCTCCTGGCCCGCCCGGACCGCGCGGAGGTGGCGGTACGGGAAGCGGAGCGGACCCTGGCGCAGCTGCGTCTGGACAGGAGCCTCCAACTGCTGGCCAACGCCACCTTGAAATCCCCAGTGGACGGCGTACTGTCGGTGCTGAACATAGCGGCGGGGGATGACGTGGCGGCCGGCACCGTGGTGGCGGAGATCGCCGATACCGGCTACATGGAGCTGAACGGCGTGGTGGACGAAGTGGACGTGCTGTCCCTCCGCACCGGCGTCCAAGCCAGGGTGACCCTGGACGCGCTGCCCGGCCGGACCCTGCGCGGCACCCTCATCAACGTTGCTCCAGGAGCGACCAACCAGTCAGGCGTGGTGACTTACCCCATCCGCGTCCGCCTGGAGACACCCCAGGGAGTGCAGGCCAAAGAGGGGCTGAGCGCTACCGCCAGCATCATTCTGAGGGAGGAGAAGAACGTGCTGTTGGTGCCCCAGCAGGCGCTGCGGGGCAGCTTTGACGCCCCGGCGGTGCGGGTGAGGATTGCGCCGGGGATTGTGGAAGACCGGGCGGTGACGCTGGGCGACACCGACGGCTTCTGGGTGGCCATCAAGGAGGGCGTAAAAGAGGGAGACGCGGTGGTGATGCAGGCGGCCCAGGTATCCACCGGCCAGTTTAACTTCCGGCAGTTGCGTGGCGGCGGGGGCGGCGGCGTCCCCGGCGGCGGCTTTGGCGGGACCGGCGGCGGGGCCGGGGGCACCGGCGGAACCCGAGGCGGTGGCGGCGCTGGGGGTGCCGGCGGAACCCGCGGCGGTGGTGGTGGCGCCGGTGGCGCTGGCGGCCGGTAAAACTTCATGATCACGCTGGAGAACATTGTCAAGGTCTATCGCATGGGGGAGGTGCAGGTGGCGGCCCTGCGGGGCGTGAGCCTGCACATTCGCCAGGGCGAGATGGTGGCCATCATGGGCCCGTCGGGCTCGGGCAAGTCCACGCTGATGAACATCATCGGCTGCCTGGATGCGCCCACCTCGGGCAAGTACCTGCTGGACGGCGAGGACGTGAGCCGTCTAAGCGACAACCAGTTGGCCACCGCGCGCAATCAGAAGATTGGGTTCGTGTTCCAGACCTATAACCTGCTGCCGCGCCTCACCGCCCTGGCCAACGTGGAGCTTCCCCTGCTCTACGGCAACGGCAAGGACCGGCGCCGGCGGTCGCTGGAGGCTTTGGAGAGGGTGGGCCTAAAGGACCGGGTGCGCCATCACCCCATGGAGCTATCCGGGGGCCAGCAGCAGCGGGTGGGCATCGCCCGGGCGTTGGTCAAGCGCCCGGCGCTGGTGCTGGCCGATGAGCCCACCGGCAATTTGGACACTCGCTCCAGCGACGAGATTATGAAGATCCTTCAGGAGCTGAACCGGCAAGAAGGGCTGACCGTGATCATCGTGACCCACGAGCGGGACATTGCCGCCTGCACCGGACGAGTGCTCTCCATGCGGGACGGCGTGATAGTCACTGACCAGCCGGTGGCGGCGCCGCGCCGCGTTGTGCTTCCCCAGGCCGAGGCGGTGGCGCCATGAGCCTGTGGGTCACCTGGCGGGTAGCCCTGGCGTCTTTGGGGGCCAACAAGCTACGGGCGGGCCTCACCCTGCTGGGCATCGTCATCGGCGTGGCGGCGGTCATCTCCCTGATGGCCATCGGGCGCGGGGTGCAGCAGTCCATCACCGAAGGCATCCAGTCCCTGGGCACCAACCTGCTGTTCGTGCGCCCCGGCCAGGCTACCACGGCCGGAGTGGGCGGCGGCCAGGGCAGCGCCGCCACCCTAACCCTGGACGACGCCTACGCCCTGAAGGACCCGGTGTTCGCCCCTTCGGTGGTGGCGGTGGCGCCGGAGCTGACCAGCACCGGGCGGCTGGTGGCCGGACGCAACAACACCTCGGGCCGCGTGGTGGGGGTTACGCCGGAGTACCAGACCGTGCGCGTCTTTCCCACCAGCTCGGGCCGCTTCATCACCCAGGGTGACGTGGACAACTACAACCAGGTGGCCGTGCTGGGCTCAACCATTGCTCAGACACTGTACGGGCTGCGGGACCCGGTGGGCCAGCCTCTGCGCATCAATGGCCGGCAGTTCATGGTGGTGGGCGTGCTGAAGAGCAAGGGCGGGTCCGGCCCCTTGGGCTTCCTGGACGAGCAGGTGCTGGTGCCCATCACCACCAGCTACTATCGGCTGGCCTCCCAGCGCACCGCCAGCGGGAGCATCAACGTCCAGAACGTCAACGTGCAGTTGGGCGGGGTAGAGAACATGGATGGCGCCGTTCAGGAGGTGGCCATGGTGCTGCGGCTGCGGCACCGCCTCACCACCACCGACGACTTTACCATCACCAACCAGCAGGAGACCATCGCCACCCTCCAGGCAACCACCAACACCTTCGTGTTGTTCTTGGGGACCGTGGCGGGCATATCCTTGCTGGTTGGGGGCATCGGCATCATGAACATCATGCTGGTGTCGGTGACCGAGCGCACCAGAGAGATCGGAATCCGCAAGGCCATGGGGGCCAAGCGACGGGACATTCTGCTCCAGTTTGTGTCCGAGGCCACCTTCCTCAGCCTGGGCGGCGGCGGCGTGGGCGTGCTTATCGGCATCCTGCTCACCCGGCTGCTGAACGGCAAGACCCTGCTA
>JBGPJN010000182.1:0-5991 GCA_041485445.1 Dehalococcoidia bacterium
GCCACCCCAGCCTCTGGGGGTAGTTGGCGTCCTGGTAGTACACCTGCTGCTCTCTAGCCATGGACCGAAGTTGGCCCTGCAGGTCCAGGCGCAGGCGCAGCGTGGCCAGTCCCCCTTGGCCGGGCGGGAAGCTCAGTTCCCGGTCCACCACCCGTAGCGGCACGAGGCGGTCGTTCACGGACAGGTTCAGCCCTCGCCGCAGCTCCTCCGCCTTGTCGGCCAGATAGGCACTGTGCTCGGCGCCGCTGACCTGGCCATCCCGGTCCTGGTCAATGACCGCCATCTCCTGAAAGGTGGGAATCTCCGCCATGTCCACCACATACCGGACGTGGATGCCTGCCTCGCCCGGCTCAATGCGGCTGTAGCGGTTGATGGTGAAGTTCCCCAGGGGGTGGGCCGAGGCCACCGGCGGGCGCCACGCCCCGGCAACGCCGGCGAGCACCAGCAGGGCCATCAGGGCGGCGAGGGTTCTAGGAAAGGATGAACGCCCGTGCAATCTCATGGCGCCGCCACCTCCAGCCCCGCCAGGGTCTGCCGGGCCTGCTCCGCCCCCAGGACGGAGAAGCCGGGGTTCAAGGCCAGGGCGTGTTCCAGGTATTGTCGCGCCTGGTCCTGCTGCCGCAGTCGGTGGAAGATCATGCCGGCGTGGTAGTACAGCATGGGGTCCTGGGTGCCCAGCTTCATGGCCGAGATCATGGCCGCGGCCGCTTCTTCGGGGCGATGGTTCTTGTACAGGGTCCAGGCCAGAGCGTCGTAGCCGTAGATGTCCTGACGCACTTCAAGCTCCCGCTGGGCCAGGCTGAGGGCTTCGGCCAGCTTGAGGTCGTGGTCGGCGTAGAAGAGGGCCAGCTCCCGGTTGTAGACCTGCCGGTTGATGGCCGCCAGCCGGGCAATGACCTCCACGGTACCGTACTGGAGCTGGGCTTGCTCCTTAAGGCCGGCCCTGGCGTAGAGGTCCCCCAGGGCGGCCAGCGCGGCCGGCTGGGGCACGATGCCAATGGCCTGCTGATACAGACGGGTGGCTTCGTCGTACCGGCCCTGGGCGGCGCGCGCCTTGCCCAGGGCGGCCAGGGCCAGGTAATAATCGGGGAAGACCACCAGCGCGTCCTGATAGAGCTGGGCCGCCTGGTCGGCGCGCCCGGAGCTGAGGTAGAGGTCGCCCAGCTGCACGGTGGCCCAGGCGCTGCTTTCGGTCCCCGGAGGACCATCGGCCACTGCCAGCTCCATGGCTTCCATGGCGCCCGCCACGTCGCCCAGCAGCTTCCGGGCGTGGGAGACCCGGGCATAGGACTCCAGGTTGGGTTTCAGGTCAACCATGGTCTGGTAGCTGGCAATGGCCTCCGGGTACTGGCCCAGCTCCCCCTGGGCGTCGCCCAGCACTCCGTGGGCGCCGCCGAAGTCGGGGTCCACGGCCAGGGCGCGTTCCGCCCACTGGATCGCTTCGGCGAACCGGTGCTGCGCCAGCATCAGCGCGCCCATCAGGGTCATGGCCCTGGTGCTGCTGGGGCTAAGCTCCAGCGCCCGGCTCGCCGCCGCCTCCGCGCGGGCATGGTAGGCTAGGTCCCCGGTCTCTCGCGCCTGCTGAAGATACAGACCTCCCAGCTGCACGTAGATCTCCGGGTCGGCGGGCCTAAGCCGCAGCCTCTCCTGGGCCACGGCCACCTGGCGATGGGTGGTGGCCCGCACCGGGGCCGGGCCACCGGTCAGGGGCAGGTCGCCGTCGCGGCGCGCCGAGGTCAGGAAGTTCACGCCGGCCAGAATCACCACCAGCGCCCCCAGGAGCGCCAGGCCGTGGGCAAGCCGGCGGAGGAGAGTGGGTCGCCCGGATGTATTCATCACTTAACCTCACCGAAGTGGGACGGGATCGGGACGGAAGGGGCCACCGGCCCGGTCCGGGTCTGACCGGGCCGGTGGCCTTGCCAGGTACACCGTTCAGTCAAGCAGGGAGGTGCGGCGCCGGCGAATCACCAGCACCGACCCCAAGGCCAGGCCGCCTACGATCAGGCCCGAGCCCAGGGACGCGGCCACGATGGCGCTGCCGTGGTCGTGCTCGTGCTCGTAGCCCTGGTGGGGCGTCCCTAGATAGGGGAAGTGGTCCAGGTAGTCGACATCGTTGTGCTGGACACCGTCGGAGATGCCCAGGGACACGGGGCAGCTAATGGCGCCCAGCAGGTGCAGCACTGCGCCTGCCCCGGCCCGGGCGACGATATCCCCAACGTCGTCGCCCACGCGGCGGCCGTAGGGGAAGCCGGCGAAGTCGCCGCCGAAAGGTCCCAGGGGGCTAGGCGATGCGGCAGGAGGGATGTTGTAGTTTAGCCGCAGCATCTCGGCGGTCACCGGGCCGCCAGGGCGCTGGGTATCCTGGGTACCGGGAGTGCCCACGCCCAATGTGTCCGCGGGGATGCCCTTCAGCAGGATCAGGTCCAGGTCCACCCGCCCGGTGTCGGGGGTGCAGCCGGTGATGGTATTGAGCAGCGGGATGATGGCCGCTGGGCCCTGGGAAGTGCCGGGGTCTGTGATCAACGCGGGGAAGCCGTTCTTCACGTCGTCCTTGGGCTGGCTGGCGTTGAACAGGTCCTTCTTGGCCAGGGGCATCAGCAGCTCGTTGACCAGGGTGTTGCCCAGCCGGGACACCTGGACGTACTTGCCTGACTTGCCTTCGTCGGCATCGTCCTTGTCCGGCTTCCCCAGGACGGTCACCTTGGGGCGGCTGGCCGAGGCCCAGACGCCAATGATGCCGTCGGTGTCGCCGGCCTCCATGAGACGGCTCTTGGGTATCTCCAGGGCAATGGTGTGGACGTTGAAGCCATTGAAGGTGTCCCTGGGGGTCCGGGCCGGGCCGGTCAGGCCGCCAAACAGGTCGAAGAAGGCCATCAGGTCAATATAGAACCCCTCGTCCCGGGGGCCCACAAAGACCTTCTTAGCGTTGGCGCCGGAGCCGACGGTGTGGATGGCCGCCTCCGCCAGGGCCTCGTAGGCGGGCGTGGACACCGGCCCCACGTTGGCCGGCGCCACCCGTGCGTTCTCCAGCAGAAGGGTGGAGTGCCCCTTGCCCATCTTGCCCATGCGGAACTCGGTGAGGTCGTAGCTTTGCTGCACGTTCAGGTTGGCGTACTGGGAGGCCGGGTCGGCCGGGGATGGAGGCAGGCCGATGGGCGCGGTGTTGTAGAGGAAGGTGTTGCCGTTGATTACCTTGTTGTGGAACTCAAACCGGTACATCAGGTTGTCTTCCGCGTCCCCATCGGTGTCCACGTGGATCTCGTACCTGGCCCGGTCGGAGAACCGGTAGTGGGTGGGGCCGTTGCCCGGCTCCTCCATGGGGATGTAGTTGGCCATGAGGGTCACGTAATCCTCGCGGCCTGCCTGGGTGCTGACGAAGGCGTAAACGTCGGTGTTGTTCACCGCGGGGTCCTCCGCGATCAAGGGGGCGTCGTTGTGGCTGGAGCCGCTGACGGTGACCAGGGATATTCCCGCCACCAGCAGGGCTGCGGCCGTGGCCGCCAACACTTTGGTAGGCATTTCCTCTCTCCTGATTAGATTCCCTTGGAATGATTCCCATGCTCTCCGATGGTGTCCGATGCCGTTTTGCCCTTTGCCTGGTACACCTCCTTCTCCGCCAATGGTAGAATCCCCTGGCGGAATCCCTGGGCACGGTCCGGCCGAACCGCACCGTCGCTGATAAATGCGAACAACTCCGGCTTCTGGATCACTCCGAGGAAACGTCCTGGGGTGATCTGTAACAGGGTCGGATTCGTATTCCCAAGTAGGGGAGACCCTCATGGCGTTGGTCAATTCCAGCGACGAAACTCTGGTTGAGGCCCTCCGGGGACGGAGCGTCGCCGCCCTGGAGGAGTTCTACGACCGGCACCATCGGGTGGCCCTGGCGGTGGCCTTCCGAGTGCTGGGAGATTCAAGCGCGGCCGAGGACGTGGTGCAGGAGGCGTATTTGGCCCTGTGGCGCCAGGCGGACCGGTTTGATGCGAATAAGGGCGGGGCCCGCACCTGGTTTCTGAGCATCGTGCGGCACCGGGCCATTGACGTTACCCGGGGGAGGGCCTTCTCCCGGGAGCGGTTTTCCCTGGAGGAGTTGGACCTGGAGCCAGGTTACGAGGACGTAGAGCAGCGCGTGGCCCTCCGGTGGGAGGGAGGCCGGATCCGGCAGGCGTTGGCGGACCTGCCCCCGGAGCAGCGGGAAGTGGTTTTGCTGGCCTACTTTGGGGGCTACACCCACCAGGAGATTGCTCAACGCACCGGCGTGCCGCTGGGCACCGTCAAGGGCCGGGTTCGGCTGGCCATGGGCAAGCTGCGGGACAGCCTGGCTGACCTGGCCCAGGGTGGACCAAGCTAAGATGCTACCGTTCGATAGAAATATGGTCCATCTCACCGCTTCTCCGGACTTGGAGGAACTGGCGGCGATGTTCGCCTTGGCAGCGCTGCCTCACCCAGAGCGTGACGCCTATCGAAACCATCTGGCAGCGTGCACCATCTGCCGCCAATTGTCTGCCCAGTTCACCAGTGTGGCTGATGCCTTGCCCGATGCCCTGGACGAGGTCTCTGCGCCTCCCGGCCTCAAGCAACGCATTCTGGCACAGGCTGGGGCGGAGTTGGCGGCCCAGGCGAGGCCACTGCCCGCGGCGCCGCAAGCGACACCCCCGCGCCGGACCGGCTGGCGCTGGCGCGGCTGGCTGAACCCGGTGCCCGCCGCCCCGATCGCCATCGGGGTGCTGGCCGTGGCGGTGGCCGGCCTGGCGGTTTGGAACGTAAACCTTCAGGGTCGAATCAAGGCGCAGACACGGGTCCTGATCCAGCAGCAGCAGCTTTTGGGCGCGGTGGCGGCCGGCGGGGCGGTTTCCGCCCTGGCTGGCACGGATGCCGCGCCCGGCGCTCGCGGCAGCCTGGTGCAGGACCCTGCTGGGGGCCGGGCCTTCCTGCTGTTGACCCGCCTTCCCTCACTCTCCGATGACCGGGAGTTCCAGGTATGGCGGATCAAGGGCAGCCAGCCCGTGGGCGTGGGGACCTTTAGCCCCGCCGGCGGCGCGGAGCAACTAATCGTTTTGGGGGCCGACTTCGCCGGCGCCGACGCCATCGGCGTCAGCATCGAGCCGCGGGGGGGCAGCCCGGCGCCCACAGGCCCCATCGTGTTGCTAGGCACCTTTTGATTGCTTAGGGATGTGTGCCTTTGGCTGCAGGAAACCTGCTGCTGGCTAGCGGCCAACAGCACCGCCAGATATGTAAGATCGGGGAGTTCAACCCTCCCCCGTCTCCACCAAGAACACATGGCGGTTTCGCCACAGTCCCGGCCTTGTGCCGGGACTGATTCGTTATCGGGGCAGGCGACCTGGTTGATAAGCGCAACCCCGCTGCCTTCTCTCGTAGCGGCCATTTGGAACAGGGCCTGGAAGGCCGGCTTGGGCCGGAAGGCCACCACGCTCCGCTCCTCCACCGGGTCCACGTACACGGCTTCCAGCATGGTCAGTAGAATCTTCCTGCGTTCCGACAGGTCCGCCTCGGTCCA
This sequence comes from Dehalococcoidia bacterium, assembly GCA_041485445.1. Lineage (GTDB taxonomy): Bacteria > Chloroflexota > Dehalococcoidia > Lucifugimonadales > UBA3495 > SHYG01. The sequence continues at coordinate 5,516 of JBGPJN010000182.1, forward strand.
TAGGGTCGGGAGATTCTCCAGCAGCGTGCCCGCTTCCTGGGCGGCGTTGATGCCGGGCACCACCAGGGACTGGAGCTTGTCTCCCAGCTGCCGCTTCTGTCGCTTGTAGTCGTCAGGCTCCACCAGCCCGTCCAGGTAGACCTGCCCCAGGCGCTTCAGCCTCTGCTCGGCCTGCTTCCTCTCCTCCTCCACCCGCTTGACCTCGTCCTCCAGGTGCAACTGCGTCAGCATCCGGTCCTGCCAGGCCTCGGGCAGGGTGATGGCTTTGATGATCTGGTCCATCTGGCCGTCGGGGATCTCACAGGGCAGGGAGGAGCTTCGGCCGACGCAATGGCCCTCACCTCTTGATCCCCTCTGCTCCCGGTAGTAGCGGTGTCCGTTGGTGTAGGTCTGTGACCACATGGCGTAGCCGCACCAGGCGCACCTGATCAGCCCTTTGAGCAGGTACTCCCGCTCGGGGTGCGGGTCCAGGGTCC
>JBGPJN010000183.1:0-5983 GCA_041485445.1 Dehalococcoidia bacterium
GCGCCCAACAGAGATGGTTACGTGGCGTCCTTGCTAACCGGCTTTTGGCCGGGGCTGGACACAGAATCATCAGTTCCCCTGGCCGCAGTCGGGCCAGGGGTTTTTTGGTTGGCCGAGGTTTTTAATTACGATGAATGCCATGTCTCTGGTGGAACGGTACGCCCTGCTCCCCGAGGAGATTGACCGGGAAAGCTTGCAGATGGTGGAAGCCAGCCTGCCCCGGTCGCTTGACGTTGGCCCCCAGGAGCGGTACGTGGTCTGCCGCATTGTGCGGGCCGAGGGCGATCCGGACATCGCCGCCTCCATACGCTTCAGCCACGGCGCTGTGGAGCGCGGCCTGGCGGCGCTGGCTGCCCATGCGCAGATCATCACCGACGTGCGCATGGTGGAGGCGGGCATCTCCCGCGCCCTGCTGAAGCGTCACGGCATCGCCACCCGTTGCCTGATAGATGCTCCAGAGGTGGCCGCCCGCGCCCAGCGGGAGGGAACCACTCGCTCGGTGGCGGCCCTGCGGGAGCTGGCGCCCCACCTGAACGGTGCCGTAGTGGCCATCGGCAACGCCCCCACGGCGCTGCTGGCCCTGCTGGACCTGGTGGATGCGGGACAGGTGTCCCCCGCCCTGATTATCGGCATGCCCGTGGGCTTCGTCGCCTGCCCCGAATCCAAGGACGAGCTGATGCGCCGCCCGGCGCCCTACATCACCATTCCGGGACGCCGCGGGGGCAGCTCCGCCGCCGCCGCCACGGTCAACGCTCTGCTGGACCTGCTGAGCCAGGGGGAGGCCAGGTAATGCCCCGAGCCGCCGCCCGGACGCGCACCGCGGGACAGGGTGTCCAGGCCCAGCAGCCCCCCTGGGGCGTGGTCATGCTCTGCCACGGCAGCCAGCGGGGCGCCAGCCGCGCCGAGTGCTCCTGCGCCTGGAAGTTTGGCGGCTCCGAAGCCCCCGAATGGTGCCTCCAGTGCCCCAGCACCCCGGTGGGGCTCGGGGAGACCGCCCGCCTGCTGCAGGCGCAGCTGAGTCCGGCTTGCTCCCAGGTGGTGCTATCCTGCCTGGAGTTCATCCAGCCCCATCCACCCCAGGCGGTGCGGGCCCTGGCCCAGCAGGGGCTGCGGCGCATGGTGATCGCGCCCTTCCTCCTAGGGCATGGCAAGCACGCCACCCTGGAGCTCCAGGAGGTGCTGGAAGATTTAAGAAGGGAGAACCCTGGGGTGGAAATCCACCTGGCCGATGGGCTGGGCGCCGACCCCCGCATCGCCGCGCTGGTGGAGGAGCGGGTGCGCGCCCTGGGTGCGCCGCCGGTGCGCCCCACGCCGGACCGCCCGGCGGGGGTGCTGGTGGTGAAGGCGGGCACCAAGACCCAGTACGACGACTGCCGCTGGCTGGCGGAGCTGGGCGGCATGGTGGAAAATGGCCTGGGGTTGGGATATGCTGTGGCGGTGGCCCAGTCCCATTACGGTGACCCCACCATGGAGTCGGCGGCGGCCCGCCTGGTGGAGCAGCGGCGGGTTTCGTCCCTCACCTGCGTGCCCTATCTGCTGTTTCCAGGCCTGATCCTGCAGCGCAACGTGCTGGGCACCATGAGCCGGTTGCAAGAGCAGTACCCGGCTCTGCCCATGTCGGTGACGCCGCCCCTGGGCGCGGACCCTCGGCTGGCGGGGGTGGCCGCCGACCGCATCCAGGAAGTGTGGCGCCGGGTGGACGGCGGGGTCTAAAGTATACTAGGAACTGCTAACAAAATTATTGCCCCCTCTCCCTCTGGGAGAGGGCTGGGGTGAGGGTGAATCTGCCCCTCCCTCCAACCCCTTCGTGAGGCATATGTCCGGCACTCAGCCCCAGGAAGATCAGCCCGAAGATCGGCCCGAAAGCGACTACAGCCGCCAGACAGTGAAGCGCCACGGCATGCGCACGGGCTACACCACCGGCTCCTGCGCCGCCGCCGCCGCCAAGGCCGCCGCCCTGACCCTGCTCACCGGCCAGCCGGTGCGGGAGGTGACGATCCACCTGCCCGTGGGCCGCGACGTCACCTTCGCGTTGCACCGCTGCCAGTGGGTAGACATGGGTAGACAGGTCCTCTGCTCGGTGATTAAGGACGGCGGCGACGACCCCGACGTAACCCACGGCGCGGAGATCTGCGTCACCGTGTCCCGGGCTCCCGCCGGGCAGGCCGGGCTGCGCATCGTGGGCGGCCCCGGCGTGGGCACCGTCACTCGCCCCGGCACCGGCATCCCCGTTGGGGAGCCCGCCGTCACCCGCGTGCCCCGGCGCATGATGGCCGAGTCCCTGCAGGAGGCGGCCCGCAGCCAGGGCCTGCCCGAGGATACTGGTTTCATCGCCCAGGTTTCCGTCACCGGCGGCGAGGAGATCGCCAAGAAGACCACCAACTCCCGCCTGGGAGTCCTGGGCGGCATCTCCATCCTGGGCAGCACCGGCGTGGTCCAGCCCTTCTCCACCGCGGCCTGGCGCGCCAGCGTCCACCTGGCCATCGACGTGGCGGCGGCCAACGGCCTGACCCACATGGTGCTTTCCACCGGCACCCGCAGCGAGGAGTTCGCCAAGGGCTGCCTGGACCTGCCGGACATGGCCTACGTGGACGCGGGCATCTTCAGCGGTCCGGCCCTCAAGCGGTGCGTCATGCGCCAGATCCCCCGCGCCACCCACGTGGGCATGGTGGGCAAGTTCTCCAAGATGGCCATGGGCTACTTCGTCACCCACGTGGCCGGCAACCGGGTGGACCCGGTGTTCCTGGCCTCCCTGGCCGGCCAGTGCGGCGCATCCCCCCAGGTGCAGGAGGAGATGCGCGGAGCGGCCAGCGGGCGGCACGTCCAGGAGATCGCCCAGGCCAACGGCCTGTTGGCGCTGTTCCCGCTGATGTGCCAGCTGGTCTGCCAGGAGAGCCACAAGCTGCTGGGCGATGATGCCCGGTCGCTCATCGTGGATGCCCTCTGCTTCGACTTCGACGGCACGCTGCTGGGCTCAGCCTCCACCTCGCCCCAGGGCATCCCCCTGGTGGCGGGCTCCGGGCGACGCTAACGGGTGTAGGGGCAGACCCGTGTGTCTGCCCTGGGCTGGGCGCACACGCAGGTGCGCCCCTACGAGGACCAACCCCCGGCGCAAGGTTTCGCTATTGACAGATCAGCTCAAGGTTAAGGCAACGCCGCCAACCCCAGCCCGCAGCCTGGGCCTGCCCGACGACGCCTTTGAGCAGCGCCGCCCCTTGCGGGGCCAGATTACCAAGCGGGAGGTGCGGGCGGTCAGCCTGTACTCCCTGGGCCTGCGGCCCGACAGCGTCGTCTGGGACATCGGCGCGGGCACCGGCTCGGTGGCGCTGGAGGCGGCGTTCATCGCCCACCGGGGCCGGGTCTACGCCATCGAGCGGGATCCCGAAGGCCTGCCGCTGCTGGAGCGCAACGTGGCGCGGCTGGGCCAAGGCAACGTGCAGGTGGTCCCCGGAGAGGCGCCCGCGGCGCTGGCGGGGTTGCCCGACCCGGACTCGGTGTTCGTGGGCGGCAGCGGCGGCCGGCTGGCCGAGGTGTTGGATCAGGTGGCTCGCCGGCTCCAGCCCCAGGGCCGGGTGGTGGTGAACCTGGCGGCGCTGGAGCGTGCCCAGGAGTCCTACCACCGGCTGCGGGACCTGGGCTTGGCCGTGGAGCTGGTGATGGTCAACGCCGCGCGGGGCAAGGAGCTGGCCGACGGCACGGTGCGCCTGGAGGCCCTGAACCCGGTCTTTGTGGTCACTGGCTGGCGCCAGCAATGAGCCAGGACGGTTTGTAAAGAGACTCGCATAAATGTCGAAATCAATAGTGAGGCATAAATCCCCCCAACCCCCCTTTGCAAAGGGGGGCGAGGGGGGATTTTGTCAGCGGCGCTTAACAGTTTTTGTGCCAGGGTCGGCAAGGTTGGTCCGATGACTAGCAGGCGTTCCCCTTCAGCCTCCGGCACTCTGCACGGCGTGGGCGTGGGCCCCGGCGACCCGGAGCTGCTCACCCTGAAGGCCCACCACGTCCTGCAGCGGGTGCCCATCATCTGCGTACCCCAATCAGAGACCAGCCAGGACAGCTACGCCCTGAACATCGTGCGGGGGTTCCTGGACCTGGAGCGCCAGGAGATCCTGCGCATCAGCTTCCCCACCGACGACGCCCAGGGCGCCGCTCGCGCCTGGCGGGACGCCGCCGACGCCATCGCCGTGCGGCTCCAGCAGGGCCAGGACGTGGCCTTCATCACCGAGGGCGACCCCATGCTCTACAGCACCTTCTCCTACGTGCTGGAGCACATCCGCTCGGTCTATCCCGCCATCCCGGTGGAGATCATCCCCGGCGTGTCGTCGGTCATGGCAGCGGCGGCCAGCTCCGGGGTGCCCCTGGTGACCCACGGCCAGCGGCTGGCCATCCTGCCGGCGGTGTACGGCATTGACGACCTGCGGGAGGCCATTGCCAGCTACGACACCATCGTGCTGATGAAGGTGAACCGCACCCTGCTGCAGGCCCTGGCCAGCCTGGAGCGGCTGGGCCTGGCGGGCAAGGGCGTCTACGTGCGGCGGGCCACCACCGCCCGGGAGCAGGTGGTGCGCGACCTGAATCAGCTGACCGAGGAGGACCTGGACTACTTCTCCCTCCTCATCATACGAAAAGGCGAATAGTGAAGGTGGATAATGTCTGAAGGCAAGGTCTACTTCATCGGCGGCGGGCCGGGCGACCCGGAGCTGCTTACCCTGAAGGCCAAGCGGCTCATCGAATCGGCGGACGTGGTGATCTACGCCGACTCCCTGGTGCACCCATCCATCGTGGAGTTCGCCCGACCTGGCGCGGAGGTCCACGGCAGCAAGACCCTCACCCTGGGCCAGATCATGGACCTCACCCTCCAGGCCGTGAAGCAGGGCAAGACCGTGGCCCGCATCCAGAGCGGCGACCCGTCCATCTACGGCGCCATGCTGGAGCAGATGCGGGTGCTGGAAGCCGAGGGCGTGGAGTACGAGGTCATCCCCGGCGTCAGCTCGGCCTTCGCCGCCGCCGCCCGCCTCAAGGCGGAGCTGACGGTGCCCGGCGGGTCGCAGACCGTGATCCTCACCCGCGTGGCGGGCCGCGTGGCCATGCCCCCCGGCGAGGAGCTGTCCGCCCTGGCCGCCCACGGCAGCACCCTGGTGCTGTTCCTGAGCATCACCCGCATGTTCCGCATCGCCCGGGAGCTGCGGGCCGCCGGCTACGCCAAGGACACCCCCGTGGCGGTGGTCTACCGCGTGGGCTGGCCCGACGAGCAGATTATCCGGGGCACGTTGGCGAACATCACGCCCAAGGTGCGGGCGGCCAAGCTCACCCTGCAGGCCCTGATCCTGGTGGGCGGCGCCCTGGACCCGGAGTTACGCCAGCCCCGGCCAGCGGAGCAGGCCCCGGCGGCCTCCTCCCACCTGTACTCGGAGACCTACACCCATAAGTACCGGAAGGGCCGGGCCCGGCCCGCCGCCGTTGCCGCCGCCCCGACCAGCCGGGGCGACTAGACAGGCCGGCCCAGCTTGGCGGGCAGCCCCCAGTCCAGCACCGCCATCGTCGCCATCTCCCGCCGGGGAGCGGACCTGGCGCGCACCCTGGCGCGGGCCCTGGCTGGCGACGTGACCCTCTACTTGGACCGGCGCGTGCTGGCCGCCGATGACTCGGCGGTGGCCTTCGACCTGCCCCTGCGGCCGGTGGTGCAGCGCCTTTTCGGCGAGCACCCACGGCTGGTGCTGTTCCTGCCGGTGGGCGCGGCGGTGCGGCTGCTGGCCCCCTGCCTGGAGGACAAGCACCAGGACCCCGCAGTGGTGTGCGTGGACGACGCCGGACGTTTCGCGGTCAGCCTGCTCTCCGGGCACCTGGGCGGCGCCGACCGCCTGGCACAGCAGGTCGCCCAGGCGCTGGGCGCTATGCCGGTCATCACCTCGGCCTCCCACGTCACCGGCACCCTGGCAGTGGACCTGCTGGGCCAGGAGTGGGGCTGGCGGCTGGAGGCGCA
>JBGPJN010000184.1:0-5942 GCA_041485445.1 Dehalococcoidia bacterium
CCAGACCTCCACCTGGGAGGAGGCCCTGAAGCTGGCCGACTCGGTGCTGCAGCAGGGCATCCAGGCCATTGCCGAAGTCATCACCGTGCCCGGCGAGATTAACGTGGACTTCGCCGACATCCGCACCATCCTGGGCAACGCCGGCCAGTCCTGGCTAGCCATCGGCCGCGGCAAGGGTGAATCCCGGGCCACCGACGCCGCCAAGATGGCCACCCGCAGCCCGCTGCTGGACATTGCCATGGACGGGGCCAAGCGGGTGCTCTTCGTCATCACCGGCGGGCCTACCCTCACCCTCAAGGAGGTGCAGGACGCCGCCAACATCATCCAGGAGATGGCCGATCCCGACGCCAACGTCATCTTCGGCACGACACGGGACCCCAAGATGGACGACGAGATCAAGGTCACCATGATCGCCGCCGCCTTCCCGGTGATGAACGACACCAACCAGATGCGGGAAGCCGAGCTGCAGAAGCTGCTGCAGGACGTGACCCCCAAGACCGAAGCGGAGCTGGACGTACCCAGCTTCCTGCGGCGGCAGAGCGCCCCCCGGCAGCGCGGGTTCTTCCGTTAGAGCTCCGTCAAGGGAACCACTAACCATCGTATTTATGACACCCCCGGCGCCGCGTCGCCGGGGCGGGGCCCACCGGCTCCGTTGGACCAGAGTAATGTTCTCGGAAGCCTAAACGCAGTATTTCTCTTTTCAAGGGAGCTGAAAGGCTCCGGGAATCTTTTCGAGGCCACCCGATATGGGTGGCCTCTCTTTTTTTGCCCCTATAGACCCTTGCATAAAGCACTTAACCAGCCTTGCACTGGTTGCTAAACTGGGTACGTGACCCGCTCACCCTGAGAGCTTGTCCAAGGGCGCAGCCACGTGGTTCGACTGGCTCACCACGAGCGGTATAAGAAGCAATGCAGGGCTCGGTAACTCGGGCTGACGAAATCCCCCCAACCCCCCTTTGCGAAAGGGGGGCACGAGGGAATTTCGTCATTCCTAGTTAAAGGACTTATGCGAGATCCTAGCTGCAACCCCACCCCTGACCGGTCGCCCTTGACTTAGCCCCGCCGGGGCAGTAGAATCCGCCTACTAGAGGTTGTGGTTGTTGCCGGACATAATACAGCCTGTGGTATTCTCAAATTATTCTTAGATTTGTTCAAAAGGGTATCTAGGGAAATGCGCTGCCCCCACTGCGGCCACTTTGATTCCAAGGTCACCGACTCGCGAGAGGCGGAGGAGGGCATCCGCCGCCGCCGGGAGTGCCGGGGCTGCGGCGTGCGGTTCACCACCTATGAGCGGGTCCAAGCCGCCGCGCTGCTGGTGTCCAAGCGGGACGGCCGCCGGGAAGAGTTCAACCGGGAGAAGCTGCTCTCGGGAGTGCGCAAGGCCTGCGCCAAGCGCCCGGTGGACTCCCGCACCATCGAGAGGCTGGTGGAGGACATCGAGGCGGAGCTGCAGCACCTGGGCCGGGCCGAGGTGCCCTCCGCCGTGCTGGGCGAGCTGGTGATGGAGCGGCTCAAGCACCTGGACCGGGTGGCCTACATCCGGTACGCCAGCGTCTACCGGGATTTCAACGACATCGAGAGCTTTGAGCAGGCCGTCAAGGACCTGCGGGACGGCAACCCCCAGCTGCCGCTGCCCCAAATCGGCGCGGGCCACGTCCGCCCGGCACGGCGTCGCAACCTGCGGCTGGTGGCCCAGGGACGCCCCCGCCAGGGCGGAGCGCGGGGCCACACCGCCGGCGGGCCACCGGCCAAATCCGGCGCCACCGGGATTGCACAAGGAGGAATTATCCATGAATAGCATGACTCAATACGCCGCCCTGGCCAGACTGCTGGACCTGAGCAACCGGGCCCACGACCTGCAGAACGAGCTTAACCGGGTGCCCCTGCCCCGCGGGCTGGCGCTCCCCGAGGCTGGGCCTGGAGAAGAGGCGTGGTTTGAAGTGGTGGCCCTGAACCGGGTGGGACAGCTCCAGGAGCAGATTGACCGGGAGACCCGGGCCAGCCTGGTTACCGCCTGGCTGGCCATGCCCCCCGCTCAGGAGTAGCCCCCGCCGCGGCACTGACAGCAGGCCGCAGACAATTCCCTGGGAATGTGGTAAGACAGTGGGGCGGGAAAGTGACTGACTGTAATGCTGGGGAGGCATGCCACTTTCTGAGGGCGGACGGGCGATCCCCACAGAGGAGGATGTCAAATGGAAAAGCCAGAAGGCGTGTCTTTTGGAGGCGTCTATTTTTCTCCGGCAACCCTTGAAGCCCTGAATCTGGCCATCGCCGCACAGGTTGCTGCATTCGCTCGGTTAGAAAGGGATGGGACATTCCGTAGGATATTCCAGGCCGTCCAGGATTTGACGGCGGCTCACCACCGGACGTTAGCGCAGGTGAGCTTATCTCCCATGATAGCGCACTGGCGACCGCCTTTTCATCCCATCGTAGCACCATTACCTCAACTGTCTCCCATGCCGTTGACAGACTCGTCACATCACCTGAGCCGCCGCTGCGATGACCTGGAGCAAGAGGTCTCCAAGTTGCAACAGGAGAATGAACTGATGAGAATATCCAGTCCTCCCGGTCCCTTTGGCCATGCGGGCCCAGCATCCAGCGGAAGTCTCACGGACTTCGTCAGCCGTGCGGAATTTATACAACTTCAGCAAGAAGTTCAAATCCTACGGCATCAAGTACATCTCCTCGGGCAAAGCAACTTGTTCTTGCTGAAGTCGCTCCCACCCCAATGGGCAGGCAACCCAGGCGACGACAAACGGCCTTCGCAGAACTAGCGTCCGACACCGCCCCCAGGGGGCGCAGGGGGCGCGGTCCCCGACGGGGGCATGGGGGTGTCCCCCAGAGACCATTTACTTCCCCCTCTCCCCGAGGGAGAGGGGGACCGAGGGGGTGAGGGCCGGGGCGGGGACGGGGGATTGCCCCAAGTTGCCAAGGTGCGGGGATGAGGCCGCGGCGGCCCCACCAAAACCACCACCAAAGAACCACGCGGCACGCCTTGACAGGCACTTGGCGAGTAGGCGCACAGTTACGGTGCGCAGAGTTATGGCAACTAGCATTTCATCCAGCAGGACCATTCCGGCTGTAGTCAAGCCCGTGAGACCACTGAGCCGCAGTATTCACCACACCGACGCCTTAGGGGAGTGTTATCATGACCGCCATCCACCAGCGCCTGGCCACCCACCGGAACCCAACCCACGCCACTCCTGCCCCCGCCGGAGCTCAACCCATGCGCCAAAAGCCGGCCACCGCCGCCCCGGTTGACCTTGGCGGGGAGCGTAAGGACATCCGCCGCCGCATCAAGGACGCCCTGACCCGGGCGGGCATCGCCGCGCAGGTGGACAGCCCAGTGCCGGGGTTCACCGAGAACTCCATTGTGGTGCAGAAGCGCCGCTACCTGTCCAAGGACCGGGAGGGCAACCTGCTGGACCGGGGGCCGGAGGACATGCTGCGCCGGGTGGCCAACAACCTCTCCCAGGCCGATCTCAACTATACGCCCGCGGCCGGCCGCACTGCCCAGGAGGACCGCCAAGCCACCGAGGAGGAGTTCTACGCGCTGATGCGCAGCCTGGACTTCCTGCCCAACTCCCCCACGCTGATGAACGCCGGCCGGGAGCTGCAGCAGCTCTCCGCCTGCTTTGTGTTGCCGGTGGAGGACTCACTGGAGTCCATCTTCACCCGGGTCAAGCAGACCGCCCTGATCCACAAGAGCGGCGGCGGCACCGGCTTCTCCTTCAGCCGCCTGCGCCCCGAGGGCGACGTGGTGGGCTCCACCGGCGGCATCGCCTCCGGGCCGGTCAGCTTCATCCGCGCCTTTGACACCGCCACCGACGTAGTCAAGCAGGGCGGCACCCGCCGGGGCGCCAACATGGGCATCCTCAACGTGGACCACCCGGACATCCTCCGGTTCATCCGCTCCAAGGAGAACGGCGACCAACTGGTCAACTTCAACATCTCCGTCGCCGTCACCGAGGAGTTCATGGAGAAGGCCCAGCGGGGCGAGGAGTACGACCTGGTCAACCCCCGCACCGGCCAGGTGACGGGCCAGCTTAACGCCAAGGAGGTCTTTGACCTCATCGCCGATATGGCCTGGAAGACCGGCGACCCCGGCATTGTGTTCCTGGACCGCATCAACCGGGAGAACCCCAACCCGCAGCTGGGCCGCATCGAGAGCACCAACCCCTGCGGGGAGCAGCCCCTGCTGCCCTTTGAGTCCTGCAACCTGGGGTCGCTGAACCTGGCCCGCATGGTGCGCTACGAGGGAGACGCCGTGACCATGGACTGGGACCGCCTGGCGCGCGCGGTGCGCACCTCGGTGCACCTGCTGGACAACGTCATCGACATGAACGAGTACCCCATCCCGGAGATCGCCGAGATGAGCCGCAAGACCCGGCGCATCGGCGTGGGGGTCATGGGCTTTGCCGACCTGCTGCTGCAGATGGGCGTCCGCTACGACTCGGAGGAGGCCCTGACGCTGGCCGAGACCGTCATGCGGCGCATCCAGGAGGAGAGCTACAAGGCCTCCGCCGAGCTGGCCGGGCGCCGGGGCGCCTTCCCCGCCTGGGAGGGCAGCATCTACAACCAGCCGGGCGGGCTGGGCCCCATGCGCAACTCCGCCCCCGTCACCATCGCCCCCACCGGCACCATCAGCATCATCGCCGGGGCCTCCAGCGGCATTGAGCCCCTGTTTGCCCTGTCCTACGTGCGCAACGTCATGGACAACACCCGCCTGGTGGAGGGCAACAGCTACTTTGAGGCGGTGGCCAAGCACGAGGGCTTCTACTCCACCGAGCTGATGGAGCAGCTGGCGGAGAAGGGCAGCTTAGAAACTCTTGAAGTGCCGCCGTGGGTCAAGGACGTGTTCCGCGTCTCCCACGACATCAGCCCCGAGTGGCACGTGCGGATGCAGGCCGCCTTCCAGCGGCACACCGATAACTCGGTGTCCAAGACCATCAACTTCCCCCACGACGCCACGGTGGCGGACATCGCCCGCGCCTACACCCTGGCCTACGAGACCGGCTGCAAGGGCATCACCGTGTACCGCGACGGCAGCAAGGCCGGCCAGGTGCTGAGCACCGGCGAGACCGGCAAGCACGCCGAAGAGGCCGAGGCCGTAGGGGCGCTAGGCCTTGCGCCCGCGACGGGCTACCGCACGCCCCGGCCCCGGCCCCAGTCGATCCACGGCGTCACCGAGCGGGTGCGCACCGGCCACGGCAACATGTACATCACCATCAACTTCGACGAGGAAGGCAAGCCCTTTGAGGCCTTCAGCACCCTGGGCAAGGCCGGCGGCTGCGACTCGGCCCAGCTGGAGGCCATCTCCCGCCTGGTTTCCCTGGCCCTGCGCTCGGGCATTGACGCCCAAGAGCTGGTGGACCAGCTGCGGGGCATCACCTGCTGCCCGGCCTGGGACGACGGCACCCTGGTGCGCTCCGGCCCCGATGCGGTGGCCCTGGCCCTGGACCGCCACCTGACCGACAATCCCGCAGACGCACGGCCCGACGCGGTGCAGCTCACCTTTGCCGCCCAGACGCCGGCGCTGGTGCAGGCCCGCAAGTGCCCCGACTGCAACGGCCAGGTCTACTTCCTGGAGGGCTGCCTCAAGTGCATGTCCTGCGGCTGGAACAAGTGCGAGTAGGGGGATGAGGGATGAGAAGCATGGCCCTTAAGACTCCAATTCTTTTCCGAACTACTTACACTACATACACGGCCACCGACATCGTCGGTGAAGGCGGCTCAGGTCGAATCTACATAGCGACAGACAAGGCGGGCAAGACTTACGCGATAAAGGCTCTCGACCCCCAAAAGGCCACGAGCGAAAAGCTTAAGCGATTCAAGAACGAGTTGTGGTTTTGCGAGAAGAACCAGCACGCTAACATTGTCACCGTTCAAGACCGCGGGATCTTGGGAGAAGATGCCAGGGCGTTACCATTCTACGTCATGCC
>JBGPJN010000185.1:0-5934 GCA_041485445.1 Dehalococcoidia bacterium
CACGGTTCAAGAATTTATGCAAGGGTCTATAATATAATAATGGGCAACAAAGTTCTGTTGTGAAACACTGCTGGTTCGGATGCCCAAGCTAGGAGCCCTGGCGCGGTCATCCGAAGAGGTCCAGTAACAAGGTAGTATTAGAGGGTGTGTCAAAAGTCCCTCCCCCCACGAAGGGGAGGTTAGGAGGGGTCGTTCCCCCTTGCGGCGCCGAGACCACCCCCTCTGTATCTCCCCCTTCGTAAGGGGGAGAATGTGGCTTTTTAAACACACTCTTAGAGATTCAACTGCGGCGCCATGTAGTCCGTGGGTTTGTTGTAAATCTGGAGACGGCTGCGTTGGTTGTCCACCACCAACAAACGGTGCTTTTGGGCGTCAAAGGTCAGGCCGGTGGGCATGGCGAACCGCCATTCCGGCTCGGTGGTGGGAACCCGGCGACGGGCCCGCAGGTAGTCCAGGTTGGCATCCACCGTCATCTGCGCCCACTTGGAGAGCTGCTGGGCGTCTCCCACCAGGCTGATGATGAACTTGCCGTTGGCGTCAAAGACGTGAACCCGGCCGGGATGCCAGCCGTTGTCGCTCCAGTCGCAGATGTAAACGTCGCCGTCAGGATCAACGGCCACCCCCGTGGGGCGCACCAGTTGTCCCCGCCGGGTGCCGTAGCTGCCGAAAGTGGCAACCCATTCTCCGGCCGGGGTGAATTTCTGCACCCGGTGGTTCTTGTGGTCGGCCACGTAAACCAAGCCCTGCCCGTCCACGGTGATTCCCCAGGGCGCGTTGAACTCGCCATTGCCGGCCCCGTGGCGGCCCCAACCACCCAGGAACTTGCCATCTCTGCTGAACTTCCGCACCTGGTGGCTGCGGCTGTCGGTGAGGCAGATGTTCTCGTCGGCATCCAGGGCGATGCTGGCCGTGCCGTGGGGCAGGCCGTCGTCCTTCTCCAGGGTGCTCCACTGGCCCAGAAACTTGCCGCCCTTGTCGTAGACGTTGATCCGGTTCAGCCACTCGTCGGAGACGTAGACGTTTTCCGCCCGGTCCACGGCGATGCCGGAGCCCCAGATGAACTCGCCCTGGCCGCTGCCGTACTTGCCGAACTCGCCTAGATACTCCTCGTCCCCAGGGGTGGTGCCGATGGTGGTCATGGACACCCGCGCGCCGTAGCCGATGCGGTCCCAGGGCACGTTGCTGATACCCTCGATGCCCCGGTTCAGGACGTAGACCAGGTTTCCCTGGCCCAGGGCTGCCGCCACCGGCTGGTTGAAACCCATGCCCGACTGGGCCCCTCGGCCCACTGAGTGGCTATAATCAAATACTCGCCCGGCTGCTACTTGCGTAAGCATCGTTAACCTCTCAGCCGCGTGTCAGGAACGCGGGCTTTTCAAAGCGCCCGCCCACCAGCGGTGCGGCGTCCAGGCCCAGCCAGTCTTCCAGGATGGTGGTATAGACTGAGCGGAAGTCGGTGTTGGGCACCAGGTCTCCCTGCTCCAGGTCCTGGGGCCTGGTGGAGGGGTACTCGCCGTACTCGCCGCCCTTCACTTGGTCGCCCATCACCAGCACCACTCCGGCGGCGCCGTGGTCGGTGCCGGAGCCGTTGTCGTGGACCCGGCGGCCAAACTCGGAGAACACCACCATGACCACGTTGTCCGAGGCGTTATGCTCCCGCAGGTCGGCGAAGAACTCTTCGACGCCGTGGGACACGTCCTTCCAGAGCTTGTCGTGCATCCCCACCTGGTTGGAATGGCTGTCAAAGCTGCCGTGGTCGCAGTAGAAGATGCGGGTCCCCAGGTTAGCCAGGTGCACCTGGGCAATGCCCTTGAGCTTCTTGCTGATGGTAGTGTCGGAGTATTCTACGGTCGAAGAGTATCGTTCCGGGGCCACCTTCAGCACGTCAGCCCCTTTCAGGGAGTCCAGGCCCGTTTGGCCCAGATAGTCCATTACCGCGCCCTGGCCGATGGTGGGCGAGTAGAGGCGGGCAAACCGGTCCAGGATGCGGGCGCGCTGGCGCTCCTCGTTGATGCCGCTGAGCATGCCGTAGGAGTTCAGATCGTCCACGCAGGCCACCGGCACTCCAGGCAGGGCCAAAGCCCGTGGCAGGCTGGGGCCAAAGCTGACCGCGGTAACCACGTTCTCTTTCTTGGGGTCAATCACCTGGCAGGTGCGGCCCAGCCACCCTTCGGTGCCCAGCTTGTCCGGCTCACAGGTGTGCCAGATGTCCATGGAGCGGAAGTGGGAGCGGGGCGAGTTGGCGTAGCCCACGCCGTGGATGATGGCCATGCTGCCCTGCTGGTACATGGCCCTGATGGGCCCCAGCTCCGGGTGCAGGCCGATCCTATCGTTGAGCTTCAAGATGCGGCCATCCGGCACGCCCACCACCGGGCGGTTGTCCCGGTAGCGCGGGTCGGTGTAGGGGATGACGGTGTTGAAGTAGTCGTTGCCGCCGGTGAGTTGCAGCACCACCAGTACCGGGTCCTTCTTGGTGCTAGTCATCTTGCGCTCCTATTTGTTCGTTGGGCACCCAGCAGGCGCGTCCCGACCAGCCGGGACGCGCCTATAAGCTAGGCGTACTGGTACTCCCGCAGGGAGACGATGAGCTGCAGCATCTCGCTGATCTTTTCGTTGGAGCTCTGAACGTCCTGATTGGTGGCCCAGCGGAGGCCTCCGCCGGCGCTTGCGTGGTCCACCAGCTCCTGGCGGATTTGCGGAGCGACCTCCAGCGGGCCCATCAGGTCCAGGCAGGCGTCCACAAACCCCTCCGGCGACAGGTTGCCCTGGGCCCGCAGCCGGTGGATGATGGCTTGGACACCGGGACGGCGCACGTCGCCCACCAGGTCCGCGGTGAAGTTGACCCGGCGCATCAGGGAGCCGCTGTTAATCCACTCGGTGCCCGTGTGCCAGCCCTCTACGCTGGGTGGGTTGAGGAGGTCCTGGCCCATGTAGCAGGGCTGGCGGGCCATCTCGCCCAGGCCGGGGGCCGGGAACTCGTTGCCGCCCACCAACCGCAGAGTGCCAGCCACCACCTCGGCAGGGCTCTTGAGGCGGGCGTAGCGGGCGTTCTTAAAGAAGGCGGAGTTGAACAGCACCTTCAGGGTGGCCCGGATGTCGAAGTTGGAGTCCCGGAAGGTGTCCGTCAGCAGGTCAATGGCCGCTTGATCCCGGGGTGGCGTTACCGACCAAGCGGGCACCTGGGCTTCGTCGGCCACGAAGAAGTTGTACAGATGCCGGGCGATGAACGCCGTGGTGGCGGGCTGCTGGCAGATTATGTCAATAATGTCCTCGCCGTTGAAGCGGCCGGTGTGGCCCAGGAAGGTCTTTTCCGTGTCGTCGTGGTCGTCTTCCCGGTACTCGAAGTACCAGTCGAAACGGCCCAGGGGGCCGCGGGGCAGCTTGGGAACGAAGGTCCAGCCGGTGAAGGCCCGGGAGCATTCCCGCACGTCCACCTCAGTGTAGTTGCCCACCCCCATGCTGAAGAGCTCCAGCAGCTCCCGGCCCCAGTTCTCGTTGACGGCGTCGGCGTGGTTCTCGCAGTTATCCAGCCAGTAAATCATGGCGGGAGTCTTGGCCAGCTCGGTCAGCAACTCCTTGTAGTTGCCCATTCCCTTTTCGCGGAACAGGATGACCATGTCGTTGACTTCGTCGTAGTGGTCAACCTTGGAGACGCCGGTGGCGAACACCTGGTGCCAGAAAAGGGCCATCTTCTCCTCCAGGGGCCGGCGGGTGTTGATCATGAAGTAGAGCCACTCGGCAGATCCCATGCCCTGAATGGTGCCGGGACGCCAAGTCCACGGCTGAAACCGGATCAGGTCAAAGCGGTCCACGGCCTCCTGGCTTTCCGGGTTCAGCAAAGCCTCCACCGTGGCCTCGTAGCCCTGGTCGGCGAGGGCCTCAAGCTCCTCGCGGGTCGCGCCAAAGCCGGCGCGCCGCATCAGATGGGCCATCAGGGCGATGTTCTCTTTGCTCGCCATAGCTCTCTCCTCGTTTCTGAACCGCCGGGTGTACTTAGTTGGTCATTATCGTCCAGGCTTGGCAACACGTCAATGGATATTGGCTAATTTACAATATTCGTAATCTAATACTCACAGTCTGGGGACGTTTCGGCCTGTAAGTATTCTGGACCGCCAGCAGTGAGCTTAAGGCTGGCCGGCGCCTTGGGTGGCCGCGGGCCCATCCACCTGACTGGGCTTGGGTGCGTTGGATGAAGCCAGCAAGGCCTCTATCAGGTTGCGCGCCGCGCGGGGTAAGAACTTGCCCGCCAGCGTGACCACGCCAATCTGAACCGGCGGGAACAGGTGGCTCAAGTCCACTGCACCCAGCTTGGTCTCGTCTCCGGGTCGCACGTCAAACTCCAAAGCGATGGTCACGCCCATGCCGATCTCGGCGTACCGCTTGGTCAGCGCGGTATGCTCCATCTCCAGGGCCATGTGGTACCCCAGCCCAGCTTGTCGCAAGGCCTGTTCCAGGTAGCGGCGGGTGTAGCTTTGCGGGCCGGGCATGATCAGGGGCCATTGAACGATGTTGTCCAGAACCGGTCTTGTCCCCTGGAGCAAAGGGTGGCCCAAGGGGGCCATCAGCACGAAGGCGGACTCGAACAGACTTTGAAAAGCCAGTCCGCGGTTCTCCGGAGTGGGTGCGGGAAGCACGGCCACGTCGACCTCCCCTGACTCCAGCAACTGCAATAGCGCTGCGTAAGGCCGGCTTACCAGTTTGAGCTGCACCTCCGGAAAGCGTTCCAGGTACTGCTTGATGATTTCAGGAAGGTAGTTCAGGGCCAAGTCTGGGTAAGCACCCATGGTCACCACCCCCCGTTGATCAGGGTGGTTCATTTCGATGCGGATATTTTCCATGCCCAGTTGGACCGCCTGCACCACCGACTCGGCCAGCCGGAAAAGCGTGGCGCCTTCCGACGTGAGGCGAATGGGCCGCTTGACGCGGTTGAACAGCTGCACGCCAAACTCCTTCTCCAGGCGTTGCAGGTGGGTGGTGACGGTGGGTTGCCCAATCTCCAGATAATCGGCGGCCCGTGACACGCTGCGGAGACGGGCAGTGTGGTAGAAGCTGACCAGCTCACGTATGTCCAAAGCTACTCCGTCTCTCCACGATTCCTTTTGCATCATTAGTTTCTAAATATTCTATATATGATCATATCCGTTGCCAATATGAATGGCTACGCCGAGCAGGGTCGTTTCATTGGCCCCGAGTGTAAGGGCAGACCTATGGAGCCTGCCCTTCGGGTGGAAGGTCTGTTCCAGAGCGAATCCCGACACAGTCGGGACGCCCCTACGAACTGGCCGAAAATGAAACGACCCAGTTACGCCGGGAATTCTGTTATCTCTTGAATGCCATTGCCTGTCATACTTTACTCTCCTATACTCTTCATATGGAGTGGAGGGTGGCGTTCTGACCATTACCTGTGCAATCGGTAAAGTTGACGTCAAAATAGATGGATAGTTTACCCACTATCCACTCTCCCTATGAGAAGCGTCACATGTGCGTTGCTTGACGTCAACGCTCCATGTGGAGTACAAGAACTCTCCCTATGAAGTGGCCGGGAGAGGAGAGGATAGTGGGCAGGAAGAGTTACCTAGAGAGTGATCCAATTGCATATGGAGAGGACACTGTCCTGGGCAGTGGGCGGGACGGGATAGGTGGCGGTTACTGGCAGGCCGGCACTTCTGTAGTTGAACCGCGGTCCATCAGGCTGCGGGAGGCCGCCCTGGTTAATGCCTCAGCTGCACTATTCTGTCGCCCCAGCCACTCTGACTAAACTAAAATCACAGTGAGACCCGCATTAGTAAAATATCTCGCCGGGATTTGGGGATTAGGGGTTCAATTCAACGGTAATCCCCCAATCTCCTAAGGTACTTATCCCTTGACAGTAGGTAGACTCCGTGTAGATAATCGCCTAGTTAACTGCCCCCGTTATTACGTCGGGGGGGATGG
>JBGPJN010000186.1:0-5899 GCA_041485445.1 Dehalococcoidia bacterium
CAACCCACCAACCTGCTGCTGATTGTGCTGGACAACCAGGCCTACGCCTCCACCGGCGGGCAGGCCACCTTCACCGAGAAGCTGGACCTGGCGGCCATCGCCGCCTCCTGCGGGCTGCGCACCTGGCAGCCGGAGGACCTGGAGGGGCTGAAGCAGGCCATGACCGAGGCGCTGGACGTGCCCGGCCCCGGCTTCATCCACCTGCGCATCGCCCCCGGCAACGCCCCGGCGCCCCTGCTCCTGACGACCCGGTGACCCTGGGCCACACCTTTACCGCCTGGCTGGCGTCCCTGGAACAGGGGTGAGCAGGCTCTCACCCCCAGCCCTCTCCCAGGGGGAGAGGGTGCCAGACCAACATCTCCCCTGCTTCCTCCGGGAGAAGGGGGCAGGGGGATGAGGGCCAGGGCCGGCAGACGGCGCCGAAACCAGCCGGGAAGTTGCCGATTGCGCCGTCAGCTATTATCATGGTGCTGCTGGTAATAGCCCTCTCAAGGAGCTGACCCCACAGGATGTACCTGGACCTGCACAGCCACTCGGTGTCGTCGGACGACTCCCGGGCCACCGTGGAGCAATACCTGAAGTGGATCCAGGTGCTGCGCAAGCGCGGCAACACCGTGGACGGCATTGTCCTCACCGAGCACCGCAAGTTCGACTACGACAAGGATTACTCCTCCCTGGCCGGCCAGTACGGCGTGCTGGTGCTCAAGGGCTCGGAGTTGGACACCCGCTACGGGCATTTCCTGGTCTACGGCGTGACCCCGGCCCTGACCAACGAGCTGAATTTTGCCGACGTGCGCCTGGACGCCCGGGCATTGATGCAGGCCGCTCGGCATCACGGCGCCCTGGCCATCCCGGCCCATCCCGGCCGCTTCGGCATCGGGCTGGTGGAGTACATGGGACAGGGCGAGGAGTTCGCCGGCGTGGGGATTGTGGAGCGGCTCAACGGGGGCAGCCGGCCGGGGGAGAACGAGCGGGCCGACACCCTCTGTGAGGAGCGGGGCTACCTGGGCACCGGCGGCAGCGACGCCCACCTGTCCAGCCACATCGCCTCATGCTTAACCCAGTTCCAGGCGGAGATCCGGCGGGAGGCCGGCCTGGTGGAGGCCCTGCTTTCCGGCCAGTTCCGCCCGGTGCGGCTGGCGGAGACCAACACTAACGGCGCCAAGACTTAGAATCCCTGGCAAAGTGCCCTGGTGGAGCTTTTCACCCCCACCTTAATCCTCCCCCGTCGAGGGGGAGGAGACCCGTCCCTTCCCCCTTGATGGGGGAAGGTTAGGATGGGGGTGGGTCTCGGTCAAAGTTGATTTTGTTAGGCGCACTTACAACAGGGCAAGGAGATGCAGTCATGGTGATGCAACTGGAGTACGACCGCTCCCTGCACGGCAAGGAGCACCAGGCCGGCCCCTTTGAGGTCACGCCCACCCTGATCCGGGAGTTCAGCTGCGGCATCGGCGACGCCAACCCGCTGTTCACCGACGAGGCCGCCGCCCGCGCCGCCGGATTCAAGGGCCTGGTGGCGCCGCCCACCCTGTGCACCATCTTCGTCCGCGGGGTGGAGCTGCCGGACATCAAGCTCCAGTTCGGCCGGGCGCGGTTCCACGCCGGCCAGCGGGTGCAGCCCCAGGCCACGGTGGTGGCGGGGGACCGGCTCACCGCCTCCTCTCACCTCAAAGAGGTCTACCCCAAGACCGGGCGCAGCGGCACCATGGTGTTCATCGTGTGGGAGACCACCTTCCGCAACCAGGACGGGGACGTGGTGGCCAACGTGCAGGAGTCGTACGCCGTCCGGGAGTAACCGGCGCTAAAGGCCTACAAATCCGGAGCGTTGCCGGAGTGATTGTTATGTCATTCTTCGCTTCGCTCAGAATCTATCATGCCCCGACTCGTCGGGGCACCACGAGGGATGAAAATCGTTTTTCTCTTGTTATTCTCTCCTTGTAGACGGGGATCGAGTGAGGGGCAACGCCCTCACCCCAGCCCTCTCCCCCTGGGAGAGGGAGCAACGGCAACAATCCCCCTCTCCCTAAGGGAGAGGGGGTCAGGGGGTGAGGGCCTGGGAGAGGGAGCCATTTTCGTAGCAATGACATTTGTGGGCCCTTACCTCTCAGACTACTAATCAATCGTTAAGGAGTTGCCCCATGGCCAAGCAGACGGCGCCCCACTTTGAAGACGTGCAGCTGGGCGACGAGATCGGCCCCCTGGAGACCCAGGCCCCCGATGCCGGCGTGGTGGCCTTCTGCCAGGCGTGGGGCAACCCCATGCCCAACCGGTTCACGGA
Organism: Dehalococcoidia bacterium; assembly: GCA_041485445.1. Taxonomy (GTDB): domain Bacteria; phylum Chloroflexota; class Dehalococcoidia; order Lucifugimonadales; family UBA3495; genus SHYG01. Next base: position 2,279 of record JBGPJN010000186.1, read on the forward strand.
CCAGTCCGCGGCGGAAACGGTGCGGCTGCCCTTCCCCATCGTGCCCGGCATCATGAGCATGGCCATGATGGCCCGGCTCCTCACCGACTGGGCCGGCCCCGACGCCCTCAAGGACATCGACCTGGTGTTCCGCCAGTCCATCCCACACAACAAGCCGCTGATGATCTCCGCCACCATCACCGACACCCGCCAGCAGAACGGCGAGAACCTGGTGGAGTGCGACATCCTGATGACCAGCCCCACCGGGGACCGGTACGTGGGCGGCAAGGCCATCGTCGCGCTGCCCAGCCGCCAGTGCTAGTCTGACCATCGCCCTGGTAGGGGCAGACCTATGTGTCTGCCCTTCGGCTGGAGGATCGGCCCCCCGTAGGGGCGCACACACAGGTGCGCCCCTACGGGGGGCCGAATATAACACAAGCCCCTGCGCCGGCACACCCCTCCGTTGACCAGCAGCTATATCTGTGGTATATTGTTTGTAATCGAGATGCAGTATCACTAACTGATGGTGCGCACGCGCGGCAATCCCCTGGCGGAGCAACTGCTGGAGACCCTGGAGGACCGGGGCTTCCGGGACACTCTGCCGCGCCGTGCGGTGGTCCAGGCCATTGCCGTCACGGAGCGGCACTTCACCGCGGAGGAGCTGCGGGAGCAGTTGCCTGGCGTGGGCCGGGCCACCGTGTTCCGCGCCCTGAAGCTGCTTGTGGAATCGGGAATGCTGTGCCGCGTGCTCCTGGAGGACGGCAATTTGCACTACCAGCTAAGCCATCGCGGGCACCACCACCACCTGCTGTGCGTCCAGTGCGGCGCCTCCCAGGACCTGGTGGGCTGCGACATCGAAAGCCAGCTCCAGCAGGTGGCAGCCCTCCACAGTTTCCAGGTCAGCGGGCACTGGCTGGAAGTCTACGGGCGTTGCAGCGCCTGCCAGTCCCCCCAGCCCGCCTAGGTCAGGTCTCGGTTCAGGCCACTAAATGATACAGGATCTCAACGCCGGCCCAATAATGATACCAAGTATTAAAACCCCGTGCCACGCCGGCATTTGGCCGGCCTGGACCGCCCCACTCGTGGCGGCCCTGGTGTTGCTGGCGGCCTGCCGGGCGGAGAGTAGCGCACCCCCTGCCGGCCAGATGGCGGTGGTCACCAGCAATGTCATCCTGGCCGACTTTGTCCGGCAGGTGGGCGGCGACCGGGTCAGCGTCACCAGCCTGATCCCCCCGGGGACGGACCTGCACTCCTTCCAGACCACACCCCAGGACAGCATCGCCGTCAGCCGGGCCAGGGTCATCGTCACCAACGGCATGGGCTTGGACGACTTCCTGCTCCCGGTGCTGAAGGCCGCCCAACCGGCCGGGGCGGTCCACGTGGTGGCTTCCGCCGGGCTTGAGACTCTCCGTGGGGAACAGCCTGCGGAGGACCAGCAGGCGGCGGGGCGCCCGGCGGAGGATGACCACCTCGCTGAAGCGCCCCACTTCTGGCTGGACCCGCTGCTGGCGGCGAGCTACGTGGAGCGCATCCGGGACGGGCTGGCCCAAGCCGACCCGCCCAGCGCCGAAACCTATCGAGCAGGCGCAGACCGGTATATCCAACTGCTGCGCGACCTGGACCGGGGGGTGGCCAAAACCCTGGACCAGGTTCCGCCCGCGCGCCGGCGCCTGGTGACCTACCACAACGCCTTTGGCTACTTCGCCCGGCGCTACGGCTGGCAGACCTCCTCCTTCATAGTCGCCGGAGGCAGCGAGGTCACTCCGGGCCAGGTGGCCGCAGTCTTGATGGAGCTGAAGGAGCAGGGCATCCCCGCCGTTTTTGCCGAGCCCCAGTTCCGGTCGGACGTGTTGGACCAGGCTGCCCGGGACGCTGGGGTAGAGGTGGGTATCATCTACTCCGACGTGCTGGACGCCACCGCGCCCACTTACCTTGACCTGATGCGGTTCAACGCCAACAGCTTAGTTAAATACCTGAAATGACGGAGAGTATGCTAAAGGCAGCCACACTGACCGACGAACACACCGCGCATACGCCACACGGCGGGCCGCCCCCGGCGCTGGAGGTGCGCGGCCTGTGGGCGGGGTACAACCGACGGCCCGCCCTGGAGGACGTCACCTTCCAGGCCGCCCAGGGGGACATCGTGGGGGTCATCGGCCCCAACGGCTCCGGCAAGTCCACCCTGCTCAAGGCGATCCTTGGCCTGTTGCCGCCCTGGCGAGGCCAGGTGCTGGTCATGGGCCAGCCGGCCGCCGTTCAGCAGCGGCGGATGGGGTACATGCCCCAGGTGGAGCGGGTGGACTGGGACTTCCCGGTGACGGTGGGCGACGTGGCCCTCATGGGCCGGTACGCCCGCCGGGGCTTGCTGCGCCGCACCACCCGGGAGGACCGGGAGGCGGCCAGCGCCGCCCTGGAACGGGTGGGAATGCTTCCCCTGCGGGACCGGCTCATCGGCGAGCTGTCCGGCGGGCAGCGGCGCCGCGCCCTGCTGGCCCGCGCCCTGGCCAACAACCCGGTGCTGCTGCTGCTGGACGAGCCCATGGCCGGGCTGGACGCCACCGCCCAGCACCAGCTGCTGGACATCATCGGCGACCTGCAGGCCTCCGGGACCACCATCGTCCTCTGCACCCACGACCTGTCCTGCGTCTCCATCTGCTGCGCCAAGGCGCTGTGCCTCAACCGGCGTCAGGTGGCCTTCGGCCCGCCCGATGCGGTGCTCAATGAGACGGTGCTCAACGAGACCTTTGGCACTCACCTGCTGCTGGTCCACGGCGATGGGCAGGCCTACGCCTACCGGCACCACACCCACCCGGAAACAGAATCAGACGCGGGCCAGCCCCATGGGGCTACGGCGGCGGACCGGCCCGGCCCGGCGCCCCGCCGGAAGTAACCATGCTGGACACTTTATGGGAACCCCTGGGGTATGCTTTCATGCAGCGGGCGCTGCTGGCCGCGCTGCTGGCCGCGGTGGCCTGTGCCGTGGTGGGCACCTTTGTCATTTTGCGCGGCATGGCCTTCATGGGTGAGGCGGTGGGCCATTCTTCCCTGGCGGGCATGGCGGTGGCTTACCTCTTGGGCGGCAGCGTGTTCTGGGGCGCCCTGGCGTGGGCGGTGCCCGCCTCCCTGGGCATCACCTTCATCAGCCGGCGGGCCAAACTGCGGCTGGATACCGCCATCGGCATCATCTTCGCCGGCGGCTTCGCCCTGGGCATCATCCTGATGAGCCGGGTGGACAACTACACCGCCGACCTGTTTGGGCTGCTCTTCGGCAACGTGCTGGCCGCCTCCTGGGGTGAAGCGGCCCTCACCGCCGGCATGGCTCTGGCCGTGCTCCTAGCGGTAGCGGCCTTTTACAAGGAGCTGCTGTTCACCGCCTACGACGCCGACATGGCCGCCGCCTCGGGCATTCCGGTGCGGCTGGTGCAGTACTTCCTGCCGGCGCTGGTGGCGGTGACCACGGTGGTGGCCCTGAAGACCGTGGGCATCGTGCTGGTGCTGGCGCTGCTGGTCACGCCGCCGGCCACGGCCACCCTGCTGTCCCGGCGGCTGCCCGCCATCATGGCGACCAGCGTGGCGGTGGCGATGGCGGCGGTGGCGGCCTTTTACAAAGAGCTGCTGTTCACCGCCTACGACGCCGACATG
>JBGPJN010000187.1:0-5886 GCA_041485445.1 Dehalococcoidia bacterium
AGGATGAGGACGACGGCAAAAAGAAAAAGTCGTCCAAGGGCAAGAAAAAGGGTGACGACGACGAGGATAAGGATGATGAGGACGGGGATAAGGATGACGAGGAGGACGGCAAGAGCAAGAAAAAGAAGAAGTCCGGCGGCCTGCTGAGTAAGCTGAAGCCCTCGGGCGGCGGGCTGCTGGGCAAGGTGCTGAAGAAGGGCGGCAAGAAGAAGGGCGGCGACGCCGGGGATGAGGAGGAGGACGACCCTAAGGAGATCAAGCCCACCCTGTCCGCGCCGGATAGGGTGGTGGCTACCGCCGCCGCCGCACCGGCCCCCGCCGCCGGAGGAGCGGTTGCCACACCCCCCCCAGCGGGCGACGCCGCCGCGACGGGCCCCGCCGCAATGGGCCGGGCCGCCGCACCAGCCCCCGCCGCAGCGGGCCGGGCCGCTGCACCGGCTCCCGCCGCGGCCCCCGCACCGGCCTCGGCAGCGGCGAAGCCCGCCGGCGGGGGTGCGGACCTGGACCTGAAAAACATTTTCACCGAGGAGAAGGTGATAGACCTGAACCTGAAGTTCCTGGCCAACTCGGTGGAGGAAGTTTCGGCCCAGCAGTTGGTTATGGACTTGAAGGCGTTCTTGAAAGAACTTGAGGGACTCAGGAAAAAGTAGGCACCAGGAGAAGGGAAGGAGCACCCATGAAAGAGCAGTACGTCAATTCGTTCCTGGCCCCGGCCAAACTGGTCTGGGAGAAGGAGCTGAAGCACGGTCTGGATTTCTCCAAGGCGGAGCTGGTCTCCCACCAGTACACCACGGAGGACGTCACCACCATCATCGGCATCAGCGGCAAGCTGGAGGGCAACGTGCTCTACGGAATGAGCGTGGACACCGCCCGGCGCATCGTTTCCACCATGATGGGGGAGGAGGTTAAGGTCTGGAACGACGACCTGGGCCTATCGGCCCTAGGGGAGCTGGCCAACATGATCACCGGCAACGCCGCCACCCGGCTGTCCCAGCTTGGGTTCCCCTGCCAGATCAGCCCTCCGGTGATGATTGAGCCGGCGGGCAGCCGGTTTACCACCAGCCAGGGGCCCCAGATCCTGGTGACCTTCACCAGCGGGCTGGGAGACCTGCGGGTCCGCATCAGCCTGAAGGAGTCCCAGAAGAAGGACTAGCCGACGCCGGTCACCGGCGGCCGCTGGCGCCCCGCCGGCTTGGAGTCTCTTGAAGGGTGTTTAACAGGTCCCTCCCATGGCTAAAGGGAGGCTGGAAGGGGATGTTCCACTTTGTAGGGCGGAGACCACCCCCTCTGTGTCTCCCCTCCGACATGCCGGAGTCTTCGACCTTGGTAAAGGGGGAGAAGGACGAACGACCAGACATGCCGGGGGAAGCGCCCTGTTCCTCCCCTTAGCAAGGGGAGGTTAGGTGGGGTCGTTCCCCGCAGCGCCTTGCCCAGATTACTTACCACGTGGGCAGCTTCACAGCCCACCAATATGCCCGGCGAAAGCATCTTAATAGACCCTTGCATAGATGCTTGAACTGTGCCGGAAGAAATCCCCCCAACCCCCCTTTGCGAAAGGGGGGCAAGGGTGGAGTTCCGCCGCAAGCGCCTTCCAACCGGTTTAGATACTTATGCCAGGGTCGTTAAATCGGCAAGGTCCTGAACCAACAGACAGGGGCGACGCATGCGTCGCCCCTGTGGCATTTCCGGGTAATGGCGGTTCCCCGGGAGGGGGCCGGCGCCGTTACTGCTGCGGCGGGGGCGGAAACCAGCCCCACCAGTTCTCTTTCCCGCAGGCGGTGCAGTTGAGTCGGGTCGCCACCAGGCCCTGGGTATTGCACTCGCTGCAGACGAAGGTCTCATGGGCGCGGAACCCCACGGTGTTGGGCAGGGACGCCAGGACTGTGTTCATCGTGTCGTTCAGCGCCTGGAGCTGCTGCTGAAGCTGTCGCACCGTGTCAGTGGAGGCGCTTGGAGCGCCGCCTGCCGTCCCAGGCTGGCTGCTCAGCCGGCCCACGGCCTCCTCCACGGCACGCAGGCGCGCCCCCAGCTGGTCCACCGTGCCCCGCAGGGCATCGCCCGCCCCCATGCTGGGCGCTGCGGCGGCCGGCGGCGGGGGTTGCGGAGCCGGGGCCTGGTAGACGGGCGGCGCCGGGGCGGCTGCCTGCACCGGGGCAGGCGGCGGCGGCGCCGTAGCCGGCTTGCCGGACAGCAGGGCGTCAATATCAGCTTGAGTTAATACCTGATCGCCTGCCATCAGTCCTCGGGCACCGGCAAGAATGGGTCCACTTCCACCACCAGCAACTTCTGGTTTTCGGCATCGGTCAGGTCCAGGTCGTAGGGGCGCGCCAGAGGAAGGCCGGAGGCCTGGCAGATGCGAACCATGGGGCGACCCACGTGCCCCGGATTGGAGTTAGCCACAATGCCCACGTCTCCGGTGTTCAACCGCACCGCGGTGCCGGTAGGGTAGAGGGGGACCAGCCGGACGAAGATGGCCACCATCTTGGGATCAAACAGCTCCCCACTGTAGGCCAGGACGTACTCCACCGCCTCATGGGGCAGGAAGGCCGGCCGGTCCGGCCCTAGAGAGACCAGCTCGTAGTAGGTGTCGGCCATGGAGATGATCCGGGCGAAGGGGGATATAGCCTCGCCCCGCAGGTGGTTGGGATAGCCGGTACCGTCCCACCGCTCGTGGTGCTCTCCTACTCCCCGGATTACCTCCGGCCAAAACTGGGGGTGCATGGCCAGCATCTCCGCCCCCTGCGAGGCGTGCTGGGAAGCGGCTTGAACCACCCTCTGGTCCAAGGCGTGGGGCGCCCCAAGGTTCGGCGCGGGCGCCGGCACCACGGCGATGTTCATCATCAGCGCCGCCAGGCCAAGCTGGCTCATGGCCCGGGTGTCGTACCCCGCCCGCTTGGCGAGGAGCATGCACAGCGCGGCCACCCGGGCCGGCTGGCCGTACTGGTACGCCTCCAGGGAGGGGAACCCGTTAACATTGGCCTCGCCCACCACCTCTGGGAAGCACTCTCGCGCCATGGTGTAAATTGCGACCTCCGCCTCTTTAATCAGGTCCGGGTCTACTTTCAGGTTGCCCCGGCTCTCCGTGATGAGCTGCCGCAGCGCCTGGGCCGTGGCCGCCTCAATTTCCGGCGGCACCAGGGGTTGCACCGCCACGTCCACCACCCGGCGGTCGTAGATCACCACCTCACCCACCTGGTACACTGCCAGCGTGCCCAGCGCCTCCTGGGTCAGCGTGACCCCCGACGCCAGCACCACCCGGCCGGTGGTGTCGTATACCGCCCGGCCCAGGACCATTCCGGGCCTGAGCCGCGCCGCTGAAACTCGTCGCATACGCCCTTTCCCTACAGCCAGGGGCTAGGCGGCCGGCCGGGACCGCTGGTCCGGGACCGCCGTGGCGACCTTGCTGTAAAAGGATGTGCAGATACGATTGAACCTGAGCTTGCCGGCGTCCAGCAGGGTCTCGGTGCCGCCGATGAAGAAAGTGCCCTCGGGCTTCAGGGCGCTCCAGAAGCCCCGGTAGAGGCGCTCCTTGGCCTCCTCGGTGAAGTAGATCACTACGTTGCGGCACACCACCAGGTCAAACCCCATGGGGAAGATGTCCTTGAGCAGGTTGTGCTGCCGGAACTCCACGCGGCGACGGATGGCGTCGCTGATGCGGTACCCCTCCTCAAAGGTGGTGAAATACTTCAGCAGGAACGCTTTAGGCACGTTCTTCACGTCCCCCGTGGAGTAGGGACCGCCGGCCCGGGCCCGCACCAGGATCTTTTCGTCCAGGTCGCTGCCCAGGATGCGGTGGGCGCCGTGGGGGCTGATCTGGTCCAGCAGGATGGCCAGGGAGTACGCCTCCGCACCCATGGAGCAGCCGGCGCTCCAGATGTTGAGGCTGGGGCTGCGCTTGAGCAGGTCCGGCAGGATCCGGGTCTTCAGCGCTTCAAACTGGGCGGTATCCCGGAAGAACTCAGACACGTTGATGGTCAAGAAGTCCTTGAGCTTTTTGAGGACCACGGGGTCCCGCTCCAACAGCTTGCAGAACAGCGCCACGTCGGTTTCAGGCGCGCGGGAGATGAAACCCTCCAGCCGGCGGCGCATCTGCTGGCTCTTGTACTGGTCCAGGTCAATGCCGGTCAGCTTAAGCAGCCGCTCTTTGAGATGGGTATACTCCTGGTCGTTCACGGTCTCACTCCCGCGGCGGCCTTCTGGGTCTCGCCGCAAATCCGGATGATCTCCTCCGCCATGCGGTTCAGGGGCAGCACGTTGTCCGCGTGGCCCGCGTCCTTCACACTCTTGGGCATGCCATACACCGCGCAGGTAGACTCGGCCTCCACAATCACCCGGCCGCCGGCGGCCTTGATGGCGGCGCTGCCGCGGGTGCCGTCGGAGCCCATGCCGGTGAGCACCACCCCCAAGACCGCCCGGCCGTAGTAGCGGGCCGCCGAGGCCATGGTCACGTTGACCGCCGGCCGCACGGCGCACTCCGGGGACTCCTGGTTCAATGACACCGACCCGCCCTTGCCCACGACCATGTGGTAGCCGCCCGGCGCCAGCAGCAGCCGGCCCGGACTGAGGTGGTCACCCTCCTCGGCCTCCTTGACCTCCAGCTGGGACTCGTGGTTCAGCCGCTCCGCCAGGGAGCGGGTGAACATGGGCGGCATGTGCTGCACCACCAGGAGGGCGGCGGGCAGGTCCCGGGGCAGGGCCGGTATGAGCTCTGCCAGGGCCCGGGGTCCGCCGGTGGAGGTGCCGATGACCACCACGGCGCGGAACCGGCCGGCGCGTTCCACCGTGCGGAGTGTCGGAGCCGCCCCAAGGCGATGGGAGCGGTTCCAGGCGGCCATGCTGCGCAGCCGGGCCGCGGGGACGGACGCCGCCGCCTTCAGCTTCTCCACCAGCTCCAGGTCCGCCCCGGGGGCGCCCGTGGGGCTGGCGATGGACGGCTTGAGGTAGAAGTCCACCGCGCCCAGCTCCAGGGCGGCAATGGTGGTCTGGCTCTGCTCCCCGGTGAGGGCGCTGAGCATGACCACCGGGGTGGGAAAGTCGCGCATGATCCGTTCCAGGGCGCCCAGGCCATCCAGGTTGGGCATGGACACGTCCATGGTCACCACGTCGGGCTTCAGCGCCTGGACCTGGGCCACGGCTTCCAGCCCGTCCTTGGCATAGCCGACCACGTTGATGTCCGGGTGAGCGCTGAGCTTCTTGCCGATCACCGACCGGGCGAAGGCGGAGTCGTCCACGATCAAAACCCTGAGGGGCAACGCTTTGGTGGGGTTGCTCACAAACCGCTCCTGTTGGCACCTGATTTCAACACCGGCAGCTCCATGACTGACTTAAACCCGCGTCTTGAAGAAGGGGAGCACCTTCAGGCTCATGTTCATGCTGCGCCCCAGCTCCGGGTCCACTTCAAAGTAGATGGAGGTCTTCTTCTTCAAAGTAGTGTTGCGCACCTTGCACACGTCGATGGCGTGCATGGTCTTCATCGTGGTGCCGCTGGTGAGGCTCTCCATCCGCAGGCTCAGGTGGTTGTCGAACAGACTGTCCAGGCGCTTGAGCAGGTCTGGGTCCATGGACGAGGTGTGCATCACCATGATCATGGCCTTCTCCCAGCTGCAGATCTCCTTACAGGCCATGAAGAACTTCAGGCTGTCATCGCTGCCCGCACTGTTAATCACGCTGGTAAGGGTGTCCACCACAATCACCGTGAACTCCCAAGGGAGTCCCTTCATGTCCTGGTACAGCCGGTCCAGGGTCCCCTTGCCACCCCCGCCCCCCTGGGCGAAGTCTGCCAGGCCCCGGACCCGGAACTGCCCCTCCTTGAGGTTGGGGGTGACGTCCAGGTACAGCGCGTTCATCTTGCCTATGAGACCCTCCGGGCCCATGCCGCTGACGTAA
>JBGPJN010000188.1:0-5845 GCA_041485445.1 Dehalococcoidia bacterium
ACCCTTTTTCAACCCTGGCGGCGCCGGTGGCAACCGGGATGAACCGGTCGAGATAATTCCGGCCCAGATTCTTCGCCTCCGCTGCGCTACGGGTCAGAATGACAGACCACTTTGCACGTGCGTCAGTGGGCCGCGGCCTTACTGCGTCCTTCAGCGGCCTTGCTGCGGGCGTCGGGGTGGATGGTGGTGCCCCGGTTGCCGGCCAGGGCCACCTCCACCGAGAAGGTGTTGCCGCTGTAGTCCAGAATGCCGGTGAACTTGATGGTGGGGGCGTCCACCAGATAGTCAATGACGCCGGTGGCGCTGATGCGGAAGGGCCGGTCGTGGCCGGGGTAGATGACCGAGGCGGCCGTTAGCACCTTCCGCACGCTTTCCCGCGCCTCATCCTCGCTCCAGAAGATGACGGCCGGGGTGCCCCGCCCGACGGTGCCAGCGTCGGAAACCGCGTCGCCGCCGATGCATACCAGCCCGCCGGCGGTCTGCACCAGCACGCTCATGTGGCCGCGGGTGTGGCCCGGCGTCTCCAGGAGGTTAACTCCGGGTTCCAGCTCGGTCTCCTTGCTGATGGTCCGCACCTTCTGGTTCCGCAGGGTGTCGGCAAAGTAGCGGGCGGTGGCGAAGTCGCCGGGCCGGGGATTGCGCGTGTACTCCAGCTCCTTCTCGTGGATCACGATCTCCGCATTGGGGAAGATGTCCGTGTTCTGGGAGTGGTCCCAGTGGGCATGGGTCAGGACCACCCGCGCCACCTCGGACAGGCCGATGCCCCGCTTCTCCAGGGCCTCCACCAGCATGTTGCGCCGGCCAAAGTGGGCCACGTCCACCAGGGTCAGCTGGCGGCCCCGGATGAGCGCCACCGTGGACAGGCCCATGCGGGTCTGGTCGGCGTTGAAGGTGTACCCGGAAAGCAGGATTTCGATCTCGGGCATTGATCCTCCGGCATCCGCTGGCGTCCCGATTCACCGGGGCGGCCAGGGCAAGTGTGCTAGGATTATAGCACGCCCGCAGATACCTTTCGGATGTCGTTTCCATGCCCGCCCACGCCGACTTGCTGCTGCACAATGCCAACGTAATCACCCTGGACCGACGTCTCTCTCGGGCCCAGGCAGTGGCGGTGCGCGGCGAATCTATTGCCGGAGTGGGCAGCCTCGCCGAGATGGAGCATCTCTGCGGCCCGGCCACCCGGCGCATGGACTGCCTAGGCCTGACCCTGCTCCCCGGCCTGGTGGACGCCCACTGCCACCTGCTGGCCCTGGCGGCATCCCTCACCGGGGTGGACTGCCGCCCCCCAACCGTGGGTTCGATCCAGGCGCTGCAGCAGGCCCTGTGGCGTCGCGCCGGGCAGACCCCGCCGGGCCGCTGGGTGCGCGGGTTTGGCTACGACGACCTGTCCCTGGCCGAGGGGCGCCACCCCACGCGGTGGGAGCTGGACGAGGCGTCGCCGCACCACCCGGTGCGTCTGGACCACCGCTCCGGCCACGCGGTGGTGCTGAACAGCCGGGGGCTGGACTTGGCGGGCATCACTTCCGAAACGCCGGACCCGGCAGGCGGCGTGATTGCGCGGGACCCCGCCGCCGGGCAGCCCACCGGACTGCTGCTGGAGCTGGGCGGGTGGCTGCGCCGGCGGCTGGGCGGACTGCGGGATGCCGGGGAGGTGGATGAGGGGGTGCGCCGCATGGAGCGCCTCCTGCTGGGCTACGGCATAACCTCGGTGCAGGACGCCGGCCCCGGCAACGGCCTGGCGCGGTGGGACGCCTTCCGCGCCCTGAAGGACTCGGGCCGCTTGCGCTGCCGGGTGACCATGATGGCTGGACTTCAAGAGCTGCCGGCGTTCCAGGAGGCTGGCCTGGGCTTCGGCCACGGCGACGCCGGGCTGCGGCTGGGCCACGCCAAGCTGATGCTGACCCTAGCCACCGGCGCGCTGCACCCGGATATGGAGGAACTGAGGCACTCGGTGGCCCAGGCCCGCCGCGCCGGATTCCCGGTGGCCATCCATGCCATCGAGCAGGAGGCGGTGGCCGCGGCGGCTGAAGCACTTTGCCAGAACCCAGCGCCCGCCGCCGGGTCCCCTCCTTCCCCCCTTTCGCAAAGGGGGGCCAGGGGGGATTTCCCCAGCGCCTCACTCCAAGCTCGAGACCGCATCGAGCACTGCGCCGAGTGTCCGCCAAGGGTGCTGGCCCAGGTGCGCCGCTGCGGCGCCGCCGTCGTCACCCAGCCGGGGTTCGTCTACTGGAACGGCGATGCCTACCAGCAGCGAGTCGCCACCGAGCTGCTGCCCCACCTGTACCCCGTTGGGGCGCTGCACCGCTCCGGGGCGCCGCTGGCCTTCGGTTCTGATGCGCCGGTGGTGGACCCTAACCCCTGGCCCGCCATTTACAGCGCTGTCACCCGGCGCACCCGCGGCGGCCGGCGGTTGCCCGCCCAGGATGATGGTGATGCCGAGGGATCCCAAGTTCCCCTGGCCGACGCTCTGGCAATGCACACGCTGGGGGGCGCTCAGGCCGAAGGCGCCCAGGCCCAGAAGGGCAGCATCCAGCCCGGCAAGCTGGCGGACCTGACGCTGGTGGACGGCGACCCCACCCGCATGGACTCCGCCGGCATTGAAGCGCTGCGGGACCTGCGGGCGGTCATGACCATGATCGGCGGCCAGGTGGTGTGGGAAGGCTAACGGCTGCGCTCCCAGACGTAGTCCGCCAGGTCCCGCAGGGAGCGGCGCGCCGGGCAATCGGGCAGGGTCTCCAGCACCTGGGAGGCGCTGCGGCAGCACTCCCGGATCTGGGCGTAGCAGTCGGGCAGGATGCCTGAGCCGTTAATCAGCTCCAGCGCCCGGCTCAGGTGGATCGAGTCCTCCGAGAACTGTCCGCCGTTCTGCTGGCGCTGGTGGAACATCGCCTGGATGGGGTTGTCCTCGGGGTAGCGTTCCAGCAGCAGGATGCTGGGCAGCGTCAGCACCCCTTGCCGCAAATCGCTGCCCACGGGCTTGCCCAGCTCGGCGGCGTCGCCCAGCACGTCCAGCAGGTCGTCCACCATCTGGAAGGCCATGCCGATGTGGTAGCCGTAGTCCCGCAGCGCCTTCACCTGGGCTTCCGGGGCGCCCCCCAGCACCGCGCCGGTCTCCGCGGCGGTGCAAAAGAGGGAGGCGGTCTTGCGGTAGATGCGCTCCTGGTACCGCAGGCGGGCGTCCTGGGGGTCAAAGGCGTGGAAAATCTCCAGCAGCTCGCCGCTGGCCAGCTCCATGATGGTCTCGGCGAACCGGCGGATTACCCGCACGCTGCCGGTGTCGCACACGAAGGTGGCGGAGGTGGCGAAGAGGTAGTCGCCGAAGAGCACCGCCACGTCCTTGCCCCACAGGCTTGTCACCGTGGGCTTGCCCCGGCGCAGGTCCGAGTTGTCCACCATGTCGTCGTGGATCAGCGTCGCTAGGTGCAGCAGCTCCACCGCCCCGGCCATGATGACCGGCTTCTCCGGGTCGTGGGGGTAGAAATCGGCGGCCAGCAGGGTGATGGCCGGGCGCACCCGCTTGCCGCCGGAGGTCAGCACGTAGCTGAGCAGCGGCCCCAGGTCGGGGAGGGAGGTCTGGGCCAGGCGGCGGAGGTGTTCCTCGACCAATGCCAATCTGGGTTGGATGGGAGCGTAGATGGATGCGGTGCGTTGGTCCAGGCCAGCGAGCAAGCTTCCTCCTACCGTGCCTTGACGTAATCGGTAAACTCATCACCCGGCCCGCTCGCCCTGAGCTTGTCGAAGGGCCGCGAGAGCGTGGTTCGACAGGCTCACCACGAGCGGTTTAGAGATCAATGCAAGGCTGGTTAAGCCCTGACTACCCGGCTAAACCTTGACGCCCAGGCGCTGGGCCTCTTCCTCAGCCACCTGGGGTTCCAGCTTGGTGTACAGCACGCCCGGGCGCTGCAACGCCTGGCCGGGCTTGACCCCCGCCAGAATCCGGTCGAAGTCCCACTGCTCCGACTCCACGCTGCCGGCGCACCCCAGGAACTGGTGCAGCCGCTGGCTGGTGAAGGGCAGGAAGGGCGCCAGCGCCACCTTCAGGCAGTTGATGGCCGCCATGGCCGTCCACAGGGAGGTGGCGGCGTCTTCCCGGCTGGCCTTGAGGTTCTTCCAGGGGGCGCGGGAGTCCAGGTACCGGTTGGATTCCTGGGCCAGGGCGAAGGCCTGGCCGATGGCCGCCTTGAAGTGACAAAGGGACAGCAGGCGGTCCACCTCGCCCAGGGTTGACCGCGCCCGGTCCAGCATCCCCTGGTCGGCGGCGGTCAGCGCGCCGGGCGTGGGGATGACGCCCCCGAAGTTGCGGAAGGTGAAGGACAGCACCCGGTTGACTAGATTTCCATAGGTGGCCACCAGCTCATCGTTGTTGCGCCGCACGAACTCGGCCCAGGAGAAGTCGCAGTCCCCCGCCTCGGGCATGTTGATGGACAACAGGTAGCGCAACGGGTCGGGGTCGTACCGCGCCAGGTAGTCGGGCACCCACACCGCCCAGTTCTGGCTGGTGGAGAACTTGCGCCCCTCCAGGCTGAGGAACTCGTTGGCGGGCACATCGTAGGGCAGGTTCAGGCCGCCGCCATAGCCCAGGATCATGGCCGGCCAGATGATGGTGTGAAACGGGATGTTGTCCTTGCCGATGAAGTAGTAGCTGCGGGTGGCAGGGTCCTTCCAGAACTCCTGCCAGCGGTCCGGCGTCCCCTGCCGCTGGGCCCACTCCATCGCGGCGGACAGGTAGCCGATGACCGCCTCGAACCAGACGTAGATCCGCTTCTCCTCGTAGCCTTCCACGGGGACGGGCACGCCCCAGGACAGGTCGCGGGTGATGGCCCGGTCCTTGAGGCCGTCCTTCAGGTATTGGCGGGTGAAGTTAAGCACGTTGGGCCGCCAGTGCGTCTGCTGGCTGACCCACTGGAGCAGCGGCTCCTGGAAGGCGGACAGCTTGAGGAAAAGGTGCTCCGACTCCCGGAACTCGGGCGTGGTGCCGCTGAGGAGGCAGCGGGGCGTGACCAGGTCCTGGGGGTCCAGGGTGCGGCCGCAGCCGTCGCACTGGTCGCCGCGGGCGCGCTGGTAGGCGCAATGGGGGCACACCCCCTCCACGTAGCGGTCGGGCAGGAAGCGCCGGCAGCTGGGGCAGTAGGCCAGGAGCGTGGTGGCCGGATAAATATAGCCCTGGGCATGGAGCTTGCGGAAGATGTCGTGGACCACCCGCTGGTGGTTCTCCGTGTGGGTGGTGGTGAACAGGTCAAAGGAGATGCCCAGGCGCCGCCAGGACTCCAGGAAGTCGGCGTGGTAGCGCTCCAGCACCTGCTGGGGCGTCAGCCCCTCCTGCTCGGCGCGGATGGTGATGGGTGTGCCGTGGCTGTCGCTGCCGGAGACCATGAGCACGTCGTTGCCGTGCATCCGGTGGTAGCGGGCAAACACGTCCGCCGCCAGGTAGCACCCGGCGATGTGCCCCAGGTGCAGCGGCCCGTTGGCGTAGGGCCAGGCAACGCCGATGAAAATGCGCTCAGGCAAGGCGGTTTTCCCCAGACCAGGATGGGTTCATTGTGCCCCACCATGCCAGCCACGGCTGGCAGGATGCGGCTGGGGTATTTTACCATAGTCTGAGAGTGGGGGACGGGATGTATACCGCTAAACGGGAGTTGCCTTGACTACAGTGCTGGCAAGGGCGCCGAGTTAGTCCGCCAAACCCAAGACACACATTACTGTCTTGACACGTGTGGGGGGGGGGGGGGGCTATACTGGCACAATAGTTAGAGACTAATTACATTCAAAAAAGGAGGGCATATGCTAGCGTTATGGCGCAAACGGCTCCATCTAATCCTGGTATCCCTTGCCGTAATCGCCCTGG
>JBGPJN010000189.1:0-5802 GCA_041485445.1 Dehalococcoidia bacterium
CCGCCTTTCGCAACGTGACCATCAGTCTACTGCGCTTAGCGGGGAAAGCCAACGTCGCTGCCACCTTCCGCCGCCATGCCGCCCACCCCGCAGAAGCTCTAGCTTTAATGCGGGCCTGACCCGGATAATCGAAAGGCCCTGTAGTGTGGAGCGTGCGGCGTGTAGTGACTCCCACATCCTGGTAAGATGACAAAGACGGCCAGCGGAGGGTGTTACTATGTCCATTGAAGAACTGGAAGCCGGGGGGCCATGAAATTCAACATTGAAATCGAGCGGGAATCCGACGGCCGCTGGATCGCTGAGGTTATGGAGCTTCCTGGCGTCATGGCCTACGGAGACACTCCCGAAGCTGCCAGGGATCAGGTCCAGGCGCTGGCGCTACGAGTCCTGGCAGACCGCATCGAACACGGGGAGGCGGAGCCTGGGCTGCTCAATATCTCGTTCAATGCAGCATGAACCAGCGGTGGTCCAGCACCCGGGCGAGGCGGGTCCTGGCGGCACTCCTGCGAATCGGCTGGGTGGTCAAGCGTCAGACGGGCTCCCATCGCATCCTCTCGAGGCCGGGTTGGCCCGACTTCGCATTCGCTTTCCACGATACTCAGGAGATAGGCCCTGGCATGCTGGCGCGCATCGCCAGGCGCACTGGCCTCCGCCCCGAAGACTTGTAGCCGCAGCCAACATTGACACAGGCGTAACTCTGGTCACACTCGGTATATGAGGATCACCATCTCACTCCCAGACCCCGTCTTTCAGGCGGCGGAGCAGCTTGCCGGTCGCATGGGCATCTCCCGGAGCCAGCTTTTCCAGCGGGCGGTGGAAGCGTTCTTGCGGCAGCATCAGCAGGAGGGCGTGACCGAGGCCCTGGACCGCGTGTACGGCCCCGGCGGTTCGAAAGCCCGGCTGGACCCCCTGCTGGAGCAGCTACAGCTGGCCTCCTTGCCAGAGGAAGAATGGCAGTGAGGCGAGGTGTGCTTTGGTGGCCTAGCCCGGCCCCAGGCCCGTGTCCACCGGCACCAGGTACACGCCCAGGGCCCGGGGCAGCAGGGAGCTTTCGTAGTTGAAGTACGTCTCCACCGCCACCAGGAACCGGTGCTCCCCCGTCTTCTGCCAGCCGAAGGGCACCGGGTTCCAGCCCACCATGCGCAGCAGCCGCTCCCGGCGCTCCACCGCCGAATCCAGCCCGGCGCTGCGCAGCCGCAGCAGGTTGGCGGTCATGGCGAAGTCGTCGGCCACCTCCTTGCCGGTGAGGAACACCGCCAGCCGGGTATCCGCGCCCTCGCCCCGGCGCTCCAGCACCGTCCAGCTCAGGGCGTGGTCCCACTCCACGATGCGGGCGTAGGCCGCAGGGTCGGCGGCAAAGTTGTCCCGCGTTAGGTCCACCACCCAGATGCCGCCGCCCTCGTCCTTGAAGCCGTACAGGGTGTTGAACAGGTAGCGGCCGTCGGCGCTGAGGGAGGCGGAGGCCCCGTACAGGCCCTCCGCCGGGGCCTTGGGGAACCCCTTCAAGGGGTACTGGACCTCAGAGTAATCCTCCGGGTTGCGCAGGTTGACCAGGTACACGGACTGCCAGCGCGGGTCGGCGGGCGTCCCCTCCGCCGGGCCGGGCCACCCTTCCGAGCTGACCAGCCAGCGGTTGGGGTCGCTGGGCAGGGGCAGGACCATGAGCATAATGCCCGGCGCGGTGTAGACCTCCTGGGCGTCGCCGTTAGCCGCCAGCTTGAGGACCTTGTAACGCTGCCGCTTGTCCGGCTCCAGGGAGCGGCGCACCGTGAGGTAGAAGTCGTCCTGCTGCTGGCCCGCCGCGCGGTACCGCCGGACCCCGCCGGCGAGGTCGCACTGGCCGATCCAGGGCACGCCCTGCTCCGCCAGCCGGCCGGTGACCCACTCGCTCTCAAAGCCAAAGTACTCCACGCCGGCGCCCGCGCCGCGCCGCAGGATGCGGGTCAGCGCCTCGCCAACGGGCAGCGTACTGCCGGCGCCGTCCGGCGCCACCTGCAACAGGTTGAAGTGGTACCCAACCTCCTCCAGCAGCCGCCGGTACTCTCCCGCCTCCAGGCTCTCACGGTACACCTGGCAGTCCTTCCGGGCCAACGCCGGGGCGGGGTAGCGCTGGTCGTCAAAGGGCAGGGCCAGAATCTCCGCCTCGAACTCCCTGGCCAGCGGTGGATCCTTGGCGATGAGGGCGCGGGCGTTGACATGAAAATGACTGGGCGCCGCCATGCCCGTCGGCCCCGATTGGTCGCCACGCCACTCATCGGGCGTCTCAAAGGGGATGACCAGGAAGGTGCCGTCGGGGAAGACCTCGGCGATCACTCCGGCGGCTTCTTTGCCCGGCAGATACTCGAACCGAAGGGTCTGGAACAGGTCATGAGGGAAAGGGCTTTCGCGCAGCCGGCGGGCCAGGTCTCGCTCCACCGGCACCCCCATGGCCTGCAGCCGGTGGACCTTGTGCACCGGGTGCTCCCCCAGCAGCCCCGACTCCAGGGCCAGGGGGTCCAAGTATATGTACTCCGACCCTTCCCGGAACCGCAGCTTGACCTTGCCCTCTCGCTCCACGATGAGGTCCGGGGTTTTGTCGGGCACCGTCCTGCCCGCCCGGTCGCCGGCCAGCGGATGGCTGATGTAGAAGTGGGGCTTCACCAGCTCCAGGAAAGGGCGCGACACGTCGTAGTCTGTCCTGGGGGTCACCAGCTCCGCCGGCAGAAGCCCCGCCGCTGGTGACCCAGAGTCGGGCGCCGCCGCACCCCCGCAAGCCGCCAGCAGCGCCAGAAGCAGTCCCAACGTGACAAATCTCATAGAAGTCCCTCCCCCTGGGGCGCCGGCTCAGCCTGCACCATATTCTAACGCATCAAGGCCCTGACGCGCCCCGCCGGCTCGCCGCCGCCCGCCGGGAGTTGACACGGGCGGCGGGAGTAGGTAGGCTGCGGCCCGGAGCCACCCAGCGGGTCACACACCCGCGGGACTCGCAAAAGCAACAAGCAGGAGGCGCCATGCGGGAGAACACCCTGAAGCAGAAGTTGCAGTCCGGCAAGGCCGTGTTCGGCACCATGATCACCTTTCCGTCGCCGCCGGTGGTGGAGATGTTGGGCTACCTGGGGTTCGACTGGGTGCTCATCGACAATGAGCACGGCTCCGTCACCGTGGAGAACTCGGAAGAGATGATCCGGGCGGCGGAGCTGACGGGCATCGCCCCCATCGTCCGGCCGGTGGCCAACCGCCCCGAGATCATCGCCCCCTTCCTGGACCGAGGCGCCTGGGGCGTGCAGGTGCCCCACGTGAACACCGCGGAGGAGGCCAGGGCCGCCGTTGATGCCGTCAAGTACTACCCCGACGGCCACCGGGGCATCTTCAGCCGCAGCCGCCCCGCGGACTACGGGTTTGCCGGCAGCACCGAGGCCTACGTGGCCGACGCCAACCGCAACACCCTGGTGTGCCTGATGCTGGAGGAGGTGGAGGCCATCGAAAACCTGGGCGAGCTGGTGACGGTGCCGGGGGTGGACGTGTTCTTCATCGGCTCCGGGGACCTGTCCCAGTCCATGGGGCTTCCGGGCCAGCAGACCCACCCCAAGGTGCAGGCCCAGATGGAGCGCGGCGTCAAGATCATCCGCGACGCCGGCGGCATTGCCGGGTGCAGCTGTCCCGACGCCCTGGTGTCCAAGTTCATGGGGCTGGGGGTGCAGTATTTCCACTCCAACGTGGGGAGCCTGCTCCAGACCTCCAGCACAGCCTACCTCAAGTCCATGCGGCAGGCGGCGGCCGCCGCCGGCCTGTAACCCCGGCTCCAGCACCCTGGCGCGGGGCGCTCCTACGGCGAGACCGCTCTGCGCCGGGGGGCAAAAACCGGCTTCCTACGTTGCTATAAAGGCGGGAAGCTGCTATGATGGATTAACTGACTCAACCGCCCTGGGATTTGGCGGAGGCGGCCACCGCAGCGCCGTCATCCCGGTTAATTGGGGGGCTAGCCACCACCGTTACCTCTACCGCGTCGCCCATGGGGCGGCCGGCAATACCTCCGCCTGCACGTAAAGATTCTGACCTACTTCATTGACTGGGGGGCCTTATGGAACAACGCTTCTTGGACTTCGTCAAATCCCTGCCCGAACGGGAAAACGTCCGCACGTTAAGCCTGGCGGAGTTGGACCAAGAAGCTCGACCATACGGCCGGCTAACCACCAACCAGAGCCTCAGCTACAGCTCCAACGTCCGCAACCGCAACGCCCGTGACACGGTGGTCTTTGGCAGCAGCCGAGTAGCCACCGCCAAGCCCAGCGACCGCCAGAAGGCCATCCAGGAGAAGAAAGACCAGACCCTGCGGGCGGTGGAGGCCTACCTCCAGCGAGCCCCGCTAATCCGGGTCCAGCGCACCATCGGCGACAACACCTCCTTCAACCCCAAGTGCAACCTCTTCCTCTCCGTCCAACGAGCCGACAACGTCCGCCAGGCCTGCCTTTGGAGCCACACCCTGCGCGACTACTCCAATGGAGACCCCGGTCCGGAGCTTTACCAGGTGTGCATCCCTGAGTGGCCGGAGGAGGAGCGCCAGGTACTGGTCTTTCCTGAGCTCAACCTGAACGTGGTGCTGGGCATTGACTACGTGGGCGAAGTGAAGATGGGGTTCCTCCGCATGGCCATGTGGGACGCCAAAGAGGCGGGGATGCTCAGCCTCCACGCGGGGTCCAAGACCGTGTCCGCCCGCCAGGCCAACGGCGCCGCCAAGCGCTACGGCATGATCTTCTTCGGGTTGTCCGGCACCGGTAAGACCACTCACTCCTGCCACAACCACGGGCTTAACGGCCGGGGCGAGGGCATGGACATCCTCCAGGACGACATCGTGTTCCTGGCCAAGAACGGCAGCGCCCTGGGCACCGAGCGGGGTTTTTACCTCAAGACGGAGGGACTGCACCCGGAGACCCAGGCGGTGGTGTGGAAGGCCCTGACCGGTCCCGAGGCGCTGTTCGAAAACGTCATGTTGACCCACGAGGGGGAGATCGACTACGCCGATCTTTCGCTGGGCGGCAACGGCCGGGCCATTATCCCCCGCACCAGCATGGCGCCCTACGTGGGTCCCAGCATTGACCTGCCTCCCGCCAGCGAGCTGGACGGACTGATTGTGGCCTTCATCACCCGCCGCATGACGGTGCTGCCCATCGTGTCCAAGCTCAACCCGGAGCAGGCGGCCGCCGCCTTTATGCTGGGGGAGAGCGTGGAGACCAGCGCCGGCGACCCCCGCCGGGCCGGGGAGTCGGTGCGGGTGGTGGGCACCAACCCCTTCCTGCTGGGCTCCGAGTCCGACGAGGGGAACTGGTTCTACGACTTCGTCAAGCAAAACCGCGACCGGGTGCAGTGTTACCTGCTGAACACCGGCGGCGTGGGCGAGATCATGGAGCGGGACGCCCAGGGGCGCCCGGTGATCAAGCAGAAGGTCAGTCGCATCGCCATTCCTGAAATGGCGGCGATTATTCGTGGCATCCTGCGCAACACCATCGAATGGCAGAAGGAGCCCCACTTCGGCACGCAGGTGCCCAAGCAGATTGAGGGCGCCGACCTGAGCAAGTACGACCCAGCGCGCTTCTACACCAAGGAGCAGGCCGCGGACTACGTCCAACGGCTCAAGGATGAACGGAAAAAGTACCTGGCAGGTTTCCCCGGCCTTAACCCCGCGGTGGTCAAGGCCCTCGGCTAGAGGAGGTATTGAACCAAATGACGATCACCATCAACCCGTGTTTCTCAGAGGCCATGACGTCCTTCGTCGCGTCCAAGAAGGAGAGCAAGAAGGCCCTGGAGGGCCGTCAGGAGCTCAGC
>JBGPJN010000190.1:0-5753 GCA_041485445.1 Dehalococcoidia bacterium
AGCCCTCTCCCAAAGGGAGAGGGAGTCATGAGTCGTCCCGGATTTTTCGGGCAGAAAGTGGGAAGGGCAATTGGGCGCCGCCAGAGAGGAAACGCCGTACGGCCTAGCACAAATTGCGACGGCATACCTCTCGTCGTTCCGGCGAAAGCCGGAATCCAACCATTTCGCCTGGAGACGGAAGATGGATCGAGAACTGTCACCCTGGGTTCCGGCCTCCGCCGGAACGACGAAGTTGCCCCAAGCACGTTCCTGGATACCAAACTCCGGGATGACTCATGCCCCCCTCTCCCTCGGGGAGAGGGGGGCAGGGGGTGAGGGCCGGCTGGGGGAGACGTAGCGGAGATAAGCGCCTGGCAATTAGGATGGACCAATGATCGACACAGTACGCATGAACATCAAAGCCGGCGACGGGGGCAACGGCTGTGTGAGCTTTCGCCGGGAGAAATTCATCGCCAAGGGCGGGCCCGACGGCGGCGACGGCAGCCGGGGCGGCAGCGTGTACCTGGTGGGTGACACGTCGCTGAACACCCTGCTGCACCTCAAGTTCAACAGCACCATCTACGCGGCCCGCGGGGGCCATGGCCGGGGTAACAACCAGACGGGCGCCCGCGGGGAGGACACCATCATCCGGGTGCCCGTGGGTACGGTGGTGTGGCGCATCGGCGATGAAGGGGAGCGGGAGGTGGTGGGCGACGTGACCGATGCCACGCCCCGGCTGGTGGCTAAGGGTGGCAATGGGGGACGCGGCAATTTAAGGTACGTATCAGCCACCAACCGGGAACCCATGCTGGCCCAGAAGGGAGAGGATGGGGAGCGGGTAACCCTGATGCTGGAGCTGAAGCTGCTGGCCGACGTGGGCTTGCTGGCTCGGCCCAACGCGGGCAAGTCCACCCTGGTGTCCCGGTGCACCGCGGCCCGGCCCAAGATCGCCGACTACCCGTTCACCACCGTGGAGCCGGTGCTGGGGGTGGTCAAGCATGGGTACCGGACCTTCGTCATGATGGAGGTGCCCGGGTTGCTGCAAGGGGCCCACCTGGGCGTGGGCCTGGGGCATCAGTTCCTGCGCCATGCCGAGCGGGCGCGGCTGTACCTGCACCTCCTGGACGGGCTGTCCGACGACCCGGTGGCCGACTTCCGCATGGTCAACCAGGAGGTGGCCCAGTGGCGGGCGGAGCTGCTGGAGAAGCCCCAGATCATTGTGGTGAACAAGCTGGACGTCACCGAGGTGCGGGAGGCCCGCCCGGCCCTGGAGCAGGCCCTGCGGCAGGCCGCCGCGGAGCTCCACCCCAGCGTGCCCGGCTGGGAAACCCTCATCTTCTTCATATCGGCGGCCACCGGCGAGGGCGTGGACCAGTTGATCACCCGCATCTTCCAGTGGCTGGATGCCCTGCCGCCGCCGGACCAGGACCGCACCGATGTATCGGGTGAGGTGGCCATCTCTCCCCCTTACCAAGGGGGAGATACAGAGGGGGTCGTCCCGGTCCGTCCATTGCACCAGCCCAGTCCCGGCTCCAGCCTCCCCTTGATAAGGCGCGGCGGCGCTCCCACCGCGACCCGGCCGCGGGCCCGGAACCTGGTGCGGGTTGACGACGGCGTCTACGTGGTGGACTCTCCCGACATGGAGCGGCTGGTGGCGCTGGCCGACATGGAGGACGACCGGGTCATCCTGCAACTGTGGCGGGAGCTGAGCCGGCGGGGAATCTCCCGGCAGCTGGAGGAGGCGGGGGTGCAGCCGGGCGACACCGTGCGCATCGGCCAGGTGGAGCTGGACTGGGTGTGATTACCGCTCATCCTGAGCCTGTCGAAGGATGGCCACGCTGCACCCGCGCTCGTGGTTCGACAGGCTCACCATGAGCGGGGATTCCCCACTCACCGCCGTGGCCATCGGCATCCTGGGGGGCACCTTTGACCCGGTGCACCTGGGCCATCTGCTGGTGGCCGAGGCGGCCCGCGAGTCGCTGCGCCTGGAGCGGGTGGTGTTTATGCCGGCGGGGCAGCCCTGGCTGAAGGCCCACCGGGTCCTGACCCCCGGCCACCACCGGCTGCGCATGGCAGAGCTGGCGGTGGCGGACAACCCGGCGTTCCAAGCCTCCCATCTGGAGGTGGACCGGCCAGGGCCCACCTACACCGTGGACACCCTGGAGGTCCTGCGGGCGGAGCTGGGGCCGGAGGTGCGGCTGCACTTCATCCTGGGCCAGGACGCCCTGCTGGACTTCCACCGGTGGAAGTCCCCGGAGCGGGTGCTGGAGCTGTGCCGGCTGGCCGTGGTCCCCCGGCCGGGGCGCCAGGCGCTGGAGTGGGAGGAGATCTTCACCCGCTACTCCCTGCCGGTGGGGCAAGTGACGCAGCTGACGGCGCCCCAGGTGGACATCAGCGGCACCGACCTCCGCCGCCGGGTGACCCAGGGCCGGAGCATCCGTTACATGGTGCCCGACGCCGTGGCGGCGTACATCCGGGAGCAGGGGCTGTACCGGGGGTAGGGAGGCAGCGCCCTCACCCCGGCCCTCTCCCAGGCTGACAGGGGTATGTATTGTATCTGGAACATAGAACTGTCATTCTGAGCCGGAGCGCAGCGGAGGCGAAGAATCTAAAATGGGGGAGGTAAGACTCGCTGTTCGAGACGTAGCTACTTCTGCCATTTTAGACCCTTCGTCCCGATTCCATCGGGACTCAGGGCGACATTGGTTGCCCCCGGGACCAAGACTGGTCCTAACACTTTACATACCCCTTTCAGTCTCTCCCAGGGGGAGAGGGAGCACTGGTGGGAGTTCCCCCTTCTCCCACCGGGAGAAGGGGGTCAGGGGGATGAAGGCCCAGCGCCTGTCGCAGAGGCTTGCCGTAGAGGGCGCGGCCAAAGGAGTGCTCCAGTGCATTGGCAGAAGCTCGTCAGCGTGAACCCCAATGTTTGCCACGGTCAGGCATGCATCAAAGGAACTCGGATCATGGTTAGCATCATCTTGGATTGTATAGCGGGCGGAATGTCCGAGGAGGAAATTCTAACCGAGTACCCTACCCTGAGCACCGACGGCATCCGTGCCGCTGCAGGATATGGGGCCGCGCTGGCTAGAGAAGAGGTACTGCCCCTGAACGTCGTCGGGCCATGAGACTAAAGGTTGACGAGAATCTTCCTGGCGGAGTGGCGCGGTTGCTAGGACAATACGGCCATGACGCCGCAACCGTGGCGGAGGAGGGTTTGAGCGGTAGTGTGGACTCGGTGGTGGCGGAATCTGCCAAGCAAGAAGGACGCATTATCGTTACACTGGACCGGAGATTTGCGGATATTCGCCTATATCCACCGGGCCGGCACCCGGGGATTGTAGTCTTGCAGATGCATGACCAACATCCTGCGCAGGTTGAGTCAACTCTCCGGGCACTGTTGGACCAGTACGACCTTGAGGATATGGTTGGTTGTATTGTAGCAGCCGGTCATGGAATGGTTAGGGTCCGCCGTTAGTCCCATTCAGGATGGAGGCCTCCACCTTGCCACTTACCGATAAAGACACCCTTAACCGCCTGCTGGCCCTGGCGCTGGAGCGGGGCGCCCTCAAGTACGGCGACTTCACCCTGTCCTCGGGCAAGAAGAGCAGCTACTACTTTGACGGCCGGCTGCTCAGCCTGGACCCCGAGGGCGCCCACCTCATCGCCCAGGCCCTGCTGCCCCTGCTGCACCAGGCCGGCGCCCAGGCGGTGGGCGGCCTCACCCTGGGCGCCGACCCCATCGTGGCGGCGGTGGCCCTGGCCAGCTACACCCCGACTAGTCGGGGCGGCCGGCGGTCCATCCCCGGCTTCATCGTGCGCAAAGAGGCCAAGGGTCACGGCACCCGCCAGGGCATAGAGGGGCCGCTGGCGCCGGGGAGCAAGGTGGCCATCGTGGACGACGTATGCACCACCGGCGGCTCCCTGTTCCAGGCCATCGGCGCCGCGGAGGCCGCGGGCTGCACCGTGGTGAAGGTGCTGGCGGTGTTGGACCGGATGGAGGGCGGCAGCCAGGAGCTGCGCCGCCGGGGCTACGACTTCAGCGCCCTGCTGGCGGCGACCCCCCAGGGGCAGATTGCGGTGGCGTAGCGGGGAAGTGCCCGTCCGGACATCCGCCGCCAACATCGGTGACACATCGTGGGCCATGAGAAAGCCCGCTTTGACCAAGGGCCGTGGCGAGGTTATACTTCGGGCCAAGTTGCAGCAGTGGAGGTGTCTCATGACAACTGGCGCGGCGTGGCGTCTCCGGGGAGAAATACTGGAAGTGTGCAGTTGCGCAGTTACCTGCCCCTGCAACTTTGGCGGCGACCCTACCAGCTTGCCTTGTGACGCGGTGTGGGGCCTCCACATCCGGCAGGGAAACCAGGGCAGCACCCAGCTCAACGACCTGAACGTGGTGCTCTACTTCCGCATCCCCGGAAAAGTCATGGAGGGCAACTGGACCCTGGGGGCCTATCTTGACCAGCGGGCTAGCCAGCAGCAGGTACAGGCCCTGGGGAGCATCCTCACCGGGCAGGCTGGCGGCATGTTCGCCGCCCTGGGCGGGCTCATCGGGAAGGCGCTACCCCCCAAGCAGGCGCCCATCCGATTCGAGACCGTGAATGGGGAGCACCGGGTAACGGTGCCGGGGCTGGTGGAGGCGGGGTCGGAGAAGATTCCTAACCCTATGCCAGAACAACCACCCATGGACACCAAGGTCACCGGCCTGATGGTGCCCATATTTGGGGGCACGTCCAATATCCGGCGCAGCACCGCCGTGAAGGTGACCGACCGCGGACTCCCGTTCGCGTTCTCAGGGCGCTCATCGGTGACCGGACAGTTTGACCTCAAGGGCCCGTAACTCCGGGTAGCTGGCGAGCGGGAGATGATGGCTTAGGTGCGCCGTATTCTCATTCCCGTGGCGGTGACGGCGGCGACGGCTGCGCTGGCGGCGGGCTGGCTGCTGCGCGTTGGATACCGGCACTCCTGGACCGGCTTCGGCGACAAGAAGCTGTGGGACTGGCTGCACCTGCTCATCGTCCCCACGGTGCTGGGCTCGGCCCTCCTGTGGTTCAACTTCAGCCAGAGCAACTCGGAGCAGGAGATCGCCGTCGAGCGGACCCGGGAGGACGCCCTGCAGGCCTACCTGGACCGCATGTCTGAGCTGCTCCTGGACCGGAAACTGGGGGAGTCGGCCCCCCAGTCGGAGGTGCGGGAAGTGGCCCGGGCCCGCACGCTGACGGTGCTGCGCCGCCTGGACGGGGAGCGCAAGGGCATCCTGCTGCGCTTTCTGCGGGAGTCCGAGCTCATCGTTGGACCGGGCGCGGTGGTGGACCTGGGCGGCGCCGACCTGCAAGGAGCGTACCTTCATAGCGCCCAGCTGAGCCTGGCGGACCTGGGCGACGCCAACCTGCGGGGCGCGGTGCTGTGGTTTGCCGACCTGAGCGGCGCCGATCTGAAGGGAGCTGACCTCACCGGCGCCCAGCTGTGGTTTGCCAATTTGAAAGACGCCGATCTGACGGGGGCCAACCTGACCGAAGCAGAGCTCACCGGCGCGGACCTGAAGGGGGCCAACCTCGCCTGGGCCAACCTGAAGCTGGCGGACCTGAAGGGGGCCGACCTGAGCCGGGCCAACCTCAAGGACTCAGTGGTTACCCCAGCCCAACTGACCCAGGCCCGGACCCTGTCCGGCGCCATCGGCCAGAGCGGCGGCCGGTACGAGTAGGCAATCTCCTCGCCCCTTGTGGGAGAGGGGGGAACGCCCTCACCCCGGCCCTCTCCCCCTTGCCAAGGCTGAC
>JBGPJN010000191.1:0-5749 GCA_041485445.1 Dehalococcoidia bacterium
AGGACCCGTGGCACCCTGTGGGCCTTGGGGACCGGCTGGGCCAGCGGGGCCAGTGGCACCATCGGCGCCAGCGGGACCCGTGGCACCATCAGCGCCATCGGCGCCGGCAGGCCCAGCGGCACCAGTGGCGCCAGCGTCACCCTGAGGGCCGGTCTTGTTCCAGTCCAAGGGGCTGGAGCCGTTGTTGCAGCTACCAACGGCGGCAATAATTTTAATCTCGCCGCTGTTGTTGTTGACGCAGGAGTGAATCACCCCGGTCCCCACCGGGCCCGCGTGTGAACTCACTACAGCAGTGCCCCCAATTACAGCCAGCAGCGCTACCAGGGCAAATAGGCTGGGCCCGAACCGAAGGTCACCGAACCGTGAGAGCATGGCACTTCCCTCCTCAGCCGTTCTTCCGCCAGCGGGAGTATAACTTGGGGGGGGGCAATCAGGTGCCAATATAGTGCCAAGTTGGTTTGCGGAAAAGCCAGAGGTGCCGCTCACACGCGTGCAATCGAGGGAAGGAGTCAACCGGTATTCCCCATATCAACTCGCTGGCGTCCCAAACAGCAAGCTGCCAGTTGATGGCTGGTAGTCTAAAGCCCTTCTTGAACCTTGTCAAAGAGTGCCCAGGGTTGCCAAATCCGGTGTAAAGGGGTTCATAGGGTTCATATGGGGAATTCCCACCGCCAACGCCGTCTTTGACACTGGCAGCCACCGGCCCTTAGACTGGAACCAGTCCTGGTGAGTCCAGGTGGAGGTAGCCCTCCAGTGTCTCCAGCCGATCCTCACAAGCTGCCCGGCCCCAGCGCCACTCCCGGGGAGGACGCCGCCGAGTCCCAGCGCCCGGCGCACTTCCACACGCCCTCCCAGATTCCGGTGGAAGCCGTCTACACGCCGGAGCACCTGCGGGGCAGCGACTACGCGCGGGACATGGGGCTGCCGGGGCAGTTCCCCTACCTGCGGGGCGTGCACCCCACGGGCTATCGGGGTCGGCTGTGGACCATGCGCATGTTCGCCGGGTTCGGCCTGCCCCAGGACACCAACGCCCGCTTCAAATTCCTGCTGTCCCAGGGCCAGACCGGCCTCAGCGTGGCCTTCGACATGCCCACCCTGTATGGCTACGACACCGACGACCCCAAGGCCGCCGGCGAGTTCGGCAAGTGCGGCGTGGCCATCTCCTCCCTGGCCGACATGGAGGCGCTGTTCGACGGCATCCCGCTGGGCCAAATCACCACCTCCATGACCATCAACGCCCCGGCGGCCATCATCTGGGCCATGTACATCGCGGTGGCCCAGCGCCAGGGCGTGGCCCTGGACCAGATGGGCGGCACCCTCCAGAACGACATCCTCAAGGAGTATCTGGCCCAGAACGAGTACATCTTCCCCCCGGCGCCTTCCATGCGCCTGGTGGTGGACACCATTGAGTTCGCCACCCGCCACCTGCCCAAGTGGAACCCGGTGAGCATCAGCGGCTACCACATTAGAGAAGCCGGCTCCACCGCGGTGCAGGAGCTGGCCTTCACCCTGGCCGACGGCTTTGAGTACGTGCGCCACTGCCTGGACCGTGGGCTTGCGCTGGACGAGTTTGCGCCCCGCCTGAGCTTCTTCTTCAACGTGCACAACGACTTCTTCGAGGAGATCGCCAAGTTCCGCGCCGCCCGCCGCATCTGGGCCACCGAGATGCGGGACACCTTCCACGCCGCCAGCGACCGTTCCTGCTGGCTCCGCTTCCACGCCCAGACCTCGGGCGCCAGCCTCACCGCCCAGCAGCCGGAGAACAACGTGGCGCGGGTCTCGCTGCAGGCCCTGGCCGCGGTGCTGGGCGGTTGCCAGTCGCTGCACACCAACGGCAAGGACGAGGCGTGGGCGCTGCCCTCGGAGCAGGCCGCCCTGCAGGCGCTTCGCACCCAGCAGATTATCGCCCACGAGACCGGGGTCACCAGCACGGTGGACCCCCTGGGGGGCAGCTACTTCCTGGAGGCGCTGACCAACCAGGTGGAGGCCGGGGCGCGGGACTACTTCCGCCGCGTGGAGGACCTGGGCGGCGTCATCCCGGCCCTGGAAGCCGGCTTCTTCCAGCGGGAGATCGCCGACGCGGCCTTCCGCTACCAGCGGGAGGAGGACCGGGGCGAGCGCGTCACCGTGGGCGTGAACCGGTACGTGACCGACGAGGCGCTGGCGATCCCGCTGCTGCGGGTGGACCGGGCCGGGGAGCAGGCCCACCTGGCGCGGCTGAACCAGGTGCGCCGCCAGCGGAACGGCCGGGACGTGGCGCAGAAGCTGCGGGCGTTGTCCCAGGCCGCCAGAGGCTCGGACAACCTGATGCCGCCGCTGCTGGAGGCGGTGAAGGCCTACGCCACCCTGGGCGAGATGATGGGCGTGCTTCGGGAGGTCTTTGGCGAGTACCAGCCCGCGTGGGGCTTCTAGGCGGTCAAGGCAACCTCCGGTGACAATCAAGCACCAGGCTGGGATATGGCCTGGCGCCAAACATCGGCGTCGCCAAGGCGAACAGCTTGGTCAATGCCAACGTTTTCCAACAGGAGACCCAGCATGTTCAGCCGGGCTTCTTCACTCCAGAACAACTTGCCTCGTATCAGCTCAATCTTTTCAGGAGTCAGGTTATACCGTGACCTCACTTCATCTCCATTCCAGGCTCGCCCTTCCCGGCGTATGTCCCAGACTATTGCAGGCATTAGCTCACCCCCAACGTAGATTCCCTTAACAATTCGGCTCCTAGCGCCCCTTCCACAAATAACTAACCCCATAGGTTGGAAAGTAGTTGCGGCGCAAATCCCCCCAACCCCCCTTTGCAAAGGGGGGCGAGGGGGGATTTCGTCAGTCCCACCAGAGCTTGCCTTCCTGATCGAAAGAAGGCCCCGATGTGCATCGGGGCCCGCCATTATGGTACCGGGAACCAATCAGCTTGGGGGCTACAACTTCTCCGCCTCCCGCGCCCGCTTGGCCTCTTCGATGACCCGCGGCTCGATGTTGGGCGGCACCGGCTCATAGTGGTCGAACTGCAACTGGTAGACGCCGCGCCCCTGGGTCACCGACCGCAAGTCCTGGGCATAGCGCCGCACCTCGGCCTGGGGCACTTGGGCCTCGATGGTGGTGAAGTTGCCCTGAGGATTCATGCCCAGGATGCGCCCGCGCTTGCCGTTGAGGTCGCTCATCACCTCGCCGGTGTTGCCTTCGGGCACCGTGACCGTCAGCTTGACAATGGGCTCCAGCAGCACGGGGCTGCCCTGGGCCACGCCCTTGCGCAGCGCCTGGTTGCCCGCGATTTCAAAAGAGATGCCATTGGAGTCCACGTCGTGGTAGCTGCCATCGTAGATGACCGCCTTGACGTCCACAATGGGGCATCCGGCCAGGGGCCCCTCCTCCATGCCCTTGATCACGCCCTTCTCCACCGCCGGCAGGAACTCCTTGGGCACCCGGCCGCCCACGACCTCCGAGGTGAACTCAAACCCCTGGTCCCGGCCCAGGGGCTCCAGCCGCAGCACCACGTGGCCGTACTGGCCGTGGCCGCCGGACTGCTTCTTGTGGCGGTGCTCTATCTGGGTCACCCGGCTAATGGTCTCCTTGTAGGGTATCTTGGGCAGGCGCACCTTCAGGTCGGCGCCAAACTTGCGGCGGATCTTCTCCATGGCCACGTCAATCTGGGCGTCGCCCAGGCCAGTGAGCAGGGTCTCGTTGGTGCTGGCATCCCGGGAGAACCGCAGGCTGGGGTCCTCCTCCACGATGCGGGCCAACGCGATGGACATCTTGTCCAGGTCGGCCTTGCCGGCGGGGTAGACCGCCACGCTGTAGAAACCGGTGGGGATGGCGATGGGCTCGAAGGTTACCTGTTGGTCCCGGGCGCACAGGGTATCGCTGGTGCCGGTGGTGGCCAGCTTGCCAATGGCGCCAATGTCCCCCGCACAAAGCTCAGTTATATTCTCCTGGGACTTGCCCCTGGGCAGATAGAGCTGCCCGATGCGCTCCGCCTGCCCGCGTCCGCTGTTCCACACCTCGGAGTTGCTCTTCACGGCGCCCCGGTAGACGCGGAACAGGGACAACTTGCCAACGAAGGGGTCGGCGGTGGTCTTGAACACCAGGGCGGCCAGGGGGCCGTCGGGGTTGGCGTCGAAGGCCGCATCGGGCGCAGTTGCGCCCTTGAGGGTGGGCTTGCGGCCCTCCTTGGGCGAGGGCATGAACTCCCGCACCATCTCCAGCAACTCGCTGACGCCCACATTCAGGGTGGCCGAGCAGGCCAGGATCGGCATCAGCTTGCCCTGCAACACGGCGGCCCGTGCGCCCTTGATGACCTCCTCCGCGGTCAGCTCGCCGGCTTCCAGGTACTTGTCGGCCAGGGCGTCGTCGGACTCCGCCACCGCCTCCACCAGCCGCTCCCGGGCCGCCTTGAACTCCTCTGCCAACTGGGGCGGCACCTGGGCCGGTGGGTTGACCACGCTAACCACGCCCTTGAAGTCCTGGACGGAACCCAGGGGCAACTGGAAGGGGACGCACTTCTTGCCGAAGGTGGCCTGAATGTCGGTGACGCAGCGTGAGAAGTTGGCGTTTTCCCGGTCCATCTTGTTGACCGCGAACATGCGGGGCAGGCTCTGCGCCTGGGACATGCGCCAGGCGCGTTCGGTGCCTACGTCCACGCCGGACTGGGCCGTCACCAGGATCAGGCTGCTCTCCACCACCCGCAGGGCGCACACCACCTCGCTGACAAAATCGTCATAGGCGGGGGTGTCCAGGAAGTTGACCTTGGAGTTGTTGCCGGGGCAGGCGATGAGGGTGGTCTGGATGCTGCCCCGCCGCTTGATCTCTTCGGGCTCGTAGTCGGAGACGGTGTTGCCGTCCTCCACGCGACCCATGCGGTTGATGACCTTGGCGTTGAACAAAAGGGCCTCGCACAGCGAGGTCTTGCCGGCGCCGCTGTGGGAGAGCAGCGCCACGTTTCGGAGACTGGCTGCGTCGATCCTGGGCATAAACCTCCCCCTTATCTTGAGGCAGATTTTCGGCCCGCCCGGACGCCCGCAAGGAGTGGACGGTTCCACAGTGCCCGCTACGTGAGGGCACCAGCGCCCGGCGGTCTATGGCTCTGGGGCCATTGTAGCCACTGAAGACCCGCAGCGCAACAGAGCGACGATAATTGGCAGCATTGGGGAAGGATGACGCAGATTTGTGAGGTGTTTGTGACGGAAAGGGAATAGCCTGGCCCAAGCGATTCCCCGCCGGCTAAGGGACGCGCTGGAAGGTGATGTGGGAGCGGTTGGTGGTGTGGGGCCGGATTTTGGTGGGCCAATCCCCCAGCTCCGACTGGCGCTTCCAGCCGGGGCTGTCCGGGCTGTCCGGAGAGTCCACTTCGTACAGGGCGGCGTAGCGGGCCACACCCGCCACGTCGGCGGACACCAGCTTGTACCTGGTGCAAGCCCGCACGCCGGGGGCCTTGAGGATGTTGGGCACGTGCTGGGTGTCGTAGATTCGGTTGAACTCGGCTTCCAAACGCGCCGGGATGTCCATCTGGACCAGGTAGATGTAGGTGGGCATGGCGGGTAACACCTCTCAAGCTGGGTTGACCTGCGGCGGCGGTTGGGATAGACTCTAGCCGTTCAGCGACCGGCAGTGGGCCGCTCCTTCAGCGACCCCGCTCGCAAGAGGCCGGCCGCTCCTTTTTTGCCGATGTTACTCTAGACTGTTCGCGCCGACCTTGTATCCAGGGTCCACTGGCAGGTTGGGCTGCTGGGCTGCTTGCACCGCCAACTGGTCACAC
>JBGPJN010000192.1:0-5716 GCA_041485445.1 Dehalococcoidia bacterium
CCGTCTCACCGGCGAAGGCCGGTGTCCAGAGACAAGCGTGGTTGACCCTTCCGCGGAAGGATGATGGATTCCGGCCCACGGCTTTCGCCGGGGCAGGCTTTGCGCCGGAATGACAAGGACCTATAGAGCCTTGCACTGGTTGCTAAACTGGGCACCCTACCCGCTCACCCTGAGCTTGTCGAAGGGTTGCAGGCGCATGGTTCGACAAGCTCACCACGAGCGGTTTAGGGATCAATGCAAGGCTCCATAACTGCTACGCTTCCAAGATTCTGACGAACTCTACGGGGGTGCGCCTTGCTCGTTGGCGTGTGCCGGCTGACTCTGCGACTGCCCCAGGCCCAGAGCCTGAAAGACAAACGGCAGGCGGCCCGGTCGCTGGCCGCCCGCATCCGCAATCAGTTCAACGTGGCGGTGGCTGAGGAGGCGGACGACGATCTGTGGCAGCGCCTGACCCTGGCGGTGTGCTGCGTGACCAACGACGCCGCCCACGCCGACCAGATGATGGCGGCGGTGGCGACCTTTGTCGCCGAGACCCGGCCTGACCTGGAGATGCTGGATTTCCAAACCGAGGTTATCTCCGGGGTGTGATGGGTCAGGGAGCCCCGAGGTAATAATCCCCAAGGCAATAATAGGCAGGGGCGGGTCTCAAACCCGCCCCTGCGGCCCATGCCGGTTGGCAGACTGGCAGAGATCTTCTGCCCGGCGTTAGACCGGTTAGTGGTGATGCCCCGGCACCGCCTCGCCGGTCCGCTCGGCGATGGCCGTCAGCAGGTCCTGGAGGTCGGGGAACAGGTGGGCGTCGGGCAAGTGCTTGTGTTCCGCCACCACCTTGCCGTCCACAATCACATCGAACTTGCCGTGGGACCCGGGGGTGAGCTTGAAGCTGGATATTCGGTCACCCACCCGGCTGAGGGCTTCGCCTGCCATCCAGGCAGCGCGCAGGGCGTGCCCTCAAGGCTGGCAGTAGATTATCTCCAGACTTAGCTTTTTCTTGGTAGCCACGGTGCACCTCCTGGCATATCCAGAATGGGAGCATCATAGGGCGATGAAACGGGGATGTCAACGCCCCGCGTGGTCTCGATACGTCCCGATAGAATCGGGACTACTCGACCGACCCCGACTCGTCGGAGCAGGACCATAGAAAGGCTCTAGGCGCCGGGGCCAGATGCGCGGCAACAGGTTCTACACCAGAGTCAGCAGCAGACTCAGCAGGGGCATGAGCGCCAGTGGCGCCAGCACTCAGCTTCACTTTTCACCCTACACCCCCTTCAGTTACCAGCTATCACAACGGAGCAGGGCCGTTTCATTCTTCCCAAAGGTAGGGGCAGACCTATGTGTCTGCCCTACGGCTGGAGGGGCAGACCAGGGCGCACACGCAGGTGCGCCCCTACGGGCAGATCGAAAATGAAAAGGCCCTGCGCACTGACTCGCCGCCATTGACGCGGCAGTGAGCGCCCCGATACAATCGAGCTTAGACATGGCCCGTTTATTTGACCTGCATATCCACACCACCAAGGGCAGCGCCGACAGCAGCCTCTCCCCCGAGGACCTGGTGCTGGAGGCCGAGCGGCTGGGCCTGCTGGGCCTGTGCATCACCGAGCACAGCGGTCCCTGGGACCGGCACGAGTTCCAGCGCTTTGCCAGCCGCCACAACGTGGTGCTGGTGCGGGCCATGGAGGTGGACACCGACCTGGGGCACATGCTGGCCTTTGGGCTGGACGGGTACCAGTCGGGGTTCAGCCGTGCCGCGGAGCTGCGCCACGCGGCCGATGCCCAGGGCGGGTTTGTGGTCTCGGCCCATCCCTTCCGGGGGGTGCTGTCGCCCCAGGGACGGGGCCGGCCGTATCTGTACCCATCGGCATCTGACCGCCTGCCAACCCGCCCGGAGCAGGCCCTGGACCACCCGGTATTCAAGCTGGCCCACGCCGTTGAGGTGGCCAACGGCGGCACCACGGACCGGGAGAACCAGTTCGCCATGAGTGTGGCCGGGTTGCTGGACCTGCCGGTTACCGGCGGCAGCGACGCCCACTCGGTGCACGGCCTGGGCAAGTTCGTCACCGCCTTCCGCGACGAGGTGCACACCGAGGCCGAGTTCCTGAAAGGGCTGCATTCCAAGATGTTCTTTCCGGTGGTGGGGCTGCGCACCGGGCACCTCCGGCCTTATACTCCTTAGAGCCGGGTGGACAATTCACCGCCGAGAGCGCAGAGTACGCAGAGAATTCATGTCAGGAGCACCTCGACGAGTCGGGCTGCTCCAAGGGCAGGCTCCCTGGGTCTACCCTTACAGGTTATCACTGCGGCCTCTGCGTGCTCTGCGGTTATTAGGGCCAGTTTGTTACCAGGCGGGCGCGGGCCAAGGGGCCTGACGCCCCAATCAGGCCAAGTCCCGATGAATCGGGACTAGAAAGCGAATTGTTTCCATGCCCCTGGCTGAATCTCTCCTGGCATCGGCGCCCTTCCAGCAGACCTGTGTTGCCCTGGACCTGGAGACCACCGGGCTGGACCACACCCGCGATGCCATCATCGAGGTGGGCGCGGTCAAGTTCCAGGGCGACCGGCTGATTGACACCTTCCAGACCTTCATCAACCCCGGCCGGGCCATCCCCGAGTTCGTGCAGCGCCTCACCGGCATCTCCCCCAGCCAGGTGCGGCGCGCCCCCTTCTTCACCACCGTCTCCGCGGACCTGGCGGCCTTTGTGGGCGGCCACCCCATCGTCGGCCACAACATCGCCTTTGACCTCCGGTTCCTGGACTCCCACGGGCTGGGCCTAGCCAACCCCAGCTACGACACCTGGGACTTGGCCTCGGTGTTCCTGCCCCGCGGTCAGGAGTATTCCCTGGGCGCCCTGTCCACCCTGCTGGGCGTGACTCACACCGACGCCCACCGGGCGCTGGGCGACGCCCGGGCCACCCACGGCGTGTTTGTGGCGCTGCTGGCCAAAGCCGCTGAGGCGGACCCGGGGCTGCTGGCCTACCTGGGCGGCCTGGCCGCGCGCAGCCGGTGGTCCATCGCCCCGCTGCTGGCGGGCCTGGCGGCGCGGGCCGAACCGGGCGGGCAGCCCTCCGCGGTGGGCCTCACCGGCCTGGACCTGGAGCACCTGGCCTTGCGACTGGGGCGGCCGGAGAAGCGACGCGCCGACGGCAGCGTCGCCCTGGACGAGGCCAAGATGCTGGGCCTGCTGGGACCGGAGGGCCCCTTTGCCTGCGCCTTTCCGGGGTTTGAACACCGCCCGGAACAGACCCAGATGCTGGCGGCGGTGACCCAGGCCATGAAGAAGGGCCACCACCTGGTGGTGGAGG
Organism: Dehalococcoidia bacterium; assembly: GCA_041485445.1. Taxonomy (GTDB): domain Bacteria; phylum Chloroflexota; class Dehalococcoidia; order Lucifugimonadales; family UBA3495; genus SHYG01. Next base: position 3,301 of record JBGPJN010000192.1, read on the forward strand.
GCGGCACCGGCGTGGGCAAGTCCATGGCCTACCTGCTGCCCGCGGTGCTCTTTGCCGCCGCCCGGGGGCAGCGGGTGGTCATCTCCACCAACACCATAAATCTGCAAGAGCAACTGCTGCGCAAGGACATACCCGCCCTGGTCCAGGTGCTGGAAGGCGCTGGCCTGCTGCCGCCCGGTCTGGTGAAGGCGGCCCCCCTGAAGGGGCGCGCCAACTACCTCTGCCTGCGCCGCTGGGGCCACCTGGCCCGCAACGAAAGCCCCACGGTGGACGACGCGCGGCTGCTGGGCAAGACTGGCGTGTGGCTCCAGGACACCACCTCGGGCGACCGGGGGGAGCTGAACCTGTCGGGCCGCGACGCCTTCACCTGGAACCGGGTGTCCGCAGGCGAGAAGGGTTGGTGCCCCGGCCTGCGGGACGGCGGCGCCTGCTTCCTGCGCAGCGCCCGGGAGCGGGCCGAGCAGGCCCACCTGATCGTGGTGAACCACGCCCTGCTGCTGTCGGACCTGGCCCACGGCGGCAGCCTGATCCCCGAGCACCAGTACCTGATTATTGACGAGGCCCACAACCTGGAGGAGGAGGCCACCCGCCAGTTCGGCTTTCAGGTGGCGTCCAACCGGCTGGACGAGGAGATGGACCTGCAGGGCCGCCTGCTGGGCGCGGTGCGTCTGGCCCTGCGGGCCGAGGGACTGGCCTCGGTGGTGCGGCAGCAGGGCGAAAGTGCGGTCAGCGGGGTGGATACCCTGGCGCCCCGGCTGCGGCAGCTCTGGGGCCTGCTGTGGGGCGCGGCGGAGCGCTTCCTGGAGGGCCAGGCCGCCGGCGGCGACGACGCTTCGCAGGTGCTGCTCACCCGCCAGGCCCGGGGCCACCGGACCTGGGCCGACGTGGCCCTGGCCTGGGAGAACCTGGACGTGGTCGCGGGGCAAGCCGTCCAGCGGCTGGATGCGCTGCAGAGGTACCTGGAGTCCACCGCTTCCGCTTCCGGAGCAACCGGCGACCGGGATACGCTGGTAATGGAGGCGGCCACTGCCCAGGATAACCTGTCGCAGCTTCGCGGGCAGCTGGGCGCCATCCTGGCCGCCCCCGACGACCACAGCATCCACTGGCTGGCCCGGGAGGGCAACAACAACGAGATCGTCTTCCACTCCGCGCCCCTGGAGGTGGGCGGCCTGCTGACCAGGATGCTCTTCGCCCAGAAGGAGTGCGCGGTGCTGACCAGCGCCACCCTCAGCACCCAGGGCAGCTTCAGCTACCTGCGCCAGCGCCTGGGGGTGCCCGAGGACAGCGAGGAGCTGCTGGTGGGGTCGCCCTTCGACTACCAGAAGGCGGCCCTGCTGCTCATCCCCGACGACATGCCCGCGCCTCAGGCCGACGGCTACTCCCAGGCTGTGTCCCAGGTGCTGCTGGGCCTGAGCAGGTCCCTGGGCGGCCACACCATGGCCCTGTTCACCTCCCATGCCGCCCTGCGGTCGGTGGCCCAGGCGGTGCGCACGCCGCTGCTGGCGGAAGGCATCCAGGTGCTGGCCCAGGGCGTTGACGGCTCGCCGCCCCAGCTCATCCGCCGCTTCTCCGCCAATCCCAAGAGCCTGTTGCTGGGCACCAGCAGCTTCTGGGAGGGGGTGGACCTGCCCGCCGGGGTGCTGAAGGCCCTGGTGCTGACCCGGCTGCCCTTCCAGGTGCCCACCGACCCCATCGTCAAGGCCCGCTCGGACCAGTACAAGGACGCCTTCAGCGAGTACTCGGTGCCCCAGGCGGTGCTGCGCTTCCGCCAGGGCATCGGGCGGCTGATCCGGCGTAAGGGGGATAAGGGCACCCTGGTGGTGCTGGACCGGCGCATCACGGGCCGGTCTTACGGGCAGGCATTCATCCGCTCAATCCCGCCCTGCACCATGAAGCCCAGCGTGCTGGCCAGCGTGGGGCCCCTGGCGGCCCAGTGGGTGGGTGAGGCCCGGTAGGCTCCATGCTTCTGGCCGTTGACCAGCCCCTTGACCTGGCCTCCAGCCTGGAGGGCGGTCAGGCCCACCGCTGGCGTCGGGAAGGGGATTGGTTCAGCGGGGTGGTTAAGGGCAACTTCATCCGGGTCCGCCAGGCCCGCTCCGCCGCCCAGTCTGCCGCCAGTGAACACTGCGGCAGCGCGGTGGAGTTCCGCGGCGCTCCCTGCTCCGAGGCCGCGCTGGCGCCCCTGCTGCGCTCCTACTTCCGCCTGGACGACGACCTGGACGCGGTCTACCGAGAGATCCGGCAGGACGCACGGGTGGCCGCCATGGTTGACCAGTATCCGGGACTGCGGGTGCTGCGCCAGGAGCCCTGGGAATGCCTGATTGCCTACATCTGCTCGGCCAACAACAACATCCCGCGCATCCACCAGATGATGGAGAAGCTGGCGGAAAACTACGGCGATCCCATCGCCCTGGAC